>JABIHN010000061.1 GCA_018649625.1 Fidelibacterota bacterium | reverse complement strand
GGGTGATGAAAGTATTCTGGATTTAATTACTCAAAATGATACTGAAAAAGAGATGTCTGATACTATAAAAGATGTTCTTTTCAACAAGGCTAATAGTTTAGAATTTTTTAATTATATTAATACCAAAGCAAATACGCATTTCAAAGAACCTAGTGAATTAAAAAAAGTTTATCTTATGCTTTATGGGTTTGGGTCCATTTTTCCTTTTTTGAGAGCAAGCACTTACTTAAAGAATTTTGAAGAGCATGTGAAGGGATACAAATTGATTGTATTCTTCCCTGGATATTATGAGAATAATAATTATCATCTTTTTGGTGAATTTCACGATGAAAACATTTATCGCGCAACATTAATAAACCCGTAGGAATAATAATATGAATTTAAAACAACTTTTTTCAAGAGATATAAATAGGGCTGTTAACCCTGCTATTGTTGTCGGAGACAGAAATACAAATACGATTAAAATTGAGATTGATGAGTATGTTTTTACACCTGATCTTATTGATGAGTTATATACGTTTCTCTATGACGTATTTAATAAAAAGGAAGGGAAAACAGGGATTTGGATTGACGGTTTTTATGGCTCTGGAAAATCACATTTTATTAAGTATGCTTACTATTGTATCCAGTCAAATACTTCAGATGATGCGTTTGACCATTATATGAAAAATGCACAGGAAATGGCGACGGAGTTTTCTGATGCCACACCTTCAAATATAAAACAAATCCAGAAAAAAGTGCAGGCATCACAGATTGATAACATTATGTTTAATATTGATTCTGTGTCAGGACAAAAAGATGACAAGGAAAAGATTACCAAAATAATATTCAACCAATTCAATCAGTTTAGAGGTTACAATAGTAAAAGTATTCCCTTGGCATTATTAGTTGAAAAATATTTAGATAAGATTGGAAAATTTGATGTATTTAAAACAGAAATATCAAAGAAAATTGGTGATAATTGGGATAAAAATGCTTCAACAATAATTGCATTAAAATCCACTACCGTTTTAGACATTGTTAAAAGTCTTGACCCATCCATAGATTTAGATTCTCTCAAACAAAAATTAAACAACCCTGATGATATCAGTATTAGTGGCGATTTGATCCCTGAATTCAAGGAATATTTGAGTGAAAGGCCAGATAACTATCGATTATTGTTTCTCATAGATGAAGTGAGCCAATATGTTGGAGACAACTCAAGTCTTTTATTGAATCTCCAAACTATTATTGAAGAGATTGGTGCCAATTGTAATAACCAAATTTGGATGGCAACCACCGCCCAACAAACATTGGATCAATTAGTTGGAAGCAATGAAATTGATAAAGACCAATTCGGGAAAATATTAGGGCGTTTTGACACAAAGATTTCACTTCAGAGTCAGGATGCAGCTTACATTACAAAAAAGAGAATTCTGGATAAGAGCTCAAATGGAATCGGTGAATTAAAATCATTTTACGATCAAAATAAAGATGCAGTTCAAAACCAATTCATCTTTTCACATGAATTGTATAGGGGGTATGAAGATTATAATGAGTTTTTATTGTCTTATCCTTTTGTTCCATATCAATTCAAGCTAATATCTGAAGTTTTTGATTCGTTTAGCAAGTTAGGATATGTTGACAAAGGTGTTAAAAATAGTGAGCGATCTATCCTTGGAATAACTCATTATACGATAGGAAAACAAGCAGACAATCCTGTGGGGTATTTCATTCCTTTTGATGCTTTTTTTAATGGGCAGTTAAGGAAAAATTTGACTAACTCTGCTATGCAAATTATCCGTAGAGCGTTAGACTTGGATTTTGTGAATATTGGATCATTTGAAGAGCGTGTTGTATATGTGTTATTTATGATTTCAAATTTATTAGATGAAATGAAAATTGTTTTTCCAACAACCTTGGACAATTTAACTGTATTGTTGATGGATCAACCGGATGTAAATAAATTAGAGCTTCAAAGTGATATACAGGGCGTTCTTGATAAATTACTCAAAAATAATATCATTCGGGAAGAAGACGGTCAATACCATTTCTTTAAAGAAGATGAAATTGAAGTTGCAAATCTAATTAAAAATACAGTCGTAAATACTGATGATCGACTTACAAAATTGGAGAAAGATATATTTCAGGATATGATGGGTCTTCAGCGGAAGTTTTCCTTTGAGAATAATTCATTCAATTTGGCATTGTCATTTGATAATAAACAAATTTATCCAAATGGTGATGTAAATGTGAACTTCAACTTTTTTGATAATGAAGATATTCATAGCAAAGCAATGGGCATGAACAAAGATGATATGGTTATTTGTTTAAATGTTCCCCTAAACAAAAATATAAATCTGCTTAATGATTTCACTCTTTATGTAAAAACTGCAAAATACATTCGTCAACATTCGGATACGGCAACAGGAGTTAGAAAAACAACACTTGATGAATTTGCCTATCGAAACAGAACCAAATTAGACGAATTAAAAATCCAGTTTAAAGAAATATTTAAAATTTCTCCTGTTATTTCTGCACAAAGTGTAATTGATGCATCTGAAATAAGAATAAGTGAACCAAAGCTTCGATACCAAGAGGCATTGAAGATTCATTTTGGATCAGTATATAAAAAACATCATTTATCGAACAACTATGCACAAACAAATGATCAGCTCAAAATATCTGCGAATGATAAGCAAACGGCACTGCCAGGCGATTTAACATCTGCCGAAAATGAAATAAATAATTGGGTTGATCGAACTGGCTCATCCTTTACTTTGGACGATGTAATAAAGAACTTTGGTAAGGCTCCTTTTGGTTGGAAGGATCTTGCTGTAATGGATATGTTGATCAAAATTGTTAAACGAAACAAAAAAGAATTCAAACGTCACAATGAAAAAAT
>JABIHN010000060.1 GCA_018649625.1 Fidelibacterota bacterium | reverse complement strand
GTAAGCGATTACCTGATACAACTTTGGTTGCTCTTACCGTTTTAATTGCTCAAAGTAAACCCGAAGAAAAAGATACAATTATTAAAGTTATTGTGAATTTAGTCAATAAGAATATCATTTAAGGATTACCATGGATAAAGCCCAACTCAAACAAAAATTATCTCAACAATATAATCCTGAGAACTGGAAAGAAATTTTACGATTTATTTTTCCGAATGTAGCATTGTTTCAAATTCCACAAGAAATTCCTGTTGCAAATGAAAAAGTAAAATCCTTTCGCCAACTGGGTAATGTGCGTTTAAATGATGGTAAAACATTGGCCATTTTTGATATTCAACTCAAAGAGAATATTAGTGTTGCACGTAACCGCGTTGAGCTCCGAAATCTAACAGCAAAATATATCGATCAAGCTACAACCCATGGCGTATTGGCTGTCTTCGCTTCAGATGCAGAAGATTATCGTTTTACCTTTACGGCGAAAGAAACTGAATTTGACGACAAGATGCAAATGGTTACGAAGCAAACCGAACCCAAACGATACACCTATGTTTTGGGACCCAACGAATCTTGCAGAACGCCAGCAGATCGTTTTTTCAAATTGCATGAGAATAAAGATACCATCGCATTAGAAAATGTAGTAGATGCCTTCTCCGTCGAAAAACTAAATAAAGAATTCTTCAACAAATATAAAGAGCATTACGAAAATTTTGTCCAGTTTATTACAGGGAAGCGATTTAAGAAAGTCAGTGGAAAATGGAAAGAAGTTGAAATCCACAATCCATCTGCATATTTAGAATCGGTATTTGAAAATGATAATAAACAAGCACGGGATTTTGTAAAGAAACTATTGGGGCGAATGGTATTCTTGCAGTTCCTACAAAAGAAAGCTTGGATGGGTTGTTCTGCTGATAATTCTGAATGGAAAAATGGCGACCATACATTCTGCAAAAGTTTATTTGAGTCTGCCAGTCAAGAACAATTTCACAGAAATTATTTAGCTCCACTTTTTGATGCCTTAAATACACCGAATAGGGATAACGATATTTTTGAACTCACCCAAACTCGTATCCCCTATTTGAATGGTGGTTTGTTTGAAGCAGATAGTGAAGCCATTCGGCAAATGGATTTTCCGGCTACACATTTTGAAAATCTGTTCAACTTTTTTGGTGAATATAATTTTACTATTGATGAGAATGACCCCAACGACCACGAAGTGGGGATTGACCCTGAAATGCTGGGACATATTTTTGAAAATTTACTAGAAGATAATAAAGATAAAGGTGCATTCTATACCCCAAAACCTATTGTGCAGTATATGTGTCAAGAATCGTTGATTCAATATTTAAAAACGCATCTCATAAATTCCCCTCTTGAGAGGGGTGGACGCGAAGCGGACGGGGTGTTGAATTCATCCCCAAAAGGTGGAAGCGAAGCAGATGGAGTATTTCAAAAATATAAAGAACTCCCCTACAACCCAAAACTAAAAGAAAGAGCCAAAGAATTACGAAAAGCAGGTGTGTTGTCCGAAGTTTTATTTTGGAATCAAATTAAAAGTAAGCAGTTTTTGTCCTTAGATTTTCATAGACAAAAAATAATTGGTAATTATATTGTAGATTTTTATTGCCCTGAATTAAACCTAGTTGTTGAAATTGATGGTGATAGTCATAATGATAAATTTGAGTATGACCAAAAACGGAATGAGTATCTCAAAAGTCTTGAATTAAAAGTTATCCATTTTGATGATTTGGATATCAAAAAGAATTTAGATGGTGTGATGGATAGTTTACGTGAGATTTGTATTGGTTTTATGAACACCCCTATAGTGCATGAAGATACTAATAAAAACACCCCTTCACTCCGTGAAGCCCCTCTGAAAGAGGGGAATTTGGCCATCGAAAATTTTATCCGCACTTTTGATAGAGGGGATGAAAATGACTCAGATAATTATATTTTACAAAATGCTAAACAGATTGAAGAATTATTAGACAAAGTAAAAATCTGTGATCCTGCTATTGGTTCTGGGGCATTCCCTATGGGACTTTTACAAATGATTTACAGAGCCAAAATGACTTTGGATTGGACATTGGACCCAGCAGAAGTAAAACGAGGGATTATCCAAAACTCTATTTATGGTGTGGATATTGAAAAAGGTGCTGTGGACATTGCCCGACTTCGCTTTTGGCTTTCACTGATTGTGGATGAAAAAGCACCCCATCCCCTACCCAATTT
>JABIHN010000059.1 GCA_018649625.1 Fidelibacterota bacterium | reverse complement strand
GGGGCATTTTGTGGCGAATAATCCAGGATAAAACAATAAATCATGTTTCTGTAGATTGAATAGTTCCATTTTTTTCAATTTTCTTGTAGTTTTCGATTAATCATATCAAATAAATGAACCATTCTAATAATATAAATTCAACATTTGAATCTCAGCGAAAAGCAATAGGACCTATTCCTATTAAAGTACGCTTGCAGCAATTAGTAAAATTAGAAGAATGGATTCAATCCCATCATCAAGAAATTGTTGATTCACATTTTCAAGATTTAGGGAAACCAAAACCTGAAGTTGATTTAGCTGAAGTTTGGTATGTTATGTCAGAAATAAAACTGGCTCGAAAAAAATTACATCAGTGGATGAGTCCAAAAAGAAAAGGTGTATCAACAATTACACTTATGACGGCTCAATCCTGGGTACATCTTGAACCTAAAGGAGTGGTTCTTATTATTTCACCCTGGAATTTCCCGTTCAATTTGACTGTGGGGCCATTGGTTTCAGCGTTGGCAGCTGGAAACCGTGTAATTATCAAGCCATCTGAAATGACTCCAAATGTAAGTGCCTTGATTGAACAAATGATTTCTGACCTATTTGAACCGGATTTTGTATCTGTGTTTATAGGTAATTCAGAGGTTGCGCAATCATTGCTTGAATTACCATTTAATCACATTTTTTTTACAGGAAGCCCTGCAGTTGGGAAAATTGTTATGCGGGCAGCAGCAAACTATTTATCGTCAATCACACTTGAATTAGGAGGCAAATCTCCAACAATTATTGATGAAACAGCTCACTTAGATATGACTGTTAAAAAATTAACTTGGGGTAAATGTCTAAATGCAGGCCAGTCTTGTATAGCCCCAGATTATATATTAATTCATCATAGTGTAAAAGATGCATTTATTGAAAAAATGTCTCATCGATTAAATGAAGTTTTTGGGTCAACAATGGAAAAGAAAATTTCATCTCCTGATTTTGGTCGAATCGTGAATTCTCATCATTGGAATCGCATTAACTCATTACTTGAAGATGCAATTGATGAAGGCGCTACCCTTGCGCATGGTGGTGGAAAAAATGAAGAAAATAAATTTTTTGAACCAAGTTTACTTGATAATGTAACGTCAGATATGAAAATTATGAATGAAGAAATATTTGGTCCATTATTACCAATCATTTCTTTTGAATCTATTGAAGATTGTTTAGCTATAATTAATACGAGACCTAAACCGTTAGCACTTTATATGTTTTCGAATTCAAAAAAGAATATTGAAAATGTGATTCAACATACATCGTCCGGAGGAATGGTTATCAATGAAGTTAATTCCCACTTTTCTAATTTAGAGCTTCCATTTGGAGGTGTCAATACAAGTGGGTTTGGTAAAACGCATGGCTATGAAGGATTTCTATCGTTTTCAAATGAAAGAGCAATGTTGAAAAACGGAAGATTGAGCATGATAAGTTTAGTATTCCCGCCCTATACAAACTGGACAAAAAAAATAATACGTTTTATTACTAGATACCTATAATTATAGATGAAAATTCTTTTGATATTTCCAAAAATATTTTGGAAAACTTTTTGAACTGTCAGACTGACAAATCCAAAATACAGAACTAAATTTAGGGATATGCTAAAACATACATTTAGTCGTTTGTTTATCGTCGGAGGAGTTCTTTCATTTGCGCTACTCATATCGGGTTGTTCTATGATTAGAGGTCCATTGTATCCTGATGTCATTTATAATAACAGGCAACCTTTAATTTCTGTTACTTATGAGTATGGAGAGATTGAAGTTCAATTGCCTCTAGCTTATCCTGGTGGCGTCCCTGATATTATATCATTTCAAGTTTATGCTCAAGGCGACACATTAAACCCAATTATCTCTATTTTACAAGAGTCACCACATGTGTTTGTTGTATATCTTCCACAAGGAGTTTTGGATATACATTCTAAATCAAACCTTATAAAAATTATACCACAAGATACAAATTTTGAGTCTGTAAGTGTTCGTTTTCAAGGGATTCGGTTTGGCAAAATTCAATTACCACCTAAAGTAATTCGTATGAAACAATTAATAGTTTCAGGAACTGTATTTTTAAATAAAAATGGTAGAAATTTAGTTGGGGTAGATGTTTCATTACAGAACTTTGATAATGAGATTAAAAAAATAAAAACCAATGAAGCAGGATTTTATCAACTCGCGATCCCGGGAGAATATAAATATGCTAAACATGTCAGATTGGTTGCTGGAAATAATTTAATTTTCAAACCACATAAACAAAAGTTGGATTTTTCTCAATCTTTTAAATTAATTGAAAATGTAGGTGTTGGGCCAAGTGGAGATTTAGTTGACCCGCTTTATTTAACAAATAAAGATAATGTTCATTTTCGAGAAAAACCGGATATTGGTTCGAAAACTATTTTTCTATTAGAAAAAGGTGAGGCTGTTTCAGTCAAGCGAGTTACTCCGGGAGAATATAATGGATCAATTGAAGTTGAGCTTAATAATAAGAAAAAGGTAGAAATTGAAGGATGGGTTTATCGATCGGATGTATTTCTACTTGATTTAAATAATATATTTAAAAAAGGAGGTGATAATGATACAGAATTATAAATCGCTTGTATTCATACTATTACTTCCTGTCTATTTAAATGGACAAGTAAAATTGAGCGTAAATACAATTCCAAAGAAAGTTAAAGTTTTATTGGATGGTATCCTTATGGGGGAATCACCTATAAAAAATGAGAGAATCTCTCCCGGTGTCCATAAATTTGAAATTAATAAGAAAGGATATGCGCCTTTAGTTTATGACATAATAGTAAACCCTTCGCAGGCAGTTCATCTTGATTTCTTCCTGAATCCAATTTATCAAATAAAATTTAAAACAGAAGAAGTTGGATTGGTCTTTGAATTGAATGGGACTCAACAATGGGATAATAAATTTATTCGATTAAATATTGAAGCTGGAGACCATCTCCTTCGAGTGTTCAAATTAGGGGAAATCGTTGATGAACAGACCATTCATGTCGATGAACCCAAAAAGTTTAATTATTATTTAAAAAAATCTCTTTCCGAAGATTAAAAAATGAAAAATCAGTTTGCATTTTTTTTAATCTTATCTCTGAGTATTTTACTTGGAAATGATTTTAGACCTACATTTTTAGTCTTAAATCATTTTGACCGTTCTTTGTCCAATGTTGATTCAACAATGGTTAATACCTTTTCCAATTCAATTTTTGAATTTGATTCTACCTTTCATGTCCTCTTTGAAAATATTGATGAATATGAGAACCCTGCTTCGAGTTATATGGTAACAATTAGAGATTTGGGTGAAAAGCATAATGTGGATTATATTTTGTATAACCGAATTAAACACGATAAAAATCGATTTACTTTGGATGGGCAATTATTTAACACAAGATCTGGAGGCTTAATCCACAGACGTAAAGTTGATTTAATTAATTATTTAAATGGACAAATAAATGAATTAAACATGTGGATTGGAAATGTTGCTGGAATTTTAGATAATGAATGGCAATTGAATAGGGAATCCATCATGTTTTCAGACCCCGAAGATATTGAATTAAAAAAAACACCCCTGGGCGCAGCAATGCGAAGTTTGGTTGCACCTGGATGGGGGCAATCATATTCAGGAAAGAAAATTTCTTCAAAAGTATGGGCAGGGACAGAATCAACTCTGAGTTTGGCTATATTGTTTAGTTATTTAAAATATGATGAAGCTGCAAAAAGTTTTTTGAAAAATTTAAATTTGTATGGAAGTAGTGATGATGTTCAAAAAGTTACTGGTTTTCGAACTCAGGCTGAAATCGATTGGGAAAAACATAAAAAATATAGTGAACTAGCTATCGCATTTGCAGGAGCAACCGGAACAGGATGGGTTGCAAATAGTATTCATGCATGGATTATTGGTCCTCGACCTTATAAGAATATCTATCAAAAATGGGAATCACAAAAACCAAATACAGCAGGATAAGAAGTGAAAACCCTGTATGGACTTATTATAGTTTTTCTAGGTGTTGGATCTTGTACCATTTACGATAAGGAATTTGATAATCCTGTTGATTTTATAGCTAATAATGAAAAGGGAATTGGTGCTCCAACTCTTACTTTTTATCCTTTAACTCAGACAAAAGCATCCACAGAAACTGTAATAGTAGAATCCTTTATAGTTTTCAATCCGGACTCAATGAAATCTTTTGCCGGTGTCCATTTACAATTAGATTTTCCACAATCATTTTTAAGTTTTGATACTATCACTCCCGGACTTTTTATTACGGATACGAGTCAGGCCACACCTTTATTTACTTATACTTTTGATGGAACAAATACAGTTGATATTTATACTTACTTTTTAGATACAATTGAAACTGATTTATTAGGATCGGGACATTTAGCAAATATTATTTTTAGTCCGTTAGGGGTTGGTACTGATAGTGTATTATATAATTTAAGCGCTTG
>JABIHN010000058.1 GCA_018649625.1 Fidelibacterota bacterium | reverse complement strand
GATGATTCCACCGTTCAAACGCTTTCACTTCAATCGGACACACTTTTAAAAGACACGGGACTGAACCCAAACACATCCTACACCTACAAGGGTTATTGGAAAAATGGAACAGAGCGAATTGGCGAAAGCGAAACCTTGACTGTAACCACCATGGATACTACCAGCCATAACTTTACCTGGGAGATTGATACGCTGGGAGAATACGGTAGTTATTTGAATGATGTATGGATTGTTGACGAGAATGATATTTGGGTTGTGGGAGAAATAATAACTGATAGTGGTTGGTATAATCTTGCCAAGTGGGATGGACTAAAATGGGATTTAGAATTAGTATACGCTGTGGGGGCAATAATAAACAGTATCCAATATTTTAATGAAAATGATATTTGGGTTTCTTGTGGTGGTTATCCGACGTATTGGGATGGGAGCGAATGGACATTATATCGGCTGCATGATATGGGAATTGATGCAGGCTATATAAACGCTATTTGGGGCACATCTTCTAATAATATGTATTTTGTGGGAAGAAAGGGTAGCATAGTCCATTATAATGGGAATGAGTTTATCAAGATGGAAAGTGGGACGGATGTGGATTTGATTGATATAGATGGAACAATAGATGGAGACTATATTTTTATCACAGGGTATACAAACATGTTTGGTGTAACAGCTTCTGTTGCATTGGAAATTGCACAAAACCAAATCAACACATTAATTTATACCGATTTGCGTGAACCCGATGTTGATGAGTTTGGTAGAATTTGGAGCAGTCATATTGTTGATGATACGGTTTACTTTGCAACGGGTGGTGGCGTTTGGAAATACAATTATTTTTCTAAACATTCTACCTATTTAACAAATGAAGAAGTTAAAATGGGCGAAAGAGGCTATTTGTCCATAGGGTCTAATGGGTCAAATGATCTTCTATTTTTTGGCTCAGGGATGACTTATGTTCATTATAATGGGATGCGTTGGCACAAGGATGAGCATTTTTATCCAGAATATAATTTCAAATCTATAAGAGGTGATTTAAAAGGAGATTTGGCAGTTATGGTCGGTTTTCAAGTTGAAAACGTATTTTGGAAAGGTATTATTTTAAGAGGGCACAGATAATCAATAATAACATAGTGGGCTTTTAAATGAAAAGAAAATATATTTTAATAGTATCTATTTTTTTATCTTTCATTAATGGGGAAAATAATGAATGCAGAACACCCAGTAATGATGAATACTATTTAGCAAAAGGAATATTCTCATTAAGTGATTTGCCAATAGTTAATAGTGATGAAGAGCTAACAATTTGGATACGTGCTCATATAGTTAGACAAAATAACGGTTCTGGTGGGATTTCTCTTTCTGACATTGAAACATCTATTTTTAATGCTCAAAGTATTTTCAATTTAAATAATTCTAATATATTCTTTCAGTTGGATCCGTCTATAGATTATATTGATGATTCCAATTTTTATGAATCAATGACTGAGAATGAAGAAGAAACGCTTCTTGATATAAATGATAATCCGACTCTATTAGATGTGTATTATATTGGGAGTGGTGTGTCAAGGTCAGAATCAATTGGCTGTACAGATTTAATTATCGTTAATAATACAGCGATTAATTATTCAACCTTTGCTCATGAAATAGGTCATTGCTTAGGGTTATATCATACACATGAACTTCAATTTGGAAATGAGTTTGTAACGAGGGATAGTACCGATGAATGCTTCAATTGCGAGTATGTTGGCGACCAGCTATGTACTACGGCTGCCGATCCAGGAATTGTTGATAAAGTTGATGAGAATTGCCAAATAAACCTGCAAACGATAGGTTACGATATTTGTAATAATACACAGCAGTATCAACCATCTACAAGTAACACAATGTCTTACTCCCACAAGGACTGCAGAGATGAATTTACAAGTGAACAGGTAAATGTAATGAGAACTGTTGTATATAATCTCTTTCCTCAAGATTTATATAGAGTATTGGCAGAAAACAGAAATGAAGTAACATTTGAAAATCTTGGCGGTCAACTAACAATAATAAATATATTGACTAACGAGCATGTAACAGTTAACTCGGGGCTATCATTTTGGGCAGAATTAAACTCTAGTAATACGGTATATCCTCACGATTTCCAAAACGAAATGTATCATCATCGATGGTGGAATAGCTTGTTATATAATTTACAAATTACAGATTTTGAGATGGATCAAATTAGAATAAGTGAAGGACTAATTGCCAATTTTAAAAGTAAAAGCCAAATCACTTTTTTGAGTCCTGTGCAAATAAATCTCTACGATCCTTGGTATTTAGAAAACCCTGATGCAGACCCTGAAGAATGGATTCAGCCCGATGAATTTCGTCCTTTAAGCGAACAGACTGATGAAAATGGAAACATCCAGGTTTTTCTAAATCAAAATAGTACATTCCACCCCGATAATCCCATCTACCGCCTAAAATCTCCAAATGTTCATTTACTTTCAGCGTATGACTATGAAAAGCAATATTCACTCTTTTCAGAATGGGATTATGATAATTGCACGATAGAAAATAATGATCCCACTCAACATGAAATTAAGGTTGTGTTTCATGAGGGTGCAGATATCAATGCAGTCCATCATTCATTATCTTTAATAAATGAAACGATTACCTACAATGACAGTGCTCCTAATGGTGAAATACGGGGGACAATTAATCTTATAGATAATTCGGTAATTGTTTCATCTTCATCTAATGAAAAAATTGCAAAAACACCGCAATATTATTTTGGGTCAAATTCCATATTTATTTTTGCTTATTGGGAAACGAATACACAAGATATTCAAATCGATTCTCCTAATTCAAGAGAAACATCCATTTCAGTTTTAAATTCAGGTGGTACTTTGTCTGCTGTTTATGTGGACATGCTTGAAGGGACAGGTGATGCAATTGTTATTTCTGATCCCATCATAATTACACAGGATTATTCTATTCCACCGGGTGCACATTATACCTTAAATCCCGGTCGCAAATTTATCATTGAAAATGGAGCCCATTTTCAAATTAATGGTACACCGGCAGACCCAATACTATTATTAGGCAGTGCAACCCAATTCTGGGCAGGAATTCATGTTGATGATGGGACTCTTACCGTAAATAATACGGTGATAACCCATGCTGATACTGCTATTGCGATCAATGGGTACATGGATTTTAATGAAGATGTTTTAATAAACAACTGTACTTTTTATGGAAATGGAATAGGTGTTTATAGAAGTAATGACAATGCTGCTGTAGATGCTGTTATTTCTATAAAAAATTCAATTTTTAAGCAAAATCAAGTAGGTGCCGTTCTTAACCTGAGTTATACGTTCGGTGGACATCATCTGGATTATAATGTTTTTGATGAGAATGAAGATCTTAACATAATCGATGACCCGAGTAAATGCACAAGTGTAGGAAATCAATATGGGGACTCGAATATGAGTCTAACTTCGTTTCAGTTATCTCCAGGGTCAATCGCTATAGATAATGGTGATCCTGATAATAATGATAATGGAATCACATGGCAAACTGATATGGACGACCAAGACCCAGACGGAACTAGGATGGATATAGGAGCTTTTTATTATCAACTTCCATCTGTTATAATTTCTTTTTCAGAGACTATAGAGATTGGAGATCATCCTTTGATAGAATGGGAAGCACCAGATGTGGATGATGCTGTTCTTTCCTATGAAATATATACCTATAATGAGTTAGATATGACGCCAATCCTTTGGGGAGCAACTTTAACGACAAATGTTTTAGACCATCACTATGTTATAACCCATTTTGAAGACCCTGATAATATTCGTCTTTGGAAACAGGGTTCACCAAAGGAAGAGAGTCAGGATTTTCAAAAGTTCTACGAAGTAAAGGTTGTAGATACTGAAGGACATCATAGTCTAACGTCTAATGTAATTTATGCTTGGGTTCAGCAACAAAGACCGAGTTGGAAGCTTGTGTCAGAACTCATCCCCAAAGACTACCAACTCAACGCAGCCTTCCCAAACCCATTCAATCCAACTGTTACTATTCCCTTTGCTTTACCGTTAAATTCTGATGTCATTTTCGACATTTATAATGTCATGGGACAGTTGGTAAAATCATTACAGTTTGATAATTTTCAGGCTGGTTTTCATCAAGTTCAATGGAATAGCTTGACAGACAACGGACAAAAAGTTCCTAGTGGAATGTATATTGTCAGGATGAAAGCTATTTCAACCGAAGGAAAGAAAATGTTTCAGAAATCTCAGAAAATAGTTTACTTAAAATAATAATGGAGTTATCATGGCAGTAGAAAATAAAAAAGCAAAAGCGTTAGAATTAGCAATCACTCAAATTGATAGACAATTTGGAAAAGGTGCCATCATGCGCTTAGGCGATAACGAAGTACGTATAATGGATAATGTTATTTCAACAGGATGTTTATCATTGGATGTAGCCTTGGGCGTTGGTGGTGTTCCAAAAGGTCGAATTATTGAAATTTACGGTCCAGAATCATCTGGTAAAACAACCTTAGCATTACATATTGTTGCCGAAGCTCAAAAGGCAGGTGGTTTTGCTGCATTTATTGATGCCGAACATGCAGTTGATCCAGAATATTCAAAAAGATTGGGTGTAAATATCGAAGAGTTATTAATCTCTCAACCTGATACGGGAGAGCAAGCTTTAGAAATATGCGAAACATTGGTTCGAAGTGGCGCTATGGATGTGATTGTAATCGATTCTGTGGCAGCCTTAGTTCCAAAAGCTGAATTAGAAGGAGATATGGGTGCATCTCATATGGGACTTCAAGCAAGACTCATGTCACAAGCATTACGGAAATTAACAGGAACTGTAAGTCGATCGAACACGTGTGTGATTTTTATTAATCAAATTCGTGAAAAAATTGGAGTTGTATTTGGAAATCCTGAAACCACTCCAGGGGGTCGTGCACTTAAATTTTATTCATCAGTTAGGATGGAAATCCGACGAATTACAACTATTAAAGATGGAACTGATATGGTTGGAAGTCGAGTAAGAGTTAAGGTGGTAAAAAATAAAGTTGCATCCCCATTTAAAAAATCTGAATTCGATATAATGTATGGTCAAGGAATCTCTACTGTAGGCGATATAATTGATTTAGCTGTAGAAGGAAATATCGTGGAGAAAATGGGCGCTTGGTATTCGTATGAAGATACAAAAATAGGGCAAGGAAGAGAAAATGCAAAATCGTTCCTATTGGATAATCAAGATGTATATGATAGTGTCGTAAATAAAGTGAAAGCTTTTATGGGACTTGATGACGAATCTGACAAATAAAATTATATCAATAAGTCCGCAAAAACGACGGAATAATCGATTAACAATTCAATTAGAATCAGGAGACGTCTTTGGAATTTCCGAAGACGTTTTTCTTTCTACTCCCTTAACAGTTGGTCAATCGCTTAATCCGAAAGAAATCCAGGAAATATTATCGAATGAATCGGTAATCAAAATTAAAAATTTAATTCTAAATTTATTAAGTTACCGACAACGTAGCTGTGCAGAATTAATGAGAAGAATGAAAGAAAAGGGGTATGACGAAAATGTTATTAGCCCCATATTGGTAGAATTTGAAGAAAAAGGCTATGTTAATGATACCGAATTTGCCAAAATGTTTGCGAAGCATTGTATATGTAATAAACAGATGGGAAGGAAATTGGTTTTAAATGAATTCTATCATCATCGAATCCCAAATCAAATTCTTAAACCCATTTTAGATAAATTGTATGACGAAAATCCACCAGAATCACTTATTCAAGGTATTACAAATAAAAGATTAAAGAATAAGGATAAGACTCAAAATGAAAAAAACAAATTGGTAAATCAATTAATGAGAAAGGGATTTTCTTGGGGTGATATGGAATCAATCATTAATAAAATAGATTGGCAAAATAAATGAAATTGTTTTCATCCCTTGATCTTGAATTTATTAAACGGTCTTTAAGTCGTAACCCGTCAAAAAAAGAATTAAAAATATTATATCAAATTCTTGAACCCGTTTTACACCAGCGCGAAATGTTGCCACCCCGTTTTGTACAACAAATTGGCCCTGTGGATCAAAATGTAAAAATTGAAATTAGAGATGTAAAAGATTCGGGACATTGGATATCCCCAAATTACTTAATTAGAAATTGTGTATTACATGGATCTTGGCCGATTCAATTATCTTATATTTGGTTATTTAAACCATCTAAAGTATGCTTGGCTAATATTCAATATTTTGAAGAAAAAATGACGGAATCTTTTTCTCCAAGCTTAACTCATTATTTTTCACATGATGCACCTAAGCAAAAAACCGGTAAAGTGATTGTTGTTGCTAGTATGGAAAAGGAGTCTTTTTCACAAAAGATAATACCAGGACAACTTTTTGGATATGTTTCCATTCCAAAACCCGGGAAATCTTTAATGAATGAAAAGCGGATTATGAATATTATTAAAAATTATAATCCATTTGTAACAGGCTTATCACTCAGTGGCAATTGTGGAAATGATTTAAGGCGTATATTATCTTTAGTACCACAGAAAGTATCTCTCAATATAAAATTTCCGAATAAGTATAAAAGAGGTGATATTCTTTTTTTATCGAACGGAAGGCGTGATAATGAGCTAAATAGACTGTTGAGTGAGCAGGGATATGTTTATGATAGAATAGGGTCCATTGAAGATGATTTATTTCACACGTTAAATTTTGGAGATGACCAAGAAAGGAAATGGCCTGTATCGATCACTAGAATATCCATTCATGCTAAAGAAAATGAACAACTAGAAAATGAGATCAATTCCAAATCGAATTTTTCAAAAAAATCTAAAAAAATAAATACCTTAAAAATTGTCAAAGAAATGATAGTAAAAGGAAATCTAACTCTTAAACCTGACGCGATTATTGAAAAAGGTTTTAAGCGAAATGTAAAAATTGTTAGGCATCAAACTATTAAATCCTTTGAACATTCTTTATTTAATGGAACTCGATCTATAGCGAATGTGGTGCGACAGATGGCCATGATGGGATCTAACATTGAATCTTTAAGTTTAATATCTAATATCGATAATTCTCAGTTTTTAACGGGACAGCAATCTGTAATTAGTTCTTTTGGTTTCAAAAATGTGAATAAAAACTATTTAAATAAAGAGCTTCTACCAAACCAACATCAAATTATAGCGATAGGAAATAAATCAGAACATTCAGGGTCAGAAATTTTAGATAGTGATTTTATTTCATTATTAGGAAGTGTAAAGGGAGAATTGGAAAATTCTCTATTTCAGGATTTGACTGGGCAAACTATTGAACATAACGCGCCTGTATTTGATAGTACAATGGAATACAATATAAATCAAACTCTGGTGCAAGCTGTTTCAACAGATGTGATTAAAAAAGTCACTACGATTTCTAAAGGTGGGTTAGCAATTTCTCTTTTATCTATGTATTTGGCTCTTGAGAGAAAATATGGAATTAAAACACATATTTCTAGAAAACTTAAATCTGAAGAGTTATTGTTTGGTGAATCTTTTGGTGCAGCATTGGTAGTTGTGGGAGAAAAAGAATTAATGGAGTTTCAACGTATTTGTATGACGAATGGTATTCCATGTAGTACAATTGGACGGTTACAGACTAAACAAGAAATCTCCGTCAATGACATATTGAAAATTCCTGAAATCGTACTAAATAGCCTACCTACATAATAATTGGATTAATTACTGATTTTGTATAATTGAATTATAGATGAAATAAAGATTGTTTTTATCTGGAAAATAAATTTCGTCTCTTAAGTTGTACTTTTATTATATTATAGTAAGTTGAATAATAACTGTATATACAAAATATTTAAAAAAAGTATTTGGAATTTGTATATAAAAAAGTGGGGCAGACTTCACTAAGGCCTCGGACCCCGTGAACGTCTACCCCTTCCACATACCAAAGGTACCAAACCAGCACCTTCAATGGTTAAAGTATTGGTTTATTCGATGTAAGTCAAGGGAAATATGGGGTTGAAAAAATAGGCGAAAAATTGAAAAAATGTACCGGTGAAGGGGCTCGAACCCCCACTCCCTTACGAGAAATGGATTTTGAATCCATCGCGTCTACCAATTCCGCCACACCGGCATTCTTTCATTAAATGATAAGCTGGAAATTATTAGTCTTTATTATAAATAGTCAAGGGTATGGTTTTGATAAAATTGATATATCTTTTAAATAGAACTAAATTCAGAATATCAATCAATAGCAATGTTGATGTAATTTCTAAAAAATAAATTGGATGAAATAAGATGAATACACCAAAAATGTTAATTAATAACGCAAATCAATATTCTGATGAGCCAGCTATTTCAGTAAAAGACAGCCAAGGAAATTGGGAAACTGATACCTGGTCTGAGTTTTTTGATTTTTCCATGAAAATCTCAAAATCACTTTTATCATTAGGATTGCAGATTGATGACAAAATCAGTATTTATAGTTATAATCGAAAAGAATGGTATGGATGTTATATAGCATCACAAATGCTAAATGCTGTAAGCGTTGGCGTGTATCATACTTGTTCATCTGAAGAAGTAGAGTGGGTGGTTGGTAATTCAGATTCCAAAATTGTTTTTGTAGGGAATAATCCAGGCGATAATGATGAAACAGCTAAAATGCCAAATCATCGATTTTTAAATATAATCGATCGTCTTGAAAAAGTTGAGACTGTGGTCATGATGAAAGGTGTTGATACATTGAATCATGAAAAAGCAATTACTTGGGATGCATTTATAGAACGCGGACAAAATATTAATGAATCTGAAGTTCTCACTCGAATTGATGGAATATCAGAAGAAAGTACATCTTCTTTAATTTATACATCAGGTACAACTGGAAATCCAAAAGGAGTTGAACTCACTCATAAAAATTGGATGTTTGAATTGGAGTCAGTTGGGAATACTTTTCAATTTTCACAAGGTGAACGTTATGTTTCTTGGCTTCCATTGGCTCATGTTTTTGGTCAATTGGTCGATAACCATTATTGGATAAATACAGCATTACATTTACACATAGTCAATAGCCCATTATATGTTGTTGATTATGCAAAAGAAGTAAAACCACATTTGTTTATTGGCGTGCCTAGGATTTATGAAAAAATATTTTCAAACTTAAAAGCAGCAATTGATGGAAAAGCAATTTTAAAATTTGGTTTAAAAATTCCAGGTCTATCTGGTGTTTTTAAAGGAAAACTGAAAGAAGCAATTGGTTTTTCTAGTATGCGTTTTGCTATTTCAGGGGCTGCACCTATTAATCCAGATATTCTTACCTTTTTTCAATCATTAGATATACCATTATTTGAAGGATATGGCATGACAGAAAATGTTGCTGGAGCCACTTTAAATTATACTGGAAATAATAAGATTGGGTCTGTAGGGAAGGCCATGCCTGGGACTGAAATGAAAATAGCGGATGATGGAGAAATCTTAATCAGTGGAGATCATGTCATGAAAGGATATTATAAAAATCCTGAAGCAACAGCAGAAACCATTATCGATAGTTGGTTGCATACGGGTGATGTTGGGAAAATTGATTCGGATGGTTTTATAAGTATCACTGGCCGTAAAAAAGAAATATATGTGAGCTCAGGTGGAAAAAATATTGCACCTCTGGTTATTGAAGAAACGATGAAAGTAATTCCGTTACTCTCTCAATGTTTCTTAGTAGGGGATGCTAAAAAATATTGTTCAGCTTTATTTACCTTAGATGTTTCCGCAATACTACGTGATAAACTCGGTGTCAATGCGAATGAAATCCCAAAAGATCCAGGTGAACAAATAATAATGTTAAAAGATTTGGACCATTCTTTATCTGATTTTACTGAGAGTGATGAAATTATTGCTGAAATTCAATCATTCGTTAATAATCTGAATAGTAAATTTTCAAATCCTGAACAAATAAAGAAGTTTACAATTCTACCTCGTGATTTTACAATTGATGATGGTGAATTGACGCCAACTCTAAAAATTAGACGAAAGCAAATTAGAGAAAATTGGGTAGATGTTATTGATTCAATGTATACATCCTAATTGTGAATAAAATAACTTTTTTAGGCTGTGGGTCCTGGGGTGGTGCCTTAGGGTTGGCTTTAGCAAATAAAGGAATGGATGTTACAATGTGGCATCGAAACCCTGAAATTGTTCAAAAGCTATCAAACACAAGAAAACACTATCTTGTTCCATCGTTAATATTTCCAAAATCTGTAACATTTACATCTTCTATAGATGATGCAGTTTTAGATGCATCCATTGTTATTATTGCTGTACCATCGCCTGCGATTCGTGATTTATTGAAATCTCATAAGGATGTTTTTTTGAATAATCAAATTATCGTGAATGTATCCAAAGGGATTGAAATTGATACTTTAATGACAGTAAGTGAAGTTATTGCAGATGTTCTAGGAAATGCTTACACTAAAATAGTAACCTTATCGGGTCCAAGTCATGCGGAAGAAGTTATTCAAGGGCACCCTACAACTTTAGTTTCTTCTTCTTTAGATATAGAAGCAGCACAAGTAATTCAAAATATTTTTTCAAATGAAACTTTAAGGATTTATACGAATACTGATATTAAAGGTGTGGAGCTGGGCGGCTCTATTAAAAATGTGATTGCTATCGCAACTGGTATTTGCGATGGTATTGGATATGGTGATAATACTAAAGCAGCTCTTTTGACTCGCGGAATGGCTGAAATATCTAGATTGGGAATTGCGATGGGATCGAAAATGAAAACATTTCAGGGATTAAGTGGAATGGGTGATTTGATTGTAACCTGTTTAAGTAAACATAGTCGAAATAGATTAGTTGGACAATCTATTGGGGAAGGTAAATCATTAAATCAAATATTATCTGAAATGAAAATGGTAGCTGAAGGTGTGAAAACAGCGAAATCAGTCCATCAACTTCGACAAGAATACAATGTCAATATGCCAATTTGTGAAGCAGTTTATCAAATATTATTTGAAAAAAGGAATGCAAAACAATCAGTTAAAGATTTAATGACTAGGGAGTTAAGAATAGAAGATTAAACTGAAACTCTTTGATTATTCCAACTATTTATCAGATAATTCCTAACGTTTTTCTTTGAATTCAATTGAATAGAATTATTCTACTATGACAGCCCCAAAACGAAAACTTGCAGCCATTGTTTTTACCGATATTGTTGGCTTCACAAAACTCACGGCTGCAGATCAGTCCAAAGCAGCTGCTCTATTAGCCCAACAGCGTGAACTGCTCAAGCCAATGGTGGAATCAAGGAACGGCGAATGGGTGAAAGAAATGGGAGATGGACTGTTGCTCATTTTTGATACCGTAACAGATGCAGTGGAATGCTGTATTGAATTCCAAAAAATATCAAAACCCATAGAAGATTTAAACCACAGGATTGGTATTCATCAAGGTGAAATACTAGTCACTGAAAATGATGTAATTGGTGATGATGTGAACATTGCTGCACGGATTGAACCCTTTTCAGCAGAAGGTGGAATTGCAATTTCCAATAAGGTCAATGATGCTCTAGTCAGAGAACCAGGGTTTGATACTAAATATTTAGGAAAACCAAAATTAAAAGGCGTAGGACAAACGGTTGAAGTTTATTGTATTACGTCTCACAATCTTCCCGAAACAAAATTGTCTGCTGTATCAGCGAAGCTCGAAAAGACAACACCTATCTGGCAGTTTGCTGTTGTAGCCTTATTAATCATGGGTGTTGCAGGTTATTTCATTATGCCTAAGAATCCCGATGTTGTGTCTGTGGCGGTCATGTATATGGACATCCGAGGAAATGAAGATGATCAATATTTGGAAACTATGACAGAAGATATCATTTTTGATCTTTCAAAAGCATTACCAGGGAAATTGAAAGTCTCAGAGGTAGCATCCGTCAGAAAATTGAATAAGGAAAATTTAGAAATCGCAGAGATTGCAAAAAGTTTGGGTGTTCAATTTGTCTTTGAAAGTAGTCTTCAAAGATCGGGCGATGGATTTAATCTCAGATGTAAATTAGTTGAAGCTTCTACAGGTGAAGATAAATTCATCAACAAATGGTTCATCGAAGAAAATAGTCTACAGTCAATCGTAGGAGTCTTGGTGAAAAATATCATTGGTGGGTTAGATATTCCATTGGCTACAGAATTGACAGAAATTGTGTATGATCCGAAAGCGTACGAACTATATCTAAAGTCCAAAGATCTATATGCGCGAAGCAATAATGTAGATCAAGATCAGAAAGCCATCGATATGATGCAAGACGTGGTTGTTTTAGATAATCAACTTATTGCGGCTCAGCTTAAATTGGGTCAAATGTATTATGACAATGCACAGTACGATAAAGCTGAAACCATTTTTGCACAATCACTCCGAAAAAGTAAAGAATTGGATGATAACACCAGTTTAGCAGAGTCCTTAAGAAAACAAGGACAATTATACCGCAAACAACGACAAGTTGATCTTGCATTGGAAAAATTCTCTGAAGCATTATCAATTTCCACTGTAATGAATGATAAGAATAGTATGGCAAAGATCATGAATAGCATCGCCATTTTATACTATAGAACAGACCGATTGGACGAAGCATTAGAATATTGGCTCCAAGCGTTTAATATTGCGAAAGAATTTGATGATAAACTGAAAATTTCAAAATATGTGAATAATATTGGTATTTGGTATTGGAAGGACCATGATTACTCAAAAGCCATCCACTATTATGAACAAAGCCTTGCCATTAAAGAAGAATTAGGTGACACACGAAATTATGGTAAAACGTTAAACAATCTTGGTGAAGTGTATTATGATATGGGTGATTTTGCCGAGGCCATTGAACAATTTAATCAAAGCATTGCCATCAAAGAAAAGCTGATTGATAAAAAAGGTTTAAACTCAACCTTGTTTAATTTGGGTGAAGCGCAAGTTTACAATACAAATTATCAGGATGCGCTTCCCAATTTTAGAAGATCATTAAGTATTGCAATGTTTTTGGATGATACTTTCCAAATATCTGAAAGATACAAAGGTATTGGAATTGCCCATTTCAATCTAACAAATTTTGACAGTGCTGTTCATTATTTATCTAAAGCAGATAGCATCTATGCAGATATACCGATTAATAGGTTAACAACCCTTTCCTGGCTGGCGGTCACTTTCATGAAGGACGGTCAAAAATCCCAAGCCAAAAGTTATATAAAAATATTCAATGAATTAATTGAGCAACATGATCCTAATAGTAAAGATGTCATTTCCTTGAATTGGAATATGTATCAAGCTCATGTTTCAGTCGGAAATAAAAGAGCAGCGAAGGAATATTTAGAGAACGCATACTTGGAATTAAAATCCAGATCAAAAAATATAAAAAACAAAACGGACCGGAATCAATATTTATCCGTCCAACTACATCAGGAGATATCTACGGCTTGGGGTAAGTAAAACATTTTGTACATTTAGAGTAAGAAGAGAGGCTTTTATGAAACAATTTGTTATTCTTTTAATTTCTGCGTCCAGTCTTACCGCAACAACCATCAACATCCCAGCAGATTATTCTACCATCCAAGAAGGTATTAACGCTTCTGCAGATGGTGACACAATTCTTGTTGCTCCGGGCACTTACACCGAAAACCTAATTCTCGAAAATGAGATAGTGCTCGCCAGCCATGCCATTTATGATGACATTGAGTTCGAATTTTACAAT
>JABIHN010000057.1 GCA_018649625.1 Fidelibacterota bacterium | reverse complement strand
ATGCCAATTTTAACATCAACAGGACGAGGGGCAGATGTCATGATTCCCATGGCAATTCCATCCTTTGGCGGAATGGTTTTTGCGATCTTGACTACATTCGTTGTGCCGATCATTTATTCGATTGTAAAAGAAATGGAGTTGAAAAGATAATGTTTCTTCCATCTCATATCGCATCCGGATATTTACTGGGTAAATGGATGAAAACTTCACCTTGGACAGTTTATCCATTTATGCCAGTTCTATTATTGGCATCCATTTTACCTGATATGGATGGGCTTTTTTCAGATACAGTAGCTGGACATCATTCCGTATTACACACTCCAATATTTTGGATTGGATTATTTAGTGTTATGATTTTACTCAATCGGTCCTTGCAATTGAAAGTCTTGAAACCCATTTCTCTAGGATTATTTTTGGGAGCACAATTACATTTACTATCAGATTGGTTTACAGCAAGGACTGTGGGTATTAAATACTTATATCCATTCAGTGAAACAGATTATTTTTTATTTCAAATTCTTCCTGAACAGGGGCAAGTATCAGTATGGGAAATGGTTCAAAATCCATACTTTTCATTTTACATGGAAAATGCCTTTTTGTTTTGGATCGAAATTGGAGTAATCCTTTTTGCTGGAGCGTTACTATTGTATAATAGAATAATTGAAAAAACAGATTCTTCTAATCTTATTTAAATAAATAAAAAATGAAAACTGGAGTTTATTGTGAATAAAATAATTAAAAAGATAATTTTACTTCAAACAATGATGACTATTGGGATGTCACAAAACCCGCTTATCATTCCTCCTGCCATGACAGGAAATAATTTCGACCTAACCCTTCAAGTCTGTGAAATGGAGTTTTTTCCGGGTGTATTAACTGAAACAATGGGGGTGAGTTTTCCTATATTGGGACCGACACTCATTATGGAGAAAGGGGAAGAAGTCAATATCTCCTTTAATAATCAACTTCCAGATACAACCACGATTCATTGGCATGGTATGCACGTTCCGGCAGAATTTGACGGCGGACCTCACACACCCATTCCACCCAATACAATTTGGAATCCACATTTCACCATAAAGGATCACGCATCAACCATGTGGTATCATCCACATTTAATGCATAAAACAAACGAACATGTTCAAATGGGAATAGCAGGATTTGTTATCATCAGAGATTCTCTTGAAGCTTTACTGGATTTACCTCGTGAATATGGCGTGGATGATATTCCACTTGTTTTTCAAACCAAAACTTTGGACGATAATTATCAAATTGTAACGAATATGGATTCTAGTGGACTTGATTCATACTTGTTTACAAATGGAACGGTGGATGCATTTTTAGAAGTACCAGCACAAATTGTACGATTTCGACTTTTGAATGGCGCATCCGAACGTTCATTTAATGTGGGGCTCGAAAATCATGAATCTTTTTATGTTATTGGTACAGATGGTGGTTTATTGCCCGAGCCTGTTGAATTAGATGAATTATTGATTTCTCCAGGTGAAAGATATGAAATACTTGTGGATTTGAATAATCGGGTTGGTGAAACAATTCAAATTATGAATTATGGATCGACCATCCCTAATGGAGTTTATGGTGCTGAAACTGTCGGTGGTATGGGTGGGAGTTCCATACCTTATTACGCAGATAATGATTTAAATGGAAATGATTTTTCCCTATTATCATTACATGTTGTAAGTCAAATGGATGAACCCATCCTTACTATTCCAAGTTCGCTTGTCATAGTAGATGAATGGAATACTGACGAAGTAGATGAAATACGATCCATACAATTTTCTTCAGTTGTTATGGGCCCCAATGGTGCCTTAAATGGTCCATTTCAATTTAATGGTGAACCATTTGACATCAATGTAGTTAACTATGAAATTCCATTGAATAATGTTGAAATATGGGAATTACAGAATCAGTCTCAAATTGCTCACCCATTTCATATTCATGATATTCAATTTAATATTTTAGAAATTAATGGATTAGCGCCTCCAGAGCATATGAGAGGTTGGAAAGATGTTGTATTAGTCCCAGCCCAAAATGGGACAGCAAAATTTATTACCAAGTTTGAAGATTTTTCCAATACAGAAGTTCCATATATGTATCATTGTCATATTTTAACTCATGAAGAGATGGGAATGATGGGGCAATTTACTGTAGTGGGGGAATCGTCTGTCAGTATTGATGAAACAATGAAAAGTCCAAAAACATTCACCCTTTTATCTGCTTATCCTAATCCATTTAATCCATCAACTCAAGTTAGATTTAATGTATCATCACCGTCCCAAGTGACAACGGTACAAATAGTTGATATTTCTGGACGTTTGGTAGAAACATTACTTAATAAGACACTTAGTGTCGGTGAACATACCTTGCAATGGTATGCTGGAAACCAGCCTAGTGGTGTGTATTTTATACGCTTGAAATTTGGCAGTTTAACTAAAACTCACAAAATTGTATTTATGAAATAAAAATTGAATTAATTAAAGTTCAAAATAATAAAAAGGAATTAAAATTATGAAAAAAATAATTATTTTCACAGTAAGCGCTCTGCTTCTTGGTGTAATGGCTTGTAGCAAAGGTGAAGCCAAACAAGCTGATATAGCATTAAGTACAATTCAGTGCGGTATGTGTGAATCAACCATTGAAAGAGGAATGTCTAAAATAAAAGGGATTACAAATTTTGATGTTGATTTAAAAACTAAAACGGGTCGCGTAAATTTTGATGCTGCTGTTATTGATATGGCTGCAATTGAAAAAGCCATTTCAGATTTAGGATACCAAGCCAACAATACAATTGCTGATCCTGTTGCCTATGAAGGGTTAGCTCCCTGTTGTAAAATAGGTGGCATGTCACACTAAACTTTTAATCTTAAAAAGTTTTTAATAAAAATGAGTGAAGAGTCATTTTAATGAGAATTAGCTTAACATTAATTTGGGGTTTGTTGATTATTGGATGTTCATCTCCTAAGTCTGACATACCACCTTTCGGTGAAGGAAGCCAATATCCTCATTTAATAAAATCTGACAATGGTGAATTAATTGTTTCTTGGTTTGAACCCATTAATTCAACAACATTTGGTCTTTATTGGTCTGAATGGAATAAGGATAAATGGACGAGAAAAAGTTTAATTCATGCATCTATTGATTTTTTTGTTAATTGGGCTGACTTTCCATCCATATTTCATGGGGGTGGCGACACTCTATTTGTTCACTGGTTACAAAAAAGTTCACAAGAAACATTTGATTATAATGTTATGATGGCATTTTCAAATAATCGTGGAAATTCATGGTCAAATCCTTTTATGGTGAATCAGGATGGTGGAAAAAAAGGCGAGCACGGATTTTTATCATTTTATAAACAAAAAAAAGGTGTTGGCTTAACCTGGTTAGATGGGCGTCATATGGGGAAATATGATATTAAAACACACACCATGGGAGATATGGCGGTTTATCAAACATCTTTTATTAATGGAAAATTGGGAAAAGAGACAAAATTAGATTCTCGCGTTTGTGAGTGTTGCCCTACGTCTGCAATCCAAGTCAATAATGTTTCCATTATTGCTTATCGTGATAGATCCGATTCAGAAATTCGAAATATTAATATCATTCGAAACTCAAATGGAACTTGGGAAAAAGCCTTCCCTGTTTTTGAAGATAACTGGATGATTCCTGGATGTCCTGTGAATGGTCCTAAATTAGCTGAAAAAGAAGGAAATGTAGCCATTGCATGGTTTACTGCTCCTGATGGAGATGCGCAAATAAATGTAGCATTTTCAAATGATGTTGGAAAAACATTTTCAGATCCTATTCGAGTTGATGGTGGGGCTCCACAAGGAAGAGTTGATCTTGTTTGGGTAAATGATAATACTGTCATTGCCAGTTGGTTAGAGTCTGATGAAGATAATTCATCCATTGTGTATAGAATAATAAATACCAATGGAAAATTATCTGAAATAATGACCATAGAAACATTGGGCGGTGGACGAGGAATTGGTTATCCGCAAATGGAAATAGTGGATGATAAGCTTTTATTTTTATGGACAAATCCTCTTGGCAAATCAAACGTAAAATTAAAGTGGAACAAAATTTAACTTTGTACGATAATAGTAGTCTTAAAGCATGAATAAAATTGATGGATCAATTAAAATATTAAGGAATCAAATGTTTTTTAAAAAAATAATACTAACACTCATTTTGAGTTTATCATTTATAGTTGCTCAAGGACATTCGGGTCGCGGTGGCGGCATGCCTGGCAAGGGAAAAATATCAGGTGTTGTTGCAGATTCTCTTTCTGGAATGGAAATAGCTTATGCATCCGTGTCTATCGTTAATATGAAAACAAATGAAGTTGTTACAGGTGCGATTACAGACGAATCTGGATATTTTAATGTTACTGGAATTTCATTTGGACGATTTACAGTAAGAATAGAATTTATTGGATACAGTAAGCGTGAAATTGGTCCTATTAAATTGTTTCCCGGTGGTGGGTCCATGGAACCTTTTCTTGGCAAAATATTACTTCAACAAAAAACAATTGAATTTGGTGATGTGACGGTGACAGCTGACAAACCAATTTTTACCCATTCAGTGGATAAAAAGATATTTAATGTCGAACAGAATACAACGACTACAGGTGGAAATGCGATTGATGTTTTAAGACAAATACCTGGTGTTGAAGTCGATATGAATGGAAAGGTGAGCCTTCGAGGAAATACAAATGTAAATCTATTAATAGATGGAAAATCCATTAGAATGGGTGGTGCAAATCAAGAAGCACTATTAGAAAATATTCTGGCAAATAATATAAGCGATGTAGAAGTAATTACGAATCCGGGTGCAAAATATGATCCGGATGGCATGGCTGGTATTTTAAATATTGT
>JABIHN010000012.1 GCA_018649625.1 Fidelibacterota bacterium | reverse complement strand
GAACCTCTCTCTTCAAGAGAATCAGGTCCAAATAACGGATGTGTTGCAATGATATCTATCTCATTTGGAAGATGATCTAACATCGCTTGCTTTGGATGCACTTTAACAGAACAAACATCTATTATAGTCTTTTTACCACTTATCTGATTTGATAAACTACTCATTAATCCTTCAAAATCTCTAATTGGTACTGCAATAAATATTGTATCATTTTTTAGTACATCATCGAGAGACACAAAATTAATATCTGATTGACTTGCAGGTTCGATATCATAAACATCCACTTCAAATCCTTTAATAAGTAATTGATGAAGCATAGTTCCAAATCTTCCAAATCCAATAATGCTGACTCTATTCATTGTTATCAATCCTTTCTACTGCTAAAAATAATGTTAAATTTTTCTTTAGATCATGAATATCACTTTCGAGAATATTCAATCCATATTTCTCTGCAGAATTTTTACTTGCAATCACTGCAACATTATCTGAAAATCTTCCCTCTGCAAGATCTTGTGCTGCTTTAGCAGTATCATCCTCTTCCACAAGTTTTTTAGACCAAAATTTCTCTGCTAAATAGTCTTTACACTGCTTTAATGCTTGTTCATGAGAATGAATTTCTTCAATATCTCCTAAAGCAATATTATCTTTTGCTAATAAATTTTGGCTAATCTCAACATAGAACATATCTATAATCTTACACTGATTTTTAGCAAGCGCTTCAACACTTTCAATTACAACGCCTCCTTGTGCATTTTCCATTGCAAAAATGCCAATATCAATCGTTTTTGATGTTAAGCTATTCAGTACATTCATTGAGGTTACTAAGTAATCTAGCTCGAATTCTTTGATATCAAATTTATTACAATAAGATTTTGATGCTTCTTCGCTAAAACTTCCCGCTATTCCTTGTATACCAATCTTCTTCATTTTTTCTCCAATATATGCTTAATTGCTGTAATATATCCATGCTTACCTTTGCCATAATATTGAGCCAAACAAACACCCTTTATTACTGATATTTTTCTAAAATTTTCTCGATTATGAATATCAGATAAATGTACTTCAATTGCTTTTAGTTGCGTTGCGACAATAGCATCTCTTAATGCGTATGAATAATGAGTCAATGCGCCTGGATTGATAATAAGATAATCTATATCTCTACGCTTTGAATGAATAAAATCAATAATAGCACCTTCAGAATTAGACTGAAAGAATTCTAAGGTCAAACTAGTACATACTTCATGATTTTCTATCCAAGAATTAATCTCTGATAATGATTCAGAACCATATATTTCAGGCTCTCTTTCTCCTAATAAATTCAAATTAGGACCATTTACAATAGTGATATTCATAAGACTCCTAAACTTTCTTCAATATGATTTAATGTTATATTTTTACTAACAGTAGCCTTTCCAATTTCTGGAATTAATACAAATTTTATTTGTGATTCTCTAAATTTTTTATCTCTTTTGACAAACTCAATAATCTCAGCTTTATCTTTAATATCAATAGAAGGCAATGTAAAAGCAGATAAGGCTTTTAATCCTTTATTATAATCTTTTTTATTCAAACCACCAGTAGTATGTGAAAGATATAATGCGCACTTCATTCCATATAGAATTGCTTCTCCATGAAGCAATGTTTTGTACTGAAAATAACCTTCAAGAGCATGTCCAATAGTATGGCCAAAATTTAAAATCATTCTCAAGTCATTTTCATCTACATCTTGACTTACCACTTCGCTCTTAATTTGACAGGATCGCAAAATAATTTTTTTAAGAATCGTATCATTTTTATTATTGAGAATATCAGACATATTTTCTACAATATAGTTAAACAAATCTCTGTCATAAATAAATCCATATTTAATTGCTTCAGCTAATGAAGCATTTATTTCTCGTTCAGGTAATGTAGATAAAAAAGATGTATCAATAATAACTGCTTTTGGTTGATGTATTCTACCTATTAAATTCTTTCCACTTTTTAGATTTACGCCAGTTTTTCCTCCAATAGAAGAATCAATCATAGCCAATAATGTAGTAGGATACTGTATGTAATTAATGCCTCGCATGAAAATAGAGGCTACAAAACCGGCTGTATCACCGACTACACCACCGCCTACTGCAAAAATAGTGGAAGAGCGATCATATTGCATTGCAGTCATCTTGTCGCAGATTTCTACTATCGTCTCAATTGATTTTGCTTCTTCCCCTTGATCGATAAAATGAAATTCTACATTTGGTAAAGATTTTAATACAGAAAATTTATCTTCAAATTCCTTATAGATTACTTCCTGAGTAATAAACATACACTTCGAAGAAATTGCTACCAACGCAATAGCAGATTCCACAAAATTATCATCAAAAATAATATCGTAACTATCTTTTCCAAGATCTACTTTTACTGTATTATTCATTTATATATTCCATTATCATTTTACAAGTATCATCAATATTTATATTGTCCGTATTTACATTAAGCTTGGATAGTGATTTATATCTTTCTTCTCTATCATTAAAAATATCCCTTATTAAATCTTTTTTATTTCCTGCCGACAACAAAGGTCTGCTATTATCATCTTTAATTCTTTTATGAATAGTATCAAGTGATGTATCTAAATAAACGCAAAAAGATTGATCTAGAATTCTATAGTTCGAATCTTCTAACACAATACCCCCACCTGTTGCACAAACAATATAATCTTTTAATACTATTTTTTCTAATTTCTCTGTCTCATAAGTGCGAAATTTATCTTCTCCATTTTTGAACATATCACCTATTGAAAGACTATGATCTTTCTCTAGTTCTGTATCAATATCTACAAAGGTCCAATCAAGCTTATCTGCTAAAATAGATCCTATAGTAGATTTTCCCGATCCCATCATTCCTATTAAGAAAATTTGCTTAATATTTTCCACTAGCTTTTATATGTTTTTTAAGTTGATCTAAGCTGTCTCCGCCAAATTTTTCTAATAATGCATCTGCTAAAACAATAGCTAACATAGATTCACCAATAATTGAAGCTGCTGGTACAGCGCAAGAATCTGTTCTTTCTTTATGGGCTAACTTTGGCTCCATAGTATTTAAATCGATAGATCGTAATGGCTTTATAAGCGTTGAAATAGGCTTCATGCTTACTTTTACATGAATTGGCTGAGCATTGCTCATTCCACCTTCAATACCTCCAGCATTGTTGCTTGCACGCGTTATTTTGCTATGCTCATATAAGATTTCATCATGCAATTCGCTACCAAATACAGCTGAAGAAGCAAAACCTGCTCCTAGCTCTACACCTTTAAATGCATTTACAGACATCATAGCTTGTGAAATTCTTGCTTGAAGCTTCCCATCTGCATTGATATACGTTCCTAATCCATATGGTAGTCCTTTTGCTATTACCTCAAAAGAGCCTCCAACAGAGTCACCATTATTTCTAGCTTCATCAATTACATCCATCATCTTTTTTTCTGCATCTTTATCAAAACATCGTACAGGTGATGCATCTACTGTATCGTTTAATTCTTGTAAACTCATATCATTAGAAACAGCGGTACTATCTACTACATTATGGATTTGATATACACGACTTCCTACTGTAATACCTACCTCTTCTAATAACTTTCTACACACAGCTCCAATTGCTACACGCATTGCTGTTTCTCTTGCAGAAGAACGCTCTAATACATTTCTAATATCATCTAATCCATACTTCATTACTCCTGCTAAATCTGCATGTCCAGGACGAGGCATTGTTACTTTTCTATGCTCTTTTTTTGGCTCTCCAATAGCCATTCTATCCTCCCAGTTCACCCAATCAAAATTCTTAATCAATAGAGAAATCGGTGATCCTAAAGTAATAGCATGGCGTACTCCAGAAAATATTTCTGCATGATCTTTTTCAATCTTCATGCGACCGCCTCTACCATGCCCTTGCATTCTTCTAATTAAATCTTTTTCAATATACTCTTCTGTAATATTCATTCCAGCTGGTATGCCTTCAATAATTCCAATTAATCCTTTTCCGTGGGATTCTCCCGCAGTCATATATGATATTTTTTTTAACATATTACTTTCTCCAATTGTTTTTTGATGGAATCCAATTTCTGATCCACATCATAGGTAGTTTCTGTCCAAATTTCAATAGACTTGATAGCTTGAAAAATAAGCATTTCTAGTCCATTGATTGATTGTTTTACTCGATCTTTGTATTGATTTAAAAATAACGTATGATTTGAAATATAAATTAGATCAATAAGTATGCTATCTTTATCTATTGGAATATCAAAAAAGCTTGTATCGTCTTGCTCTTGATACATTCCTAGCGGTGTTGTATTGATTGCAATATCAAATTTGTCATCAGATTCAGTATAAATCTCAATATTTTTAGCACCTAATTTTTGAGCATAGAGTTGTATTGCTAATGCATTATCAATTGACTTGTTCTTAATTGTAATTGACTCAGCTCCTTGATCAATTAATGCCTTAATAATAGTTCTAGCTGAACCGCCTGCACCTAATACAAGACAGCGACTTGAATGAACATTAATATTATTTTTTTCAAGAAGCATTTTAAAACCATATAAATCTGTATTATATCCTATTAAGATATCTCCTACTCTTTTAATACAATTTGTATTACCTAATAACTTTACGTTGTCATCAATTTCATCTAAAAATTTTAATCCTGTTTCTTTATGTGGAATAGTGATATTTATTCCATCAAACTTTCCATTTTTAAACCTATCAAAGAAAGAAGGTAGATCGTCCGATGCAACATGGTGTTTTTCATATGTACAATTATCCAATTCTAATTCTTTAAATAGAATTCTTTGCAATTCAGGGCTAATGCTTTTTTCTACTGGACTACCTATTAACCCTAGATTCACTCTTGTATCTCCTTCAATATGTTAAAAAATCCAGGCAAAGAAATATTAATACAGTCTGTATTGTCAATATGGTATTCCTTAAATGCTACTATACTTAATATGATAAATGCCATTGCTATACGATGATCATCAAAAGATAAAATTTTAGCCATCTTTGTGGGTTTTCCTCCCTCTACTACTAGATTATTTTCCTCTTCATATGCATTGATACCAAATAATTGTAAATTCTTTATAATAGCATCCAATCTATCGCATTCTTTAAATCTCAATTCTTCTACTTCATAAAATATAGTTTTCCCTTCTGCAAATGCTGCAATTACTGCTAAGATAGGAATTTCATCGATGATAGATGGAATCATGTGCGCTGGGACATCGCAGCTTTTAATGTCAGAACCAATAAATTGTATATTTCCACAAGATTCTCCATTATTTATTTTTGGATTAGATACCAAGCCTTGCACTCCCATTTTTTCAAGTACGTCAATAAAGCCAGTACGTGTAGGGTTTAATAAAATATTTTCTACAGTAAGACTAGAGCCTTTTAATAAAGCTGCTAATGCAATAAAAAAGGATGCAGATGATGGATCGGCGGGAATATCCATAGTAAATGATTGTAAAGCAGACGAAAGTGGGTTTACCTCAATATTATCACCATCTACTTTAATATCAGCTCCCATACTTTTTAGCATGATCTCTGTATGATCCCTAGAATGTTTTAACTCTGTTATTAGACATGAATCTTTTGACCCCAAACCAGCTAACAATATGGCTGACTTGACTTGAGCGCTTGCAATAGGCATTTTATAGTTAATTCTATCTAAACCCTTCGATGCATCGATGTGTAATGGTAATAATCCATCATTTGATCTAATCATACATCCCATTTCAGTTAATGGCTTAATAACCCTATTCATAGGTCTTTTAGATAGTGATATATCTCCTATTAATGAGAATGAAAGATGTTGTGAAGATAATAATCCTGCCAATAATCTAGAAGTTGTACCAGAATTTCCACAATCAATTGGTTTTATAGGATTTTCTAAAGTTGATCCTTTTACTAGAATAGTATCACCCTCTTTTTGTATTGATACTCCACATGATTGCATTGCTTTAATGGTAGATTGTAAGTCTTCTCCATCATTTAAATTTGTAATACAACTTACTCCACTTGCAATGGAAGCTAGCATAATTGATCGATGCGAAATTGATTTATCTCCTGGTAATGAAATAGTAGAATTAATAATCATTATTTTGCTATTTCCTCTGCAATATTAAATGATAGTTCTAATGCTTGATTTGCATTCAATCTGGGATCACAATGAGTGTGATATCTAGAATTTAAATCATCATCACTTAATTTATATATACCACCCGTGCATTCTGTTACATTTTGACCTGTCATTTCTAGATGAATTCCACCAAGGTGACATCCTTTAGATTTTAAAACATGAATCGCTTTTGTAGTTTCATTTAATAACGATGAAAAATCTCTCGTTTTAAGACCAGAAGAAGATTTTACAGTATTCCCATGCATTGGATCAGAAATCCATAATACAGATTTCTTATGACTATTAATTGCATCTACTAATTTAGGCAGATGTGTTTCAATATTATTTTCTCCATAACGAAAAATTAATGATATTTTACCCGGCTCATTGCTTGGATTAATTGTATCAATAATCTTAATCAATTCTTTTGGATCTAATGATGGTCCACATTTAATACCGATAGGATTGCTAATACCTCTACAATACTCTACATGAGCACTATTAATAAAACGTGTCCTATCTCCAATCCAAATAAAGTGTGCTGAAGTACAATAAATATCATTAGATAAAGAATCCTTTCGAGTTAAGGCTTCTTCATAGGGAAGATGTAGCCCTTCGTGACTTGTATAAAAATCTACTGTATTCAAATCAATTACTTTCTCTGTATCGATACCTACAGCATCCATGAAATCTAAATATTCTGTAATCTTATTTGCAATTTCTTCATATTTCTTGCCTTCCTTGCTCGCCTTAACAAATCCCATATTCCAAGAATTGACTTTACGTAAATTTGCGAATCCTCCTTGGGCAAAAGATCTTATCAGGTTTAACGTAGATGCTGACTGTGAATACGAATGTAATAATCGTGCAGGATTAGGATTTCTGTCTTTTTCTGTAAATTCTATACCATTCACTGAGTCTCCGTAATAACTGTTCAATGTTATCCCATCAATTGTTTCTGTATCCGATGATCGTGGTTTTGCAAATTGTCCTGCAATTCTGCCTAATTTAACAACAGGTACTTTCATTTTAGAGGTGATAACGGCACTCATTTGTAAAATAACACGAAAGGTATCTCGAATATTATTGGCATTAAATTCCTTAAAGCTTTCAGCGCAATCGCCTCCTTGAACTAAAAAGGCCTTACCTTCTACCGCTTTTGCTAGTTCTGACTTCAATTTTTTACACTCTCCAGCAAATACCAATGGTGGAAATGTGCTTAACCGTCCTAGCGCTTCATCTAACTCGTTTTGATCTTTGTATTCAGGAATATGCTTTATATCAAAGTTTTTCCATGAATCTTTTGTCCAATCAGTCATTATTTCTCCTCTACTTTTTTTGACTCTGTAATAATCGATTGATAAATATTTTTTAAAAAATCTGCCTCTATTTTTGAAAATTTTGCATCAATTTTTGTATAAATTATATTTTCTCTATTCTGATCTAATACAGGAAATCCTTCTTTTTTTTTAATATGTCCAATGGTTGTCACGGCATCTAATCTATCGATTAACAAATTAAATACTTGATTATCAATCGTATCAATTCTATCTCTGTTTTTTTCTATATCTTTGTTCATCTTTACCTCCATATAACAAAAAACCCTAGCGAGTTATGCTAGGGTTTTTGTAGTTTTTTATATAGTCCTATTATTAGGCCTCTACAGTCCCCCTGCTTCTAAAATAATAATAGTCGAAAAAGTTCTTCATTTGATAGAGTTTAAACATGAGTTAATAGGCTTAGCAAGATAAATTATTTATTTAAGAAGATAAGCTTTCGCATTTTTTTATCTTCTTTAATAGCAGTTTCTGAGAATTTAAATGGCTTAAACTCTCCCTTATTATAGAGAGAAGTTTGATCGCTATAATGCGGTGATTTGAATACACCAGATTGACCCGTTGGAAGAATGCTTAGTCCATTATCAAAATTAGAAAAGTCGATGACTCTTCTCATAGAAGATCCTGCTCTGACATCAAATGGACTACTAACTGAATAACTAGCAGCTCTTGGTGTCATTCCAGATCCAGACATTGGAAAAGGACCAATACTAAAATGAATTAATTTCTTCACAAGTGGATCTCCATCTAATCGATGACGATAAGTTACTTGATGCACCTGACCCCATGTCAACTCTCTAGGATTGCCATAATTTTTAGTGAGGAAATCATGTGCGTCATCAAAAGATTGATTAACGATATCATTTAATGTTTCTTTTTTGTCTGATAGTACATTATCTATCCATAACGATGCCTCTCCATCAAAAATACTTCGAATAGCTAATGAACGGATATATTTTAAGCTATAAAACGTATCAAAAGAATCTTTCCCAAAACTTTGTAATTCATCCTGAAATAAGTTTTGTATTAGATGAATATAAATAGTGTGAAAAACTACTGCAGCATGTGAATCTAACGATTCAATTCCATCCCATCCGTTTAAAATATCATACATTTCATCCCCTTTAACAGAGAAACCTTGTGTATAATTTTCATAGAATAATTTTGAGTATTCTTGAGCAAATGGAGAGGTAATTTCATTCAGAATAGATTTCATATCTCCTACTCCTAATTTGTCATCAATTCTTAATCTTCTGTCAATTTGTTCTCCTCTACTAGGATCTGCCCAATATCGAGAAATGTAATAAGGATAATCCTCGTCAATAGTCTTATTATTCCCATTTGATATGTATCCTTTTTCAGGATTATATAAATATGGCATTTCATCAAAAGGAACATATCCTGTCCAGTCATGCTTGCTCGTGCTCCCATCAAAAGGCACTAAATGTTCTCCGCCTAATCGGATGGGAACTTTAGAGTTAGGTCTCCATCCAATATTGCCATTTTTATCTGCATAAGTCCAATTTTGTCCAGGTGCTCCAAACAGCTTCGATGCTTCTGAAAATTCATCCCAATTGGTTGCCTTGGCTAGCTTAAACAATGCAGTCGTTTCATCAAATGCATCGAACTCTGTCCATTTAAAAGATATTGCCTTCCCTTTTCCTCTCGCATCAGGATGAATATCACTAACAATAGGACCTCTATGGGTTGATCTAATCGTAACAGTTCTTGTGTTCCCAGACTTTAAATGTATTACTTCTTCTTCAATTTCTAAATCTTTCCATTCTCCATCCAATAAATACTGCGTATTGTCATCATTGAGTGTTTCAATATAAAAATCCATGTCATCGGTCATTACATTAGTAAAACCCCAACCAATGTGGTCATTATGGCCTATCACAGGTAATGGAAATCCATAAAGACCATACCCTCCAAAGTTGTAATTATCACTCTTTAATCTAATTTCATACCACCAAGGAGGCTGTCCATAGCTTAAATGAGGATCATTTGCTAAAAGTGGAAGCCCTGTCTCTGTTTTACTTCCTGAAACTACCCATGCATTTGATCCATAACCATCTCTGTCTGTTTTAAGAACATCTCTAATTCTTTTGGTATCGCTTGCAAAATCTTGATAACTCTTGAGCAAGACATCATTTGAAGCAATGGTAATAAAGTTTTCATTGTAAGATGGTAATATATCATTTAAATAATCCGGTCCTAATTGTTCGCTAATCGCACCAAAAAATAATTCTGAATCCCATCCGCCCTGCAATTCCCATGCCATCATTGTAGATAAAGCAACTATATCTAATGGCTCAAAAGTTGGTAATTCTTCGATGCCTAACAGTTTAAACTCTAATGGATAGTCTGAGGGAGACAAGGTCTCTATATAAGCATTAATACCGTAACATGTATCCTCGAGATGTTGTAGTGTTTCAGTTGGAATTTTTGATAGACTCTTTTTAGCAATTTTTTCAAATCCAAGTGTACGTAAAAATTTATCTTCTGCAAACAATGTATCATTGAGCACTAAGCTTAGTTCGCCCTTATATGCATATTTCATAAATGCCATTTGGAATAGTCGATCTCTTGCTCCTATATAACCAGCAACTTTGAACATGTCGGCATCATTGGAAGCAAAAATACTTGGTACTCCATAGTCGTCGAAATACACTTCAACAGTATCTTGAACATTTAAACTAGAAATTTCTCCTTCATAGGGAATATCAGCAGGCTTTAAGAACGAGTTGATTAAAAAAACAATAAAACTAGTAACAAGAAATAATAAAATGAATGTTTTAGATTGTTTCCCCATGTAAGAACTTAAATATTATTCTTGCAGATGTTTAGTAAAAAATTCTGCCGAAAATTTGAAAGATGCTTCACGTGCTTCAGTATTTCCTCCCATACTAGGCCCTCTACCTGCACATGTCATCAATGCTAATTTTTGTCTTAAAGGTGTATTAATAGGAATCTTCCAATATTCACTTAATAATAATGACCCTTCTTCGTTCATTGGAAAGCGACAGTCTCCTAAGCTATATCCATTCTCTACTACTGAAATCTCTGTATCTCTCTTATCAAATGAATGGTGTGCATTATCATAGATTGTCATATCGATATTCACTGGAAGCCCACTATATTCCATTTTTTCTAGCAATTCTGTACACGCTACAGCTGGAACCCAACTATCTAATTCTCCAATAAGAATATGGATAGGAGCCGCGCTAAATTGCATATTCGAAGCAGGATACGGATAACTTAGACATGGTGGATAAATAGGTAAATGTGCCGCAAACATAAACTCTCTATTATTAATCGCATCAATAAGCGGTAGCCAGGCAGAATATAGAGATACTCCTCCTCCAAGACTCCACCCTGTAATTCCTACATGATCTATATCGATATTAGGATGGATACTAAGTGTCTCTAAAGCACGATAACTATCTAAAATCACCATTGCAGTTGTTACTTCTACTTGTGTACCTACGGTCGATTGTACGTCACGACTATCAAAGCTTTGTAATTGAAAAGTGGCTATTCCCATTTCTTGATACATTCCTAAGTAATCCAAGTGATGTTGCGACCAATTCAGGCTTCCCGCTACTCCTATAATTAAAGGATATTTCTTGCTCGAATCAAAGTTTTCAGGAAGGGTCAATATGCCCGAAACTTCTTGAATAGGTTGATTATCTAAATCGGTAATAATCCCTTCAAAAGAAAATGGATTTGCACTTTTAAAGGTGACAATTTCTTGATTCCATGCAAGATCTTGTGCAAATAAAAAAGAACTACATATTATAGCAATAACACCAATCATTTTTTTCATTTTTTCTCCAATAGTTGTAAATAAGATTTAAATAAAAGACCTCCGCCTCCGCTATATCCAACTAATTCCCCGCTACTACCTACCACTCTATGACAAGGAATGATAATAGGAATGCGATTAGCGCCACTAGCTCTTCCAACTGCTCGCGCAGCTTTTGGCTTCTTAATCTTTTCTGCTACTTCTTTATAGCTCTTTGTTTTACCATAGGGAATCTTACCAATCTCCTTTAAGACGCTTTTTGTAAAATCACTGCCATTGACATTCAATGGAATATCAAACTTTTTTAATTTCCCCCTAAAATAACGATCTAATTGATTTTGTATATCTTTTGCAAATTTAGAGGGTTTACCTTCATTTATTTTTAATGATAATTGTGGGTTAATTAAATCATTTTTTCTATCAGAAAAAGTTAATTCATGTAAGGTATTATTTATATAAGATATCTTAAAATAAAAATGAAGATGATTAACTTTAAATATTTTATGATCCATATGTCTAGTGATTGATATCTTGGTGTATTTCTGTAATTTGAACTCGATAATTTTTATACCAAGTCGGGCCTTTTTTTTTAGCCTGAATATGTAGTAAATTTTTTTTCCAAAGATTAACACTATTCATATCTTTCCAATATGAAATAAATACATTGCTGATGCCATCACCAAATTTTTCATATCCCAAATAACCATCGATAAATTGCACTGCATCGATTGTATCTTGATCCATAGAAGAGTATCCATCCAAATTATCACTTAATTCATAAGAAAAAATAACTGCAAAACAATTTTTGACATTTTTAGGGATAGTATGCATTAGCTTAACTTTACAGCCGTCCCATAGATAAAAATTTCAGAAGCACCTTGCTGCAACATTGATGTTGTAAATCGTACCGCTACAATAGCATCAGCTCCTTGATCTTCAGCATTAGCAATCATGCGATCCATTGCCTGCTGTCTGGACTCTGCCATTAGCTTAGAATATTCTGTAATCTCTCCACCAACAACGTTCCTTAATCCAGCAAGAATATCTTTTCCAATATGTCTTGCTCTTATAGACTGTCCATGAACAGTTCCTAATGTTTTGGCAATAGATCTATGGGCTATACTTTCTTGAGTAACAACAATCATTTATTTATCTCCTTAGAATAATAATCATCTTCTTTATTGTTTAATCTTTCCTTTAATACCTTCAAAAATAACATAAATACACCACTATAGATTAGTAGAACTAATAAGCCGTCAGGATAAAATTGTTCTATATTTTGTAAGGTTAGATATGAAACGAGAAGATAAAAAGTTGTAATTAATATATATCCTATTTTTTCCATATTGAGAAGTTATTTTAACAAATTTAACTAGTTTTTTAGAATAAACTACAATATTATCAGTAACCATGAGCAAAAATAACTTATACATAATTATAGTATTAATGGTTATTACTCTCTCTTATTTATCTTATGAACAATACAATCTCAATCAAGAACTTGAAAAATGGAAAGGACACTATAAATCAGTAGCTATTTCTTATGTTAAAGAACTCATGGAAGCGCCAGAGCTAAAAGCGCCAACCCTAGAAGAGATGACTACTACTGTAGTTGATTTTGATTTCAACCTATTACAATTCGAAGATTTAGAAGGATCTGAGTTCTCTTTACGTGATTTTAAAGGCAAAACATTGTTTATCAATTACTGGGCAACTTGGTGCAATCCTTGCTTAGCAGAAATGCCATCAATGGTCAAATTATATGAGCAGTATAAAGATAATGAAGATATTGTTTTTCTGTATTTATCTAAAGAAAGCAGAGACACTATTATCGATTATATACCAAAAGATGAAGCTTTAGCAAAATTACCATTATATAAAATAATTACTGACGATGAATTATTTAGCACGCGCGGTATTCCAACTACCTTCATAGTTGATAGTTCGGGTGAAATTTTAGTAAAAGATGTGGGATCTGCCAAATGGGATGATCAATCTGTTATTAATTACATTGATAATATATTATAAATAATATGAAGCAAAATATTACTATTAAAATTGATAAGGATTTTCCCTACCTAGGCAAAGGAATCGACTTTACTGAAACGTGCTTTAATCTAAAATTTGATGCGTCTATGATTCAAAAAACGTCTGAATTAATTTGGCAGCCTAATTCTACATTACCTTATAGCACTCTACAACCCTTACCGCACCCTTTTTCTAGTATTAGCGACCTTGCCAGTGAGATGGCAGTACACAATCACGGAAAAATTGGCCTTATTGGAAAAAAGCAACTATTAAGTGAAGTCATGCTATTAGATCATAGCTTAATAGATCATTTTATAGCGCATATTAAAAAGCATATTGAAATGCCTACCAGAGAATCTGCTCAACTTATTGCAGATATAAGGTGCTGGACTTCCTGGTTGGCGAATGGTATTAAAATTGAACCAATCTTTAATGGAGGGAAAAAAGCATGTTCTTTTATTCCTTGGCCCTTATCTGGATTATTACTTTTATCCTCAAGAATTACAGGTCAGCAAGCTGAATTTGAATATGCCGCAGATTATGTACTACGATCAGGAATATTACCAGATTACAGTTTAGATAATTTAGATAACATGAAAGATACTATTGATTATATAAGATCAATTAAGCCCGTAGTCTCATTCCATGATTTTGATGGAAATGAACAAGGATTTAGAATGACGCATCTTGCAATGGAGCGTACATCAAAAATGATGATTCAGAATTCATTGGATGCTATCGATGGCAATAACATAGCTGAAAATCTCGAAAAGATAGAACTTGCTTTGAAGCAATCCAATCAGCTCTTTAATGCTATGTGGAAAGTCAGCGAACCGCTACTCTACAATAAAGAAGTGCGTATTTTTATTCAAGGACTCTATGGAAATCAGGGAAGCATCTATGATAATGAGGGATTATTTTTTCAAGGATGCGGTGATACTTATAGTAAAAAATATAACATGGAAGGTCGCTACATTACACGACTTCACGGACAAACAGGTGCTAATAGTTCCTATCACCCTATTGCAGACGAAATAACAGGAGTAGGTAAACATACACAAGCATATGTATGTGATAGTGAAGTAGATGCTTGTATTATCGAAAATATTCTAAGCAAAGGATTTATAGCAGATAAAGACCTACCTGATGATTGTCAGATTGATTCACTTACAAAACTTCTTAAATCATTTAGGGTAGGATATAGACCTCCCGCTCATCACGCAATGATTGTAAAAACTCGCGAAAAACTACAAAATTCTTCCTACTTCGATACCATTGAATCAAATAAAAACTTAAAGAAGAGTCTTGCGAGTTCTGTTCGATGGATTATTCAACATCGCATAGATCATTATAAGATGGTAGTTGGGTATATTCTAAGAGCACCTGACCCATATAGACATCAAACAAAAGCTAAAGGTACCGGTGGATCTCCTACCCCATCATTCCTTCCAAAAATGTTTACTAATACTATTGATAGACTAGATGAATTAGTGGGAAATGCTGATATAGCTTGGGCCAATGAATTAATTGAGATTACAAAAGAGCATAAAGATTCTATGAGAAAGTTTCAAAAGATTGCACTAAAAGCTGAAAAAAAAGATCTTCAAAAAAATCAATCTTTATCTTAGTTTATTCTTGATTTTTATTAGATAAATGCTCCATTAAAAAACTAATTATCTTTCTATATGCATGATTGTAATTTGCCCAACCATCAATTTTTGTCTCTTCGGATGTCAGAAAATTATTATTACCTAAGCCATGATGAGCATTAGGATATATAAACATTTCCATATGCTTGCCTTTTTCTGCATATGCTTTAGCTAATTGAAGGGAATGTTGATGATGTACATTGTCATCTGCATTACCATGAATTTGAAGTAAAAAACCTTTTGCTTTGTCTACGTGGGTTAAAACTGATGCATTCTTGTATCCTTCAGGATTTTCATCAACAAGACCCATATATCTTTCTGTCCAAATTGTATCATATAATAATGGATCTACGTTTGGAGCACCAGATACACCTGCTTTAAAATAATCACTACCTAAAGTCATGCACATATTCGTCAAATAACCTCCACCACTCCATCCCCATACTCCAATATTATCTCCATCGACATAGGTTAGGCTTTGTAAGTATTTAGCTGCAGCAATATGGTCAATAACAAGATATTTTCCATAGTCCCCATAAGCAAGGTCTTTAAAAGCTTTCCCTCTGCCTCCGGTACCTCTATTGTCAAATGAAAAAATGATAAATCCTCTTTGTGCAAAATATTGGTGAAAAGAATGCCTTCCAACTCCCCATCTATTGTTTACCATTTGAGATCCAGGTCCTCCATAATTATACAAAATAACTGGATATTGATTCATAGAATCAAAATTGTGGGGTAACGTAATAATACCATTCAATCTAGTACCGTCATCAGTAAATACGTTTACATGCTTAGGATATGTAAATCCATAATCATCAAATTTACTCCTGTCTGTACTTGCTAACATTCGTTTAATTGCACCAGAATTTGATCTTAAGACAGTTTTAGGAGTTCTCGTAAAACTAGAATGGGTATCAATAAAATAATTTTTTGTTGGAGAAAAAGAAGCGGAATGACTCCCTTCTTCTTTTGTAAGTCTTTTTAGCCTAGAACCATTAAATCTGACAGAATAAACATGGTTTTCCATCTCAGATTCTTTTTTTGCATTGAAATAGATGATCTCATTTTCTTCATCAATAGCATTGATTCCATTTACCTTCCATTTACCTCTGGTAATTTGATTGATAAACTTTCCATCTGTACGGCTTCTATAGATATGTTTAAATCCATCACGCTCAGACATCCAAATAATCTCTCCATTATTCAGTATATCAATACTGAAAACACCTGACATTCCAAAGAAATCAAATGCATCAATCCAAGTATCATTTTTATCATTTAAAACTAAAGTATTCTGATTGGTATCAATATCATGTCTATATAATTTCCAATCATTTTGTTTTCTATTTAATGTAGTAACAAAGAAATTATTACTATTCCTTTGCCATAGTATATTTGGAATATAATAGGAATCTTTTGGTAAGGTGCGGATATCAGATTGTTGATTTACAATGTCTATCAAGCCAATGGAAACTTCAGGATTATCTTCTCCTGCCTTAGGATAATATATATATTTCACTGTAGGATATTTGGTCTCATAGTCAATAAGTGGATATTTTCTTACCATAGACTGATCTTCTCTACAAAAAGCTATATACTGACTATTTGGACTCCATCGATAGGCATCATAACTACCAAACTCTTCTTCATAAACCCAACCAAAATGTCCATTTAAAATTGTTTCACTTCCATCAAAGGTTACCTGAGTTTCTTCGAGACTGCTTAATGAATATATATAAATATTGTTGTCATTTCTTATATAAGATACATGCTCACTGTTAGGAGAAAATTTTACATTACGCAAGCTATCTGGTTCATCAGAAACTGGTTGAATACTATTGCTGTTAATGTCATATACATGATAAGTCCCGTAAGATGAATGTCTCCATATTTTAACATTATTAGTTTTTAGTAATAGCTTTGTCTGATCTGAACTGAAGGTTGAACTAAATTGATCTATTACTTCAGAATCGATTGAAAAAGCTTTTGTAGTATCATCTGAAGCTATATTATACTTATAAAAATGCTTTCCATCTGAATCAGATTGAGAAAAATAATAAGCATCTTCTCCATTTATCCAATCAAATCTTCCAATCCCTGATGAGCTAAAGGTTCCATTAAAGACGTCCTCTAATTCAATTGTTTTCTCTTGAGAAATACCCAGATTTAATAGCAATATAAGTAGTAAGAAATGCATGAAACAATAATAAGGAGTTTTTTAAACAAAATCACTTAAATACTTTATGTTAAATAGTTTTGCTTTCACATCTATGCTTATATAAATTCCATCCTTATGGGAATTATTACAAACATGCGAAATCGAATGCAAGTAGTGATGTGGACTATCTTAGTTCTCTTCGTTATAAGTATGGCTATTGGTGGCCTTGTAGGTGGAGCTAGCATTGGTGATATTTTTGGCCAACAAAATGGAAGTCATGTTGGATCATTGAATGGTAGACCAATTCTATATGAAAATTTTAATCGTTTAGTTAATGATGAAGTTACCAGATTACAATCTCAATCTCCTCAAGATATAACTGATGAAGATAGAGAATACATTCGAGCAATAGTTTGGGAACGAATCATACAAGACTTATTAATACAAGAACAAATTGAAAAGAATAATATTGCTATAAGCGATGAAGAAGTTCTCTATCAATTGAAAAATAATCCTCCTGCATTTTTAAGAGGAAGTACTGCCTTTCAAACTGGTGGACAATTTGACTTAGAAAAATATATGGATGCAATCTTAAATCCAGGAGAATTGGATTGGCGTCCAATTGAAGAATTTATGCGTGATGTTTATCTTCCAAACTATAAACTTCAGCAATTAGTAGTTAATAGCGCTTCTACTTCAGAGCAAGATATTATAGATAGCTATAGATCTCGATTTCTAAACTATAAAATTGAAATACTACATATCACAGAAAAAGCTTTAGATGGCAATGATTTCTTTGATGGAATGATGTTAGGTCGACCTACTGACCAAGAATTAACTGAATTGTATAATGAAAATATTGAAGACTATAAGCAGTCAGAAATGCGTTATATGAAATATGTTAAGTGGCCTATAGTTTCTAGTGCTAATGATTCATTCCGTACAAAACTTGAAGCTGAAAATCTAATGTATCGTATCAATCAGGGTGAAAACTTTGCTGATATAGCAAATATGTATACTGAAGATCCTAGCAATAGTATGGACGTTAATTTACCAAAAGGTGGAATGCTTGGATGGTTTGAGCAAGGTAAAATGGTATCAGAATTTGATAAAGCAGCTTTTGAAGCTGACTCAGGCGAATTAGTTGGTCCCGTATTAACAAATTTTGGTTATCATGTTATTAAAGTGAATGACAAAAAAACACTAGAAGATGGAACAAAGCAAGTAAATGCTTCTCACATTCTTCTATCTATAGCTCCAGGGAAAGATACTGAGAGCGACTTAAGTGATACGGCTAGTATTTTTTCTTTAGATGCTAAAGAAGCTGGATTTGTTCAACTGGCAGATTCTTTAGGAATGGTTATTAATGATGCAAGCGGAGTACAAAAAGAATCAATCTTTATTCAGGGCATTGGAGTAGCGAGAGATGCTGTAAGATTTGCATTTAATAGTAATCCTGGCGATATATCTGATGTGGTAAGCAATGATAATTATGTCGTTATTTTCTATTTAGACTCTATAGTAAAAGAAGAAACAATAGATTTTGAAAAAGTTAAAGAAGAATTAAGTGCAGAGTATTTAGCAGAAACTCAAAAAAGAAATCTTAAAAATATTGCACAAAATATTTCCAAAGACTTCGACAGTGAAACAACATTTTCTGACATAGCTAGCAATAATTCTAGCTTTGAATATATTGCAGAAGATAGTGGAAATTTAGTAGGAAGCTTTGAGTCTATTGGAAAAAGTAACTATGTATCAGGTGCATTACTTAATGCTAATGTAAATGACGTACTTGGTCCACTTCCAACACTAAGAGGTCAAACATTTATTAAGGTATTAGAAATAGATCAAGTGAATGAATCAGATTTTGAAGAAAAGAAAGAGTCATTAAAGTTCAGCTTAATTATTCAAAGACAAAACTTAATTTGGGGTCATTGGTTGCAAGCATTGCGTGATGAGTCTGAAATTGAAGACTATCGTTTTGACTTCTATTAAAACTCTCTAAAAACACCCAACTTATCATATCTAGCTACTCTAGAATCTAAATAAGTCATACTATCATCTTTTTCAAAAGAATCAATTTGATCAATAACAGCATTTTTTACAATCAAAAGTGTTTCATCAAAATGACGATGCGCTCCACCTACTGGTTCATGAATAATCATATTGCAGATATCATACTCCATGAGATCTTTAGGTCTGAGTTTTAAAGCTTCAGCTGCTTCTGGAGCTTTTGAAGAATCTTTCCACAAAATTGAAGCACAGCCTTCTGGACTAATTACTGAAAACCAAGTGTTTTCTAGCATTAACATTTTATCACATAAACCAATACCTAAAGCACCACCACTAGCACCTTCTCCAATTACTACAGATAAAATTTGTGTATCTATAGAAGCCATTTTTATCAAATTGTTAGCAATAGCAAATCCTTGACCTCTTTCTTCTGCTGCAATACCTGGATCAGCTCCTGGAGTATCAATCAAAGTAACGATAGGTAAGTGAAATTTTTCTGCAATTTTCATTACACGCAAGGCTTTACGATAACCCTCAGGTTTCATCATTCCAAAATTTCTATATAAATTTTCTTTTGTATTTCTGCCTTTTTGCTGTCCTATAATAGCAACTTTGTGTTTTCCAATTGTGCCAATTCCCGCTACTACAGCATGATCATCGGCAAATGCCTTATCACCGTGAAGCTCAATAAAATCATCGCACCAAGCATCAATATAGTCTAAAGTATAGGGTCTGTTAGGATGTCTAGCAATTTGTACTGTTTCCCATGCACCTAATTGGGAAAAAATTTCTTTTTCTTTTTCATCTCTCTCTGCTTTTAATTGATTGAGCTTATCAGATTCAGAATCAATAGAAATTAAATTTTCAATGTCGTGATCTAAATCTTTTAAAGGTTTTTCGAAAGTTAAATAATGTTTTTTCATCTATTTTTTTAGTTTAAATAATCTCCAAAATCCAAATAGCCACACCTTTAAAACTGCTTCAATCATTACATTTTTACTCATTTTAGATTCGCCAATAGTGCGATCTGTAAATACTATTGGATGTTCAATTAATTTGCAAGCTTTTTGATGAGCTCGAAATGATGTTTCGATCTGGAAACAATAGCCTTGAGATGAACTTTCATTAAATTTAATTAAGCGCAATGTTTCAGAATTCCATGCTTTGAAACCTGCAGTCAAATCTTTAACGGGTACTCCTGTAATTATTCTTGCATAAAGATTGGCAAAATAACTGATATATAGTCTACTAATTGGCCAATTTATGACTCGTAATCCACCATGATACCTACTACCTATAACTAAGTCATATTCATCTAACAAACTAAACATAGCGGGAACTTCAATCGGATCATGTGATAAGTCAGCATCCATTTGAATAATTTTATCATATTTATTTTTTAAGGCCCAATTAAAACCATGTATATAGGCAGAACCTAATCCATTTTTCTCTGCTCGCTCTTCTATAAAAACATTATTACTATTATATATTTTTGCAATATGGGCTGTACTATCTGGAGAATTATCATCTACAATTAAAATATCTAGATCTATATCTAGACTTAAAAGCGTATCAAGAATATTAATGATATTCTTTGATTCATTGTAGGTGGGAAGTATGACTAATCTTTTCATGATTTAGTCTCTAATGTTTTAGAGAATAATTCCATTTGTTTCATATAAAATGCTTTTCTTCCACCTGGATTGAACACCATATAAGTAACATAAAATGTTTTATCGGATGCATAATCATAAAATAGATATCCTACGAATGGACCACCTTTTGCCTGATCAATAGACTCCCACAATCCAGACAACCTATAAGCTGCATCATTTCGATAGTCTACCCAATCAATTGATAAAAATTCTTTGTTATATTGTTGTGATTTGAAATATGTTTGAGGAAAGCTATCTCCTATATCAATCGCATCTTCTTCAGAAAAATGATTTCCATCTTTCCATTGTATAGCCATCCATCTAAATGGCATTTCTTGGCCAATCCATACAAAATTTGAGTCTGGATTATTTCTGATCATCTCCCAACCCCAAGGTAGATTGATAGTCCATCCATAATCTGATAGCAATTGAGATTCTATATCTTCCTGTCGCTTAGATTCTAAAAAATACTGAGACTGTTTTTTATCAAAATTTTGATCAAATTTATTTTTAATTGAATTCCCATTCTTTAATAAATATTCTCTGATATCGCTTTCTTTAGCACCACTTAATATCATAAATAATTGATTTTTAGCAAATTGATCTCTAGACAAAACAATTGGATTATTTTCCAGTGTATTCTCAAATGCTTTTTTTCCTAATAAATTTCTAACAAGCTTAGTTGCAGGATTCAGCTCATAGTCTCCAATAGAGGCAATAATTAAATTTGTCTGAGTTTTTAGCGCATCATAGCTACTCGGATCTGCAAACTTTACATTATAAAATGGTTCTGGAGCTGGTGTTAGAAGTGTATCATTAAATACAATAGATAATAAACTTAGTATATCATCTCTATCTTCCTTAGCAGCAAGAACAACTAGATCATCATTTGCTCCGATTGCATCCTTTTTTATATCGCAGCTAATAATTGCCATGCAAAAAATAAAAAGTGATAAATATTTAATTATTTTTTTCTTTTCTATTAGATAGTTCATATAAAAATACCAATACTAAAGTTAATAATAGGAAAATAGCCATTGGCTCCCATGTTAAAAAGGGATACCTGATAAATCTTTCGCTTGCAGTCGTTGGTGGCTCTAGAGGTGTATTTTCGGTGCTTATATTAGCAGCGTATTGAATAGATGTAAAGCCGTGTGGATTATAATAACTAAAAAATAGTGCTTTCTTACCAAATTTTGAATAATTGCTATCTATACCCTGCATGAATGTTAATCCATTTTGATCGCGAATTTTTTCTAACTTGATACCCCCTGCATCAGCAAGAAAATCTTTTGCAGCAAACGGTACTTGAAAACTAAATATTAGAGCATCTACATCAGCAGCAGACTCAAATAAGTATAAAAAATCTCTAGGACCTGGATCTTTGATAAACTTCTCTAAAAATAAATAAATAGTATGATTACCACTTTGCTTTATTGTAGTCAAAGTATTGTCATTTATTTCTACGATTTTCTCAAATTCAGATTCATCGCTTGATATTGTATATAGCACAGAATCGATTCCGCTAGGTATTTGAAAGTCGTATTGTGACACTGAGTCTGTATCAAATTTATACTCAATTGCTACTCCAGGATATGAAAACTCTGGATAAACAGTTACGGATAACGTGTCAATTATAGACTGTCCAAAAATTGATCCCGAAAACAGGATAAAAAATATTATTTTTTTCATATACTAAGTTAACTGAAAAATAACAAATATATCATAAAATGAATGAGCAATAGCCGTAATACCAAAACCTCTACTTATGTATAAAAATCCTAACAGTATCCCAGCAATAAATCGAACTGTAAATGCATTTTGAGTAAATACCTCTGTGCCTGTAAAGTGAAATAAAGAAAATAGGATAGCTGACAATATTAATGTGAAGAATAATGAGGAAAAATCACTCATTGATTTAAAGATAAATTTCATTAATTGATAAAAAATATAAAGTGAAAATACCCTAAAGATTAACTCCTCATAAATTCCAGCTCCCAGTGATAAGATTAGATTGAAATACATGTTTTCAACAGAAGAATCCATCAGATAAAGACTCATGCTTCCGAGTATAAAAAATAATATTAAAGCATAAAAAAAAGATTCGACTAACATTATAAATAAATAAGATTTATGGATCTTAAAAGAATCATATTCTTTTTTCTGATAATAGGCTATGCCAAGAAATATGAATAAAAATAACGTAGATACTACATAGAAAATATCAAATCCTAATGTAGAAATAGCGTTCTCTATTAATACATCGGCGCCATTTTTGATATAACTAAACTCGGTATCTCTCATTAAAAAAATTCCTAATTCATATATTAGGAAAATAGGTAGGGTAATGACAAAGCTATAGAAAGGAGATTTAGATTTTTTAAAGTAATCTTGGATCATATCAAATTTTTAAAACAGCTAATAATGCTTCTTGTGGAACTTCAACTCTTCCAATCATTTTCATTCTCTTTTTTCCCTTTTTTTGCTTCTGTAATAATTTATTTTTTCGAGTTACATCTCCGCCATATAATTTTTCAGTTACATTCTTTCTAAACGGAGCAATATTAGTACGTGCAATTACTCTAGTTCCAATAGATGCTTGAATTGGGATCTGGATTTGATGTCTAGGAATTAACTCTTTGAGTTTTTGACAAAGCGCTAACCCTCTATGATAAGAATCTTTCTTTGAACAAATCATCGACAAGGCATCTACAGGCTCTTTATTAATAAGAATATCAAGCCTATCTAGCTTACCTTCTCTATATTCTTTAAAAGTATAATCAAATGAAGCATATCCTTTTGATCCAGATTTGATACTATCATAAAAATCAAATAATATTTCACCTAAAGGTAGCTCATAAATTAACTGGACTTTAGAGCTAGAAAGATAAGAAGTAGATTTATATTTTCCTCTTTTCTCTTGGCAAATTTTCATTACATTTCCAATATAATCTACTGGAGTTAAGATCTCTGCAGTAACAATTGGCTCCATAATACTTTCTAATATTTTTGGCTCTGGCAACAAGGCAGGTCGCTGTACTTCAATTTGACTACCATCTCTAAGATTTGCTAAATACTTGACATTTGGACTAGTAGTTACAATTGAAAGATTAAATTCTCTTTCAAGTCTTTCTTGTATAATTTCCATATGTAACAACCCTAAAAAACCACATCGATATCCAAAACCTAACGCATCACTTACTTCCGGCTCAAACACAAGAGAAGCATCGTTTAGTTTTAATTTTTCAAGCGCAGTACGTAAGTCATCATATTCCGCAGAATCGGCTGGAAATAATCCTGAAAATACCATTGGTTTAATTTTTTGAAAACCGGGAAGCGCGTCCTTACATGGCTTATTCACATTTGTTATTGTATCGCCTGGCAAAACATGTTCTATATCTCTCACATTTGCAATGATATAACCTACTTCTCCAGCTTGCAAGGAATCAGATTTTTTTCTATCGATTACAAAATGGCCAACTTCGTCAATATCATAGTAAGTATTGTGGGAAAAAAATTTAATCTTACTGCCTCGACTTATAGATCCTTCATAAACACGAATATAAGCGACAACGCCGCGATATTTATCATAAATTGAGTCAAAAATTAATGCTTTAAAGGCATCATTTTTTGGAGGTTCTGGTGGAGGAATTTTATGAATGATAGTATCGATTATTGACTGAATACCTTCTCCAGTTTTAGCGCTAGCAAGCAATATATCTTCTTTGTCACAGCCTGTAAGCTCAATAATTTGATCCGTTACATTTTCAATATCTGCATTAGGTAAATCTACTTTATTGATTACTGGAATGATTGTTAAATCATTACCTAGAGCTAGTAAATAATTAGTAACAGTCTGAGCTTCAATACCTTGTGCGGCATCAACAATTAATAGTACTCCTTCGCTAGCAGCTAATGTTCTAGAGACTTCATAAGTAAAATCAACATGTCCTGGAGTATCGATAAGATTTAATATATAGTTTTCATATTTAATTCGAATTGAATGGCTTTTAATCGTGATACCTCTTTCACGCTCTAGCTCCATATTGTCTAGAACCTGAGCTTTCATATTTTTTTTAGAAATAGTACCAGTATCTTCAAGCAGCCTATCCGCTAAAGTTGATTTTCCATGATCAATATGGGCAATAATACAAAAGTTACGGATGTGGATTGTATTCATTAGCAGAAGCTACAGAGCAAAAAGGGTTGGTTATAGAGAGAATATTTATAGAATGATTAATTGATTGATTTGACGACTTTTCCAATCAACTCATATTCATTAACAGATTCAATTTTCACATTAACAAAAGATCCTTTTTCGACTTTTTCCTTAATATGAACAATATTGTCAATTTCCGGAGAATCATATTCTGTTCTCCCGACACTGTTATCTTTCCCACTTTGGTCAACCAATACTTTTAATGTTTTCCCTATAAAGGATTCATTTCGATCTAAGTTGATTTCAAGCTGAATTTCTTGAAGCGAATTTTTCCGATCATCTTTGACTTGTCTACTAATATTATCGTCCAAATAAGCAGCACTGGTACCTTCTTCTTCAGAATAAGTAAAAATGCCAAGACGGTCAAATTTGATTTCTTCAACAAAATCTCGGAGTGAATTATAATCGTCTTCAGTTTCACCCGGATATCCAACAATTAATGTTGTACGAATCGCAATCCCTGGGATTGCTTCACGTAAACGATGAATCCTATTTCGGATTCCATCTTGTCCTAATCCTCGTTTCATAGATTTTAGAACATTATCAGCAGCATGTTGAATTGGCATATCGATATAGTTACATACTTTATTACATTCAGCCATTGCATCAATAATTCGTTGAGATAAGTGGGCTGGATGTGCATAATGAACTCGAATCCATTCTAAATTATTAATGGTATTTAATTCTCGAAGTAAATCACTTAAATATACTTTTTTCTCCAAATCCCATCCGTAAGATGTAGAATCTTGTGCAATCACCAATAACTCTTTTGTACCCTTAGCAACCAAACGTTCCGCTTCATCCATAATTGCAGGTATTGTTCGACTTTTTTGAAGACCACGCATCAAAGGGATACTACAGAAAGAGCATCCATTATCACATCCTTCCGCAATTTTCAAATATGCATAATGATTAGGCGTCATAAGAGACCTGAAAAATAAAGGATCGTCTTTTGCAAAATCTTTTCCCGTAAGAAAAGATACAATCTGTCGATGATCATTGCTCCCAAATATTTGATCAACTTCAGGAATCTCTTTTTTCAATTCTTCGGGATAACGCTCTGTTAAACATCCCATAATAACTAATTCTTTTAAAGATCCTGATTTCTTTAATTCTGCCGCTTGAAGAATGGTATCAATAGACTCTTCTCTGGCAATGTCGAGGAAACCACAGGTATTCACAACTATAGTATCTGCGTCTTCAGGATTCTGGGTAATACTTACATTGTTCTTTTTAAGACCACCTAACAGTATTTCAGAATCCACAAGATTTTTTGCGCAGCCAAGGCTGATAAGGTTTAATGTTTTATTTTTGTTCATAATTTGGGCAGGAAGTTACAAGGAAAATGAGTTTGAATGTTTGGGCGTTAAGGCGTATTTATAATCATTCTATTCTTTCCAACCCAAATTTCAATTTTCCGGGTTTTTTGATTATACAATCTAAATGAAAGAATAAATTAACTAATCATCTTGGCTTATTCCTAACAAGCCATCTACATATTCTTCAGGATTAAACAAATTCAAATCATCTAATTCTTCTCCAACCCCTATGAATTCTACTGGAATTTTCAATTCTTGAAATAATGGAAAAACAATTCCACCTCTAGCCGTCCCATCTAATTTGGTAAGAATCGCAGAATCAAGTTTAACATGTTTTCCAAATTCTTTAGCTTGAATAACTGAATTTTGCCCCAAACTCGCATCCATAGTAATCAAGGATTTTAAATTATATTCAGGGAATCTATTTTCGACAACTCGATACATTTTCGCTAATTCTCCCATCAAATTTGAATAAGTATGTAAACGGCCAGCAGTATCTACAATAATAACATCACTTTTATTTGATTTGGCCGAAACAATACCATCGAATAAAACAGAAGTCGGTTCGGACGTTTTATCATTACAAACAAGATGACATCCAACACGATTTCCCCAAACCTTTAATTGATCCACCGCCGCAGCTCTATAAGTATCAGCTGCAACCAAAGTAACTTTTTGACCCAGTTTTTTATATAAATATGCCAGTTTTGCTGATGTTGTTGTTTTGCCAGTTCCATTCACACCAACAATCATTAAAATAGTAGGCCTTTGAAATGGCTTAGGCGAAAATTCTGGTGGCAATAGAGATATTAGGTGTTTTTTTACATTTTCTATAAAATCTGATTTGGAGAGATTTTTCAGCATATTGATAATTGATTCAACAGTGACATACCCCAAATCTGCGCTCAATAGTTGCTCTTCCAAATTATCCAATGATTCTGGGGTTATATTTTTTCCCGTAATTTGACTGAAAGCATTGGCAATAGCAGTTCTAGATTTTGAAAGTGCTTTAAAAAGTTTACTTAACATGATTAGTCCGAATGGAATTATAAAACTGGTAAAAATATTGTAAAGCGCTAATAGTTAATAATACTGTCGCAATATAAAGAGACCCCATTTTTAACCACGGTAACGCCTGAAAATTAAATATGTGTAGAAATACGCCTAAAGTGGTCATTCCTGTTGCCCATTTCCCCCACCAATTTGCTTGTAGGATCATATAACCATAGTTTAGGCAATAAAGAGAAAGTGCAGCAATAATTGTATGTCTAAGTAAATAAAAAGCAAAAAACCAAACTGGGAATTCTCCTGCTAAGACTAAATACAGAACAATTGCTATAATGACGACAAAATCAGCTAAAGGATCTAACCATTTCCCAAAATGTGTCACTTCATGTGCCCTTCTAGCAAAGTACCCATCTAAAGCATCCGATAATACTGCCAAAAATATTAAAATAGCTGTAAGCCAATGCCATTCTGGAGTAGCCATTGTATAAATTATAGGTATCGCTGACAATGCTCTCAACATACTAATTATATTGGCAAAGGTGAGAACCCGAGTTGGATCCCCAATAATTCGATCTTTAAGATTCTTTTTCTGTTTCAAACTTTTTTTCCACCTGATTTTGTAAATCTAAATTAATAATTTGATCACACGTTGATTGAATAAATAGATCATCATGAGAAACAATTATAAAATGCATTTTCGTCATACATTCTCGTAAAAATGAACGCAAAATTACACGCTGATTCCAACCCAATCCAAATGTAGGTTCATCTAAAATAATTATATCAAATTTACTGTGGCAAAGTACAACAATAAGAATCATACGCAAAACCGACCAAGGTAAGTTTATACCTTGTATAAATTCAACTTGCTCCCATTGAATACCAAATCGAGTTAATCTTTTTTTGAACGTATTATTTAGTTGAGAATCAAAAATACCATTTTGATTCAAAGTATCAAGAAATTCGGCAGGTGTTTTTAATTGAATTAAATGTTCTGGAAATTGATCTACATATCCAATTTTAAGATTTGAATTTTCCCCTAATATTAGTGAGACTTGCCCACTTATGGGCTTTAAATATGCAAAACATAGAGCAGCAAAGGTTGTTTTCCCCGATCCATTCCCTCCCGAAATACCAATAGAACGAGCATTTTTTAACGAAATAGAAAAATCTGAATAAATTTGTCGGGAGCTTTCATAATTAAATGATACATGGGAAAAATCTAAAGAAAGATCACCGTCAGGTATTTGAATTAAATCGTACGAATTAGACGATGAATTTTCAATTGTGGCAAAGGAATCCAAACCCAAGAACCAATTTTTATATCCTAGCTCAAGATCTTTCTTCTCAGATGTTGTCCAAATAATAATTGCACTCGAGTTATTACACCAATCATTTAACCAGTTTAATGCCATTTTTTTATTTTCTAATGATAAGAATGATAACCCGTCATCAATCAATAAAATATCAGGATTCATTTGGAGTGCCGTTGTCAAATTCAATAATTCTTTTTCTCCGCCTGACAATAATGCTGGATTAATAGTTGCTTCAATTGATTTTGGTAATTTTTCAAATCCTAATTCAATAAGCTTTTTTAATTCTTCAATGGATTTGCCTTCACATTCACCGGTAAATGACAACTCACTTCTTACCGTCTTTCCAATAATTTGATGATCAGGATTTTGATATATTCTATAAATATTTAAACCTGATATTTTTGATTTAATCTTGAAATTATTCAAATGCGAATGCGATTCACTATTTATGCATGAAAGAAAATCACTTTTTCCAACACCACTTTCACCATAGACAATATGAATTTCAGGAGAAATATTTATAATTTGTTCATCTGCCTGGAACTTGTCAAAAATAATAGAAAACTGAAAATCAGTCACGAATGAGACTCCGTATGATTCGGGTTGAAGAGCCTAAATTATTATGGATTACTTCTGTTGCAACAAAACTTGTTTTCAAATAATATTCTTTTTCAGAGATTAATTGATTCATAACAACATTAAACTCATCTCTGGTATTAATGCAAAATCCTCCTGAATTTTCTAACAATTCTTCTGCTTCATGTGCATGTTGATAGTTTGGACCAAAAAGAACAGGCAACCGCGCAATTGCAGGTTCCATCACATTATGAATTCCTGTTGAGAACCCACCACCCACATAAGCTATTTGCCCTTGCCAATATAGTTTGGATAAAACACCAACAATTCCCAAAACAATAACGCGTTCATCTGGTAATTTGAATGAGTCCTTTTTTTGAAATATACTTGACTCAAATCCATGTTTTTTAAATAATGATTGAATTCTACTTATTTCAGTTTCACCCGGTTCATGTGGAGCATACAAAACCTTATAGTCTGGATTGTCTTTCATGATTTGTGACAAAACTGGAATGAAATTTTCATCATCTTCGCTGTGAGCACTCCCAATGATAATTCTTTTTTGTCTTAGTAAAACTGATTGCTGATGAACTTGAGTAAAATCATCCACCGTTTTCATAACCATATCATAACGCGGATTTCCTAATGAACGTAAAATAGGTTTATCAGAAACACCAATAATCTTTTTTATTCGTTTATAGTCTTTGTCTGCAACAGTATAAATCGTTGAAAGTGATTGATAAATAGATTTATAAAAACTCATAAACACAGGTTTTAACTTTATTGATCCATCTTTAACTCGTGCAGAAAATATGTTAGTATGAATATCCATTCGATTTGCCATCCAAACCATATTTGGCCAAATATCATAAGAAGCAAAAATAATTTTTTTGGGAGCTATAATCTTTAGAGCTCTATTTACGCTCCAAGGAAAATCAAATGGCATATAAAATTTGAAATCAATACTATTACTTTTTGCATTTTCAAATCCCGATGGGGATGAAAAACTCAAAATAGTAATATTGTTTGTGGAAACTTCCTTTAATCCATCAATCACAGGCTTTACTTGATAAAATTCGCCCAAACTTGCGGCATGAAACCAATAAATATCTTTAGTCTGATCTATTGTTTTAAAATAGTTTGTCAACTTAGAAATTGATTGGAATCGTCCGAATACGCCTTTTCTAAACTTGTTATTTAATAAACTAAATAAACACCCAACTACGAATAACAAAGGGTAAAAAACTACATTATATATTAGAACCCAAATGAGTTTCATCGATTATCCATTTGGGAGGGTTTGAATAACATCTGAAACAGAAATTGATTCCATGCAAAGTTGAGTTTTCCGATAACAGGGTCGTTTTCCATTCTGTGAACATGGACGACACCAAAGATTAGATTCAATAATATTTGATTTACTCAAATGAGCTGCTGCTCCAGTTTCCTGGGACGTAGGTCCAAGTATCATTGAAACAGAAATATCTAATGCTTCTGCTGCATGAGTTAATCCAGTGTCACTCCCTATTACATGATACGAATTCGATAAAATAGCTAAGGCTTGTCGCAAAGATGTTTTCCCTGCTAAATTTTTTGCTAATGGTGTTTTGTTTGCAATTTTAAAACAAATTTTATCCTTTTTACTACCAAGGATAACAACGGGTTTTCCGATTTGATTTATTAATTCAACATACTTTTCAGCAGACCATTGCTTTTGATGCCAAGCAGCTCCGGGAACAATTGACATAAATTCTTTTTCATTCATTGTTTCCAGAGCGTATTTTTTTTCATTTTGACTTACTTTTAAATATGTTTTTGGAATATCTTCACCAATTTTCCAGATATCCCCCAAATGTTCATGATACATTTTTAAAGTAGAAAAATCAGTAGAAAACTTGTTAACATGGAAACGGAATAACATAAATCGGTTCCAACGAGGCTTTTTTAATTGATGAATTGGAGAATTAGTTCTCGATGTTATTATATTAGATCGTAAGGAATTGTGTAAGTCAAATATGTGAGAATAATTTTGTTTTATAATATATTTTGCAAAGCCCCACAAATCTAAAGCTGATGAATTAACACCAAATGGAATTAGTCGATCTATGTCTGGATGATACTCTAAAAGTGGTGCAAAATGAGCAGAGGTTAAAAAAGTGATTTGGGCTTTGGGAAATGCATTGCGAATTGTTTTAAGCGGAGATGTAGCAAGAATAATATCTCCAATTGCACTAAATCGAATGATCAGAATTTTCTGATCGAATACCATAACTTTATTTCACTCGGTAAGCGTTAAAAGCAACTAAATCAGACAAGGATTGTTTTACAGGAGAATTGGGATAAATTGCAATCGCATCAAGTGCATTATTAGAAAAATCATCCAATTTTTTCCGTGCATAATCGAACCCACCAGCAACTGAAACCATTCCACGAATATCGATAAGATTTTTTCGTGTTTTATTTTTAAGTCCCATCAGTTTTTTCAATTGTCGATTCTCTAATCTTGTCATGTTTGCGTAGGAAAAAATTAACGGAAGCGTCATCATATTCTTTTTCACATCAGTTCCACTATTCTTACCAGTATCGCTTTCTTTCCCTAACAAATCAAACAAATCATCTTTTATTTGAAAAGCTATACCAAGATTATCACCATACTTGAAAGTAGCAGACCTATCCTGATCCTTTTTAGTTGTGGTGATTGCACCTAATTCACAACTAGTTGCAATTAAGGATGCTGTTTTTTGATTAATCATATCAAAATAAACATCTTCCGTCATGGATTTTGTTATACTCTTTTCAATTTGCAGAATTTCTCCAGCACTTAATTTTTCGGCTGTATTCGAAATTTTTTCTAATGCGTCAAAATCTCTAATACCAATTATATTAATAAGAGCTTTGCTTAAAATAAAATCACCCATTAATACAGATATTTTATTTTTCCACACTTTATTGATAGACGGTTTTCCACGTCGAAGTGTTGCATCATCCACGACATCATCATGAATTAAAGTTGCAATGTGTAACAATTCCATCATGGCTGCAGCTCTATAACTATTTAAAGTCGGTTCACCACATAATCGTGCTGAGAGAATTGTGAGAATTGGACGAATATTTTTTCCTCGATTCCGTACCATATATTTGGAAATGGAATTGATGAGCCGGACTTCAGACTTTAGTGCATTTTCGAATTCTTGTTGGAAGATTTTAATATCATCCAAAATTGGAGCCGTAATCTGTTTTAATGTAACCAAATCTTTATGTATCATATATTAAAATTACCGAAGAAACGCAGATGGTTTCAATCTTGTTTTTTACGAGTAACCATCCAAGATATTCCAATACTTAACTCATAGAGCAACACAAGTGGAAATGCCATAATAAGCATAGAAACAGGATCCGGAGGAGTAATAAATGATGATAATATCATTATAACGATAATAGAGTGTCGTCGATAATGTCGCATAAATGGAGGTGTTAATAAACCAATTGCAGATAATAATAATGAAACTACCGGTAATTGAAAAATCAATCCGGCACCTAACATTAACCAAGTTAAAAAACTAAAATAATATTGAATAGAAAAATTATTTTCCACATGTCCTGAACTAATTCCGCTAAAAAACTCTAACGAAAATGGAATAATTATAAAATAACCAAAGGAAACACCAGTGATAAATGATGAAAATGCAAAAAATACAACTGGGATTGCATATTTTTTTTCTTTGATTTTAAGACCCGGTGCAACAAACTGCCAAAATTGATAAATCAAAATCGGTAAAGATATGATAAATCCGGATATGAATGATATAAACCACTTTATTAAAAACATACCCTGTACAGATAAAACTTGAAGATTTATTGGATTTGTAGTGTTTTTAGTTGGTTTAAGTAGAACCTCTAAAATAAAATCGATATAACCAAATGAAAGAGCTGATCCAATGACAATAGCTAAAAAGGATTTTACGAGTCGCCATCTGAGTTCTTCCAAATGGTCCAGGAATCCCATGCTGTTATCTTTCTTTTTAGATTGACTCATGAGAAGAACCTTCTAATAATTGTTTTGCAATCATAATTGGTGCAGACTTAATTGCAGTTAATGATAAAGTAGTTTGATCTAAAAATATTTTATTTTCTTTGGTCCAAAATTTAGTTTCTAATCGTTCCCGAATAAGGTCTGAAACTCGGTTGCGATATCGATTTAATCGACGTTTATCAAAAAGTCCCATTTCCTTCATAGTATTTATTTGATTTTGAATTCCCAAGTAGAGTTCCACAACACCCTCACTCTGATTTGCAATTGTATTAAAAACAGGTGGTTCAATTTCCTTTCGAACTGAAAACGTATGAAGGATATTTTTCAATAAAGAAGAAAGTCTATTCGCACCTTCGCGATCTGATTTATTTATCACAAATAAATCGGCAATTTCGATTAGACCAGCTTTCATTAATTGTATTTCATCTCCCGATTCAGGTACTAAAATTACTATTGTTAAGTCTGTTGTCTTAATGACATCATGCTCGCCTTGCCCTACACCCACCGTTTCAAAAAAGACAATGTCTTTTCCGCTGGCCGCTAAAACGTCACCTGCTTCTTGAGTTTTCCTTGCTAATCCACCCAAATCACCATGACTCCCCATGCTTCGAATAAAAACTCTATTATCCCATAGATATTTATTCATTCTAACTCGATCGCCAAGAAGAGCGCCTCCAGAAAAGGGGCTTGTAGGATCAACCGCAATAACGCCTACACTCAAATGATTTGCAAGACAAGTGTCGATCAACTCGTTTGTTAATGTGCTTTTTCCTGCGCCTGGTGGACCAGTGATTCCAATTCTAATAGCTTTGGATGACTTTTCATGAAGAGTATTAAAAAATGAATCTGAAATCTCTTTATCATTCTCAATAAGCGTAATTGCTTTTGAGATAGAATTGGTATCATTTTCTAATATTCCTGAAATCAGTGAAATAGACATTTAAGAATCAAACTCTTTGACAAACTGATTATAATTTTGGATAATAAGCTCTCTACCATTCCTTTCAACATATCCTTGTTTTTCAAGCAATTTTAATGCTCGAGATACCGTTTCTCTTGATGTACCAGACATATTTGCAATGTTTTGCTGAATGGGTGCTTTTGGAATATTGACCTGCCCCTTTTTTATAACACCTTGTTCATCTGCAATACGAAGAATACATAATGCGATTCGTTTTTCTGCATCACTCAAGGATAGACTAGCAATTTGCCTATCACTTATACGTAATCGATGTGCCATTTCTTTTAAGAGCTGAATTGCGATTTTGGGATATTCACTCAATACTGCTAAAAAATCTTTTCTATTTAATGTTAAAACATCTGTATCATCTAAAGCAATTACATTTGCTGAACGAAACTCTCCATCGAGAAGAGACATTTCACCAAAAAAATCGCCATCATTTAAAATAGAAAGAATAACTTCTCGACCGTCATTACTCATACGAGTAATCTTAACATTTCCTTTTGTTACAAAAAAACAATGGTCACCTTCAGATGCTTCGAGTACAATTACTTGTCCTGAATTATAATGTGCAGAAACCATTTTTTTTGAAATGCGCCCCAACTCTTTTTCATCCAAATCCCAAAAAAGAGTAAGAGATTGCAATAGTTCGATCTTCTTCATACTAAAAAAATACCATTGACTGATTAGTATTCAAAATTTATATCTAACATATTTTCAAGGTTAAACACTTTAGATTTAGTTTAGTTTATTCATTTCTTTATCAAAATTAATTCTTACAATTACATCTCACATTACTTGACATACTTAAGTTGTAATTACTAACTTCCCCGCCTAAAATTAAAGGGAATTTTATTCAATGGATAGACATCCACAACAAATTAAACGAGAAAGACAAGATATTAAAAGACGTGCTAGAAATATCGATAGCATGTCTCGTCTTCGCACAAATATTAAAAAAGTATTATCAACAACTACTAAAGAAGATGCTAATAAAGTTTATAGCAATACTGTCAGTATTATTGATAAAGCTGTGAGTAAGAATCTTATTCATAAGAATACAGGTTCACGTCGGAAGGCACAAATAACTCGTCACCTTAATTCTCTAAGTTAAACGATTCATCTAACGCCCATCTGAAATCTGATAGTTAGGGGCTTCCTTAACAATTCTGACTTCATGTGGGTGGTTTTCTTTTATACCCGCAGCTGTTATTTGGACAAAATTAGATTGTTCTCCAAATTCAGCAATTGTTTTGCATCCACAATATCCCATTGAAGAACGAACTCCGCCCATGAGTTGGTGGATAGTATTTCTGACTGGACCTCTATAAGGCACCATTCCTTCTATTCCTTCAGGGACAAGTTTAGCTGCTTCAGCTCCTTCTTGAAAATATCGATCACCACTACCTCTATTCATTGCACCCATAGATCCCATTCCACGATAGGATTTATATTGTCTACCTTCATAGAGAATCGCTTCTCCTGGACTCTCATCCATTCCCGCAAGTAAACTACCTAGCATCACTGAATCTGCGCCTGCTGCTAACGCTTTAGCAACATCACCACTATAACGAAGTCCACCATCCGCAATAATTGGAATATTAAATTTTCTAGCAGAATCAACAGCATCCATGATTGCTGTTAATTGTGGAACGCCAACACCAGCAATAACACGAGTGGTACAACTTGCTCCCGCACCTATACCTACTTTTACACAATCGACTCCTGCGTCGATTAATGCTTTTGTTCCATCGCCTGTTGATACATTTCCTGCAATAATTTCTAAATGAGAATACATTTTTTTAATATTAGATATTGAATTCAATACACCTTTTGAATGCCCATGTGCAGTATCGATAACAAGTACATCTACTTCCACATCCGCGAGAGCACCTGCACGATCAATAGCATCATTTGAAACTCCTATGGCCGCTCCCACTCGAAGTCGTCCATTTTCATCTTTACATGCAATGGGATAATCTTCTTTTTTCTGGATATCTTTAACTGTAATTAGCCCGGTAAGATTCCCGTCATTATCAACAACAAGCAACTTTTCAATTCGATGTTCTTGAAGAATATTTTTAGCTTTCTCAAGGGATGTACCTGTCGGAACTGTAATTAAATTTTCAGTTGTCATTCGTTCCGATATTTTGAGAGAATTATCAGTTTCAAATCGTATATCTCGATTTGTCAATATTCCCACCAAACGGTCATCTACTACAACAGGTAATCCGCTAATTTTAAATTGAGACATGATTTTTTTGGCTGATCCAATAGTTGAGTCTGCGCTGACAGTTACCGGATTCAAAATCATACCACTTTCAGAACGTTTGACTCTATCTACCATTTTAGCTTGGTCTTCAATAGATAAGTTTTTATGAATAATACCAAGTCCACCGGTTCGAGCTATAGCAATTGCCATTTCTTCTTCTGTTACTGTATCCATCGCAGCACTTAGAATGGGAATATTTAAACTAATATTTTTTGTTAATCGAGTGATAAGTTCAACATCTCGTGGCAAAACTGAAGATGCCTGAGGAACAAGAAGAATATCATCAAAAGTAAATGCTTGTTTAAATGGGGGGCGATTCGTCACAGCTACTCCAATTTGTTATTTTTAATAATTTCGTTAATAAAGTCATTATTCAGAATTTTTTCGGATATTAATTCAATCTCCTGTGAAAGGACACGATCACCAATGTTATAATTACAAATAGATTGGAGAATTTCTATTACAGGACTCGTCCCTTTTCCGGATTTAATATTCGAAGAAGCTATTTGATTTGCAGCACCAGCAATTAACATTTCGATTGCAATTATATATCTCAAGTTTTTTTGGATTTGTAATAATTTTTGTCCTGCCCAGGGTGCCATACTTACAAGATCTTCTTGACCACCCGATGTAGGTAAAGAGTCCACACTTGCAGGGTGAGCTAGTGTTTTATTTTCAGATGCCAAAGCTGATGCAGTTACATGTGCAATCATGTAGCCGGATTCAACACCGGGCGATTTGGCAACAAATGGTGGAAATTTTCCTTCTGAACCTTTCATGAAATAATGAGATCGTCTTTCAGAAATTGCACCTAGTTCAGAAAAAGCTATGCCAAGAATATCCATTGCTTGTGCCAAATGTTCTCCATGAAAATGGCCTGAACTAACTATTTCACCATTTTTCAAAACTAAAGGATTATCACTCACGCTATTTATTTCATTATTAATGATTTTGGCCGCGCTTGAAAATGAATCTCGGCAGGCCCCATGAATATGAGGAATACAACGAAAACTATACGGATCCTGAACAAGACCGCAATTCGTATGAGATTGGACTATTTTGCTGCCTTTTAAGAGACGATACACGTTCCTGGCAGATAGTTGTTGCCCTGGATGTTCTTTAATAGAGTGTACGGCTTTATGAAATACCTTTCTGCTTGCAAAACTATTCTCAACAGATAATGCACCCGCAATATCTGCCATTTTTAATAGAGCTTCCCCGTCTAATAATGTTTTAATACTAATTGCAGTAGATACTTGAGTTCCATTTATTAAACTTAACCCTTCTTTTGCTTGAAGTTTTAATGGGTTGATGTTGGCTTTTTTCAGGGCAGTTTTTGTTGTCATTTTCTTACCATTAAAAAAGACATTTCCTTCACCAATAAGTGATAATGCCATATGCCCTAATGGTGCTAAATCTCCGCTTGCACCCACTGACCCTTTTTCAGGTATAACTGGTAAAATATCCTTATTTAGGAATTGAACAATTTTCTCAGCTACTTCAAGGCGAATTCCACTATATCCTTTAACATAGGTTAATAACTTTAAAACGAAAATTGTACGAACTATTCCAAGTTCAAGTGGTTTACCAACACCAGAAGCATGACTTCTAACTAAATTTAATTGGAGATTTTTTTGATCTTTTGGAGCAATTTTAATATGGCTTAAATTTCCAAATCCGGTATTGACTCCATAGATGGTTTTTCCTTCAGAGATTTGTAATAGAAGCCGTTTATTTGATTCTTTTATATTAAGGAGAGATTCTTTTGTAAGCTTGACGCGAATAGGACCGTTAAAAAATGGTGAGAAATCCCGATAGGTTAATGTCTTTGGTGAAATACGTAGATTTTCCATCAACTAACTTATGAAAATGTTCCATTTCAATCCAAAGATTGTTCGATTGAAATTCAATTATTAAAAGTAACTTAAAAGAATGTATATCGCAGAATATATCTCTGAATTTAAAAAGTCCAAGAATCCATATTATTTAGTACGGGCTTTTAGTTTACTCATCCAAGAAGGGCGACTCATTGAATCGCTTTGGTCCTTTTGGTGTATTATACGCTACAATCCTTCTAAAATTGTTCTAGGGGATGATGCAATTATTCAACAAGCAAAACTTCTCATTTCTCAATTAAATAATGATCCTTTTTTCCTTTCTAGAAACAATATCATAGAAAAATACAAAACAAACTATCTTTTAAAATTACCAACTGATTTTAATGGCGCTCGAACTGAGAGCATTGTTGAAACGAATGGAATGATTATCATTGGAGAATATGCTACGGCATCAGCGAAATTGATTGTTGCAACAAAGAATGAATGTAAAACTCACCTTTTTTATCAGAAGATTAAAGGAGTTCGACATATTCATTCCGTTCATCAAATAGGAGAAACAGCTAAATTGTTAATTGCAACGGGTGATAAAAAGAAAATGGTCGACCAATGGGAAATTGGGCTCGGCACAATTACATTTGAGAAACGATTAAGTAAAAGATTATCCGGTTATACTACTTCCATCCGCGTAAACAATGTTGATTTCTTTGGAACCGATTTTAGTAGTCGACCCAATTATATTACAACTTTGGACGGTGAAAAATATTTCTTTCCACTTATTGCATATAAAAAGTTTACAGAAGCATTTCTCAATCTTAATAATAGATATATTTTATCTATAAATTTAGGTCATAAACCGATTGATGAAAAAATTGCAGCTAGTATTTTCGATACTAAACTAAGAGAATTTATTTATTGTGATTATGTTTCAATCCCCAATATTTCCCAAGATGATTTATCGAATTGAATCCATCTCAGAAAAGGGTGTCATTTCGACCGGAAGTGAACGAGCAAAGATATTTCCATATCGCTTTGTAACAATCCGATTATCAAGACAAATAAATTTCCCAGAATCATAGCTTGTTCGAATTAGCCGTCCAAATCCCTGACGAAACCGAATAGCACATTCAGGAAGGGAAAACTCCATAAAACTATTGCCTCCACTTCTAGTGACAAATTCTGAATAGGATTTAACTAATGGTTCAGATGGGACATCAAAAGGTAATTTCACCAAAATTAAAATTTCTAATAAATCTCCCGGAAGATCAACGCCTTCCCAAAAACTGTTTGTTCCAAAAAGAATACCATTGGAATGTTGATGCATTCCTTTAATAATCCCAGGTCTAGATGCTCCTCGGATCTGCGCAAATAATGGTAAATCTCTTCCTCCTGGTTTGTCTTTTAAGTAGCGAGCAGTATCTGTTAATGCTTTCCTTGAAGTGAATAATACCATAATCCTTTTACCTATGGTATTATGCAAATGGTATACCAAGTCACCAATCATACTTGGGTCATTGGAAATTTCGCGGATTCCACCATATTGATGGTACGTAACTTGCTCATTATATAAGAATGGACTTAAAAAATCTTTTGTTATTATATTGTCAGAATCAGATAATCCAATTCGCTGTAAAAAGTAATCAAATGAGTTATTAATTTTCAATGTAGCTGATGTTAATAAGCAATGATCAAATCTCTGAAAAAATTGACTCGTTAATGTTTCTGAAACATCAACCAGTGATGCATGAAGCGATATAACTAATTTTTCTTTCGATGTATTTGGGCTTCTATATTCACCTTCCATCCAATAGACCCAATCACTATTTTGATTCTCTGTTAATCTCACTATCGAATTCATAAGGCCGCTAATTATTTCAAGTCCACGATCAAATACAGAGTGTAAAACTGGATAATCAGTTCGAGATGGATCTATTTCTAAAACTGCTTTTCGAATTTTGTCCACGTTTTTATGAATATTTTCAAGGCCATCTTTCATATCAAAGAGTTCTATATTAATAGCCGTATAGACTTTTTCAAGATGTCCTAATATTGGTTTATCTTGATATGCTTTCGCAGGTGTAAATCGATTATGATTATCATCAGCCAAAGCTATCATGAAATCTTTTAGATTTTTTTGAGATTGCTTAACAGTATCTTTAAGGTTATCTCTGAGATTTCCAATATCCGGATACATTTCAGCTATCTTAGTTAATATATTATTCCAACGAGCTGAACGTGGATAAGATGGATCAACTGATTGTAATAAATAAGATGTGCCTTGTTCACTCCATCCAGTCTTGAATTGATCATATGCAGATTTGATAAGATTATGCGCTTCATCAACAATGACAGAATTAAAATCAGGTAAAAAACCCGGCTGAGCTGCATCAGTCATTAATAGTGAATGATTTACTACAATAATATGTGCACTATAAATAGCAGCTTTCAATTTTCCATAATAGCACCCTTGGTGACGTTTACACACTTCTCCTGTACAGAATCCAGGCTCACTACAAAAAGCTGCTTTAAGCCAAGTTCGCCTTGCGTTAAAAAAGCCAGAACACTCGGATAAGTCACCAGTCTTGGTCCATTTCATCCAGATTAATATTGGAATTAATGCTTCTATATCCATCGGATCTAAAGTTTTAGAATCTGAAATTAACCAATCAAACCGTGTTTTACAGATATAATTTCTACGCCCCTTCATCATAACTGCCTTAATTGGAACATCTAAAGTTTGAGCTAATTGAGGAAGATCTTTATAAAAGAGTTGATCTTGGAGATGCTTTGTATGACATGCAACAATCGTAGGACCTTCATTCTCTACATTTGGCGAATTTTTGAATGCTCCAAAAAGATAAGCCATAGATTTTCCAAGTCCAGTACCTGCTTCAATGACTCCAATGTTTTTCTCTTGAGTTAATATATTTTCAGAAAGTGCTGCATATTTAGTTTGATTTGGTCTATTCTCAAAATTTGGGTGTATATTTTTCAATAAACCTTCAGCACCAAAAACATCTTCAGCCTTTATTTGATTAATATTATTTGTTCCATCGCACCGAAATGTATTCCATTTGAAATCATGCTTTTTCTTGAAAGGAGTTAATCCCGATTTCAAATCTCCCCGTCGCGTTAACTCATTGCCATAATCTATATATAATTGTTGGTTTGGAATATCTGCCCCTTTCATTAGCGCAATCACTTTCGAGATGGTTTCTAAGGAGTAGCTTGCTAATTCATCAAGCATTTCTAAAAAGATTAGCCCAGTATTTTCCGTGTCTTTTTCTGCACGATGAGATCCTTTTGCAGATAAGCCGAAAAATTCCGACAAAGCACCTAAGTTAAAAACGGGTTGATCAAAATATAAACTTCGAGCTAATTGAAGGGTATCATAGAGCGTATGGTTTCCCATTGGCCTACCTAAACGAGAACAAAGTTGAGATAAAAATTGTTCATCAAAATGTATATTATGTGCAACCAATGGATCGTCACCTAAGAAGTACAGGAAATCATCAATTATAGACTCTTCTATGGGCGCATTACGTACCATTTTATTTGAAATACCTGTAATATCAGTAATCATTCTTGAAATAGGTCTCTCAGGATTTACTAATTCTACAAAGCGATCTGTAATGATACCATCTTCAAACCGTAGAGCAGCAATCTCTATAATTTTATCATGATTAGTATCAAGTCCTGTTGTTTCAAAATCAAAAGCAACGAATCGTGATAAGTTGAGTGTTTTAAGTAGTTCTTTTCTATCCATTAAAAATCCATTTATGAAAATAATATTTTGATGTAAAACAAAGGGCCATATAATTCATCTTTAGGGATCTCATGCGATAACATACCCGAAATTATATTTTGTACTTCTTCATTTCGAGAAGCTCGATTGATTACAAAATTTAATAGAAATCTAGACCGGGCAAGGCTTTGTAACTTAGTACTTGTTCTTAATTCTTTTCCAATTTCAGCCCAAAGTAATTCATCATATTCTGCAATTGCAGTGTTTGAATAGTCACCTGATTTTTTACATTTTAAAGCCACGTCTATTGCATATTTTCCTGATACCATTGCATTGCCAATTCCTTCACCTGTAAACGGGTCCACTAAACCAGCAGCATCACCAAGCAACATAAATCCATTTCCATAATTTTCCCGATGAATACTACCTAAAGGTAAATTCCACCCTACTGGTTTTTCTAATTGTTTTGCTTCCGAAAATCGCTCTTTAAAATATTCAGATTGAGTAACTTCATTCATGATTTCTCGAAGAGTGCGTTTCTCTTTTTTCATGTAACTTTTACTCAATCCAATTCCGATATTTGCTTTTCCATTTCCTGCCGGAAATAACCAAAAATAGCCTGGAATGACTTCATCCACAAAATGCAATTCAATCTGATCTGTTAACCCTTTTACACCTTCATAATAGCATCGAATTGCAACGGATGTGTTTTCCATATCCATTTCATAAAGACCCAGTTTTCTAGCCACAATCGAGTTAGCCCCATCACAACCCAAAACGATAGGTGCACGAAATTTTTCTTCAGCACCATCCTTTGTTTTTCCAATGATTCCAACAACTTGCTCATTTTCCATCATCACATCTGTGACCGAAAATCCTTGTCGTGTATCCGTAACTTTATCTGCTTTTTCAAACAAAAAATTATCAAATATTTTCCGAGGAATTACAAATCCCTTTGTTATATTTTTATTATTTTTTTCCCCATTTAGGTATACATCAAATTGTTTGTTTTTTGGACTCCCAAATGTGATACGATTAATCTCTGATCCATCTAAATTGCCAATTTCATCTAAAAGGTTTAATTCTCGTAATATTCGAACCGTTTTTCCTGATAATGCATCGCCACATATCTTATCTCGAGGAAATTCAGTTTTATCCAACAAAATACATTTAAGTCCTAATCGATGAGCATATAATGCTGCCGTAGTCCCAGCTGGACCGGCACCAACAATTATTACATCATACATTATTAAAGATCTTCAGGGAGATCAACGCCAAAGGACGGATGAACGATTCCATATCTAAAATAATTGACGGTACGTAACATATAAAATAATCCTGCTAATGGAATGAAGAACCATGGCGCTCTCACACACAATAACATTGCTAAAATAAATAATGGATAAAATCTTGCTCGCTGTAAATGTCGAACATGACTTGACCATAATAATGCAATCACAGGAAATGGTAGGGAAATTATACTTGCCGTGCTAATAATTGGATCATCAAAATAAAAGCCAAGAAGAATCGAAATAAATAAGAGAGTTGCTGATGACCCTAAAAATAATTCTTTTTTCTCCCAGTTTAAATTATACCACTCCCCTTTAGTTTGATCATACTCTACAATAAATTGAAAAATAGTTAATCCTGCTATAAATGCCAATGCATAAGGAATTAGTTTTATCAGTTCATTAAAAGAACTATCCAAATTAATCCATCCAATAATTAAAAAGAGAATAACTATCCCTAAGTGTGTCCAGAACTCATTTAGACTCATTCGTTTATTTCCCGCAACCCAAATTTCTTTCGGTTTTAAAATCATCAAAAAGATAGCGGTAACAAATCCTAATTTGATACTTCCTAATAGCCAACCACTCCATTCCCAATATACAAATCGGTCATTCAATCCCACATCCAAAACAAACCCTGATACTGTAAATGTCCATATTGTAAAAAGTTGAATAATATCCTTTTCATCAAGTGTATCACCAAGCCGGTTAAAAAAGCTTTTGAATTTTTGATAATTAGAAGAATTGGACGGAAAGAAACGTTCTACAAGCATAAATTATCCTATGATGGGAGTTCCCGTTAAATTCGCAATAACTTCATTAAGAATAATGAATCCAACAACACTTGCGGATACTGCAAAAAGAATACGAATTATTGTATGATTTATTTTCGGGTTTTCCATTCCTAAAACCATATCAGCTATAAAATTTGAAATTCCCCATTTATACAAAATGAAAATTGCAGTTAACATTCCACCAATGGGTAGCATGTATTTTGAAGATAAATAATCAAGGAAATCAAAAAATGAAATGTTGAAGATATTATTAAAATCGTTAAAAGCCCCCATAGACATTGAACAAAATATGCCTACGATTGTTACAACAGTTCCAAATAAAAATGTCGCTTTTTCTCTACTCCATTTCTTTTGGTCAATAAAGTAAGCTGTAATTACTTCAAGAATTGATATCGCCGATGTTAGGGCAGCCATAAAAAGGAGAAAAAAGAATAGAGTTCCCCATAGAGCACCCCCAGCAATATTAGGGAATATTGTAGGAAGGACTACAAAAATTAAACCAGGTCCAGCTCCTGGATCAGCTCCCATTGCAAATACAGTTGCAAAAATTGCAACGCCAGCCATCATAGCAATTAAGGTATCTAAAAAGATAATCCACAAAGCAGATGATAATAAATTCTGATCGTTACGCAAATAGCTTCCATAAGTTATCATGGTTCCCATCCCTAAACTCAATGTAAAAAAAGCATGGCCTAGCGCTAGGACGATACTAGATGCAGTTAAATCTTCAAATTTGGGCTGAAATAAAAATTCTAAGGCCTTGGTACCATTCGGAAGTGTGAGCCCACGAATCATGAGTAACACTAAAATAATGAAAATTGCAGGCATCATAACCTTTGTCCATTTTTCAATGCCACCTTTTACCCCTTGAACAATGACAATCATTGTAAATCCCATAAAGATTATTTGCCAAAAAATAGGATTAATCGAATTTGATATAAAAGTATTGAATTGCTCACCTGCTAATTCTGGATTTCCTGCCAGTTCTGAAAATCCACCCACCAATGATAGAAAGGCATATCTAAGGGTCCATCCGCCAACAACTCCGTAAAATGCAAGAATGACAAAAGCTGATGCGACACCCAACATCCCAACCCATTTCCAATTAGATTTTGGTGCAATACTTTCAAATGCACCTACCGGACTCAATTGAGTTTTTCGACCAATTACAAATTCGCCGATTACAAGTGGAAGACCAACCACAAGGATACAAATTAAATAAACAATTGTGAAAGCTGCTCCACCATTTTCACCTGCCATATGAGGATATTTCCAAATATTACCTAATCCAACGGCTGAGCCAGATGCGGCTAATATAAAGCCCATTTTGGATCCCCAATGTTCTCTCTTTTGCATATTATTCCTTTTCCTTTTTATCAACTTCTAATGAATGATTCATAACTTGATAAAATTTATGTAAATGTGAATCGACCACAGCATCAATCATGCCATAAACATAAATTATACCAATCCACCAAGCATATTTGTTTCGTTTTTCAAGATAACGATGTTTTTTTAAAGGATAATCTCTACTTTCAAAATTATCATAAATAGTTTTATTATTTCCCCATGAATTATAAGCCGAAAGTTCAAGTCCCAAAATCACTGCAGATTTAATCCATTTCTCGTTATAAACCTGTCCCATGCCAGGGATCAAAGAATAATAGAATGCTACCTTTGGTTTCTTTATTTTTTGGGTCTCTAAATCTTGACCAAAAATTAGACCACACATGATGACAATCAGCAATAAATAATGTAATCTCATTCTCCTAAACAAAAGCCACACATTCTATTTCAACTTTGGCACCTAAAGGTAAACCCGAAACTTCTACTGTCGAACGGGCTGGATATTCCACACCACCAAAAAAAGAGTTAAAAGATTCATTTACATAATTGAATCCTCTAAGGTCGGTCATAAAAACTGTCAATTTCACAATATGAGATTTATCAATACCTGCTGCACGTAAAATTGCATCAATATTTTGCAATGCACGAAACGTTTCTGATTTGATACCACCTTCAACCAGCTTTCCTGTTATGGGATTAATTCCGACCTGTCCAGATGTATAAATAAAGCCTTCAATCTGAATTGCCTGGTTATAAGTTCCTATTGCTGCAGGAGCATCTGGTGTATGTATAATTTTTTTCATAATTTTTAACTTCTTTTCTCTAAACAAATACAAGGGAGCCCAACGTCATCATTTAGTTTCCGATATGCTGTTCCTTCGAATTTCCGGATAAAAAATTCACCAACTGCGGCAATGGTTGTTTCAAATAAATGACCACCAATTGTTTGCATTTCTTGATTCGATAATACAATGTGTGTATGAACAAAAGGAATTCCATCTTTCAATGTTACATTCCCTTCAAAGCTTAATAATTCAAGAACATCATCAAATGACTTGCGAATATACTTTTTGTTTTCAGTATCAAATACACCAATTTCAGTTAATTTAACTGCGCCAATTCCTGATATTTTTCCATTTACAATATTGTGGTCCAAGCAAAACTTCGCAAGATTTGTCATAACCTTTTCATTCTTTTCTATGTAAACAAAAAAATCTTTACCATCTTGACTGTATTGCATTTTTATTTAACCTTTTAATTTTTCAGTAATCAATTTTAAAGTTTTAGACATCGCTGAATCAACAGATGAGTTATCTTTTCCGCCTGCCGTTGCAAGATGTGGTTTTCCACCACCACCGCCACCCATAAAACTACCTATTTCCTTAGCAAGATTTCCGGCTAAAATCCCAGAAGAATTCAAATCTTTTGACACCACAATAACCGCAGATGGTTTTTCTTCACCTTGCATAAATAAAATTCCAATTCCAGTGGATAGTTTTTGAAAAAGTTGATCGCCATATTCTTTCAATTCATCGATAGACTCTGTAGAAACTTTTTTTACTATAACTTGATATTTATCAACAGTAGATGCATCTGCTAATAGATCGATATCTAACGATGCACTTGACTTTTTCTGTTTAAGCTTTTTTTCAAGGTGTTTCTTTTCAGCTAATAATCCCTTAACTCTTTCAAGCATTTCCATTGGTGAAACACTTAGAGACTGTTGCAAAGATGAAATTATGGCTGAGTTTGATTGCATTTCTTCCACTGATTTACTTCCTGTCACTGCTACAATTCTACGCACTCCAGATGCTAACGACGATTCTTCAATAATTTTAAAAGAACCAATATCTCCAGTTCGCGTTACATGAGTTCCGCCACAAAGTTCTATTGAATAATCACCAATCTTGATAACACGAACTACCTCACCATATTTCTCACCAAATAGTGCTTCCGCTCCTTCCGATTTTGCATCATCAAAACTTTTCACTGATATAGCTAATTCTGTATTGAATAATATTTGTTCATTCACCATTTTTTCAATCGCAATAATCTCATCTGCTGTAATTTTTTCAAAATGAGTGATATCAAATCTTAAATAATCAGGATGAACCAGTGATCCAGCTTGATTTACATGGTCTCCTAAAATGGTTTTTAATGCTATATGCATTAAATGAGTTGCAGTATGATTATTCCTTATTGAATAACGACGAAATATATCTACTTGACAATTAATAACACCAGAATCAGATATTTCACCATTACAAATGTGGATAAAAGAATTATTTTCTTTTTTAACATCTAAAACTGTTAGGATAACGCCTTGCCCAGTTATGCTTCCCGTATCTCCAACTTGCCCACCTGATTCAGCATAAAATGGTGTTTGGTCCAACACAAGAAGAATAGTGTCTCCCTGAACTGCATATCGGCGTATTTTAGATTTTGATTCTAAAGTTTCATATCCTAAGAAAGTTGAGTCAGTACCTTCAGAGATGATAACCCAATCTATTGAATCGGAACCCAATTTGAACTTCCCCGCATCTTTTGCTCTTTTTTTCTGTTCAGCCATGGCCGAATTAAAACCATCTATATCTACTGCAAAATCTCTTTCTCTTGCCATGAGTTGCGTTAAATCTAAAGGGAATCCATAAGTATCGTAAAGTTTGAACGCATCAGCACCCCCAATTATATTTCCATTTAGTTTAGAAATAATTTTATCAAAATGATTAATACCTCTATCCAAAGTTTGGTTAAATGATATTTCTTCTGCTCGGATCACTTTTTCTATATGAGATTGCTTTTCTTGCAATTCTGAATAAATACTACCCATAAGATTTCCAATTGTGGGTACAAGGTTAAATAAAAAAGGATCGGTGAGCCCTATTGTTCGTCCGAATCGAGCTGCCCGCCTTAAAATACGTCTTAAAACATATCCCCGGCCTTCATTCGAAGGTAATGCTCCATCTGCAATTGAAAAACATAACATTCGGATATGATCAGCAATAACACGAAAGGGGATTGGATCTTCTTCGTAAGATAGATCGGAAAGGGATTCAATTTTATGGATGATTGGTAAAAACAAATCGGAATCATAATTACTTTTCTTTCCTTGGATAACGGCAACAATCCGCTCTAAACCTGCCCCAGTATCCACATGTTTTGCCGGTAGATTTTCTAAGGTGTTTTCATCAATACGATTATTTTGAATAAACACAAGATTCCATAATTCCCAGTATTCATCTGTGTTATTCACACCACGAGCATCTTGGTTTTCCGGATCGTCTCCTACATAATAATGGATTTCTGAACATGGGCCACATGGCCCTGTTTCACCCATCTCCCAAAAATTGTCTTTTTTCCCGCACCTGAGAACACGATCTGGAGAAATATCAGTTATTTCAGTCCAAAGATCAAATGCTTCATCATCATCTTCGTAAACAGTCGCCCAAAGACGGTTTTTATCCAGTTTCCAAACTTCCGTAAAAAGTTCCCATGCCCACTGAATTGCTTCTTTTTTGTAATAATCTCCAAAAGACCAATTTCCTAACATTTCAAAAAACGTATGATGAAATGCATCAACTCCCACTTCTTCTAAATCATTATGTTTTCCTGAAACACGAATACATTTTTGACTATTAACAGCACGGGAATTTTCCGGAGTAATATGATTTAAAAAAATCGGTTTAAATTGATTCATCCCAGCATTAGTAAAAAGAAGAGTTGGATCATCATTTGGCACCACAGGTGAACTACGAATAAACTGATGTTCTTTCGTTTTGAAAAAATCAATAAAAGATTGTCTGATTTCGATAGATGTCATCATGTTGAGTAAATTATTTTAAAATGAAAAACTGGTTTCAATACCAGTCATGTTAATGGTTTCGCCATCATCTTTAACATCTCCGTCACCATTCAAATCTTGAAATGTTCGTCGGAAAATATAAGTTAATACCATGCCATTTCCTAATTTAAGCCCTGCATTATACCCCATTATAGTAGATTCAGAATATTCAAAATCAAATGGGTTTGGTACATTTCTTTGTTGATAAAACCAGGATGCTTTATTAATCTTACTTATTGGTTTTGTAAGTTTTAAAATTGCAGTAAAACTTTGATTATCAGTTCTTTCAAAAGTATTAGTTAAGGAATTAAATTGATCCCCTATTAAATTTTGATAGGAAAATCCGGCATCAAATAAACTTCCAAGATCTATGTTTAATGAAGAGTAAAATCCATTCTGTTTTCCAAATATTCCCAACTTACTTGCCTTTGTAACCAAGTTCCCTTGATTTTGTGAATTACTTAAAAATGTCGCTCTTTCAATTTCATAAGATCGATTGAAATATCCAAATTCAAATTTTCCTTTTGGTACCATTCTAAATTCAAAATTAAATCGAGCTGGGCCAAGTCCTGCAGATAAACCAAAGGGAATAATTCCATACTCAACCGATTCTTTCTCTCCATTTATTGGATTTATTGTTTTGCCTAGTAATGTTGCATATTGAGCATAAATATCTAAGGTAATTGGACCATCACGAAGAATATTTCGACCTACATCTAATGCAAAAGAATTAATATCTTCAGATTCTTCATTCACATTAAGAGGATCAGGCTTTGTTTGAATATCATGATCAAGAATAATAACTTCATCTGATGTCCATCCTGGAATTCGACTATCAATCGTGTCCGTAATTCCATCACCATCAATATCCCATTCAAATTCATCACTATCTGCCAATCCATCACCATCAGTATCAAGCCAAAATATTTTATCATTGGGGAAATCATCTACAAGATCAGGACGACCATCACCATCAGAATCACGTAATCCAAGGTATTGATTTCGGTCTCCTGCCCAAGAAATGCCTCCTGTAAAACCATTCGCAATTGGTGCAGAAACTCTAAATCCACTTACACCTAAATTCTCTTTAAAATCGTTTGTGAATCCATACACTTTGACGCCCATGGTTCTAGCCACAAATTCCATCCCAACTTTTCTAACTTGTGGATAAAGTAATGTATTAGTGTATTGACTAATTAAAATTCCATATCCCATTGTTACATTATCCAACGCGCCAATTTTAAAATAATTACCACCCCAACGATTCCCATATTTTATATAATAAATTTTATCAATCAATGTGTTTTTAACTTTTTCACCTGTGGAAAAATCCCATTCGTCTTTATGAATATTTCCATCTTGGTCAATATAAAATACAAGGTCTAATGCAATTGAGAGTTTTCCGAAGGGCAAAATAGGTCGCAAAGCTATTTGATTCCAAATTTTTCCATCAATAGTAACGGCACCAAATGCACCTTGCATTGACATGTCTGATTGTGCCGGTAAATTTTGGACAACCAAAATGATAAAAATTAATATGGATTTAAAACGCATTATTTAGGAGATATTAGTCAGGAAAATTACCCTATGGTATCTCAGTGAACAATGAGTAATTCAAGATGAGTTTAAGTGTTATAAATCATGGATCTAATACAGGATATATTTAATCAATCGATTAAAAAAACAAAAAGCCTACTCATTGAGTATAGTCAATGAGTAAGCTTTTTAGACGTTTAATAAACTTACTTCAACAATGTGATTTTAATATTCTTCTTATAATCTCCAGCATGTAAAGTAATTAAATACATGCCAGCACTAACAGATTTACCATAATTATTGGTAGCATTCCATTTTAGAGTTTTAGTTCCTGCGCCCTGTGTTTGATTCACCAATGTTTTTACTTTTTTTCCAAGCATATCATAAATGGTAATATTTACAAATGTCTGTTCTGGTAATTCATAACGTAATGTCGTCATCGGGTTAAACGGATTTGGAAAATTCTGATGTAATGCAAAAGCATCAGGAATATAACCACCTTCGTCTATACCGACGGATCCAGATAAATCCATCGTAACAACAATTGTGTCTACACCAGCTGTATGTGTCACAAGCATATTTGCGGTATAAATATCACCGGGTAAACCACTTGAATTAAATGTAGTAATTATAGTTTCTGAAGCATTTGCTTCTATAAAGCCAAAAAAAGGATTGACTGAAACCCATGCTGATGTCGTTTCTATTAGAATATTATCAATAGCCCAACCATACGCCCAAGCTCCACTATCATCTGAATGAAATCGTAAATAAATTGATTGTCCAACATAAATGGACAAATCAATTTCAACATCAGACCAATTAGCCCCATTTGGCGCCGAAAATATTGAATTCCAATCTGTTCCATTTACTGAAACTTCAACTGAGCCATGATGGGTTATATTAAATTGTTCAGGAGGAAGATAAGATGAAAATTTCAACGTTGCAGATCCAGCATTTGATAAATTCAATAATGGCATAATTAAATAGTCTGCACTACCATCACTTCCCTGTCCATTTGCATCATCATTTACAAACGCATAATTACCACCACCATTGTCTGGCGGATTAAAATAACTTCCACTTGTAGTACCAAACTGCCAACCTACGGTATTTGTAGATAAAGTCCATTCAGCAGGAATATTTTCACCATCAAAAGTTTCAGATAGATTTGTATCTGTTAATAAATTGAAAAACTCAAGTCCAATTTGATAATTCAAAACAGATCCTTCTTCTCCTATATTGGAAATAGTAAATGATTCTTCACTCGTCGTGTCAGAGCTCATACTAATAGAAATAGCATCTGTGCTAAAAGATGCAACCGGAATTTTTTGAAAACCATCACTTGTGAACAACCCTCGTCCATGTGTTGCGGCAGCGACTAGATTATCAGCACGAATTTGAAACATATCAGTTCTTACATTAGCTAAGCCCGTGTTTGATGGCAACCAACTTGGTGCAGAAGAATTAAAATCAATGCTATTCCAAACTCCCAGTTCTGTCGCTAAAAGGACTTCATTCCGATTCGTTGGGTTATACACAGCCCACCGAATAGGCATATCGGGAAGATTACCTTCTTTTTGCGCCCATGTAGATCCACCATCTAATGTTTCCCAAACGGAAGAAACGCCATAATTAGAAAAAGTAACTAAAAGTTGGTCTTCTGATTCTCCTATTTCTATACAGGAAACGTAACCATTTGGAAAACCTGAACCTGTAATATCTAAAATAGTTGGTTCAGAATCTGTTGCATTTGTCATTTTAAATACACGACCTGCTCCCGTACCTACAAATAGAGTATGATCTGTAAACTCAGAGACTCTAAGATGAGATGCAATATCTCCTAGATCATCCATCGTAATGGTTATTTCGGATATATCACTTCCATCCTGAGGAATAGTGACAGCCCAAATTGATGTATTATCATAAGCAGTATACAATATATTTGCATCACTATCGTAATCAGTTGGGTTAATAAAACGACCACTTTGCCCGGATGTTATTCCCCAAAATTCATTTCCACCATCCGTACTTAAATAATAGGCATTATACACATACGATGTGATTTGATAATTCGGATTTATTTGGTCAATAAAGCAAAATGCACCATCACCTCCAGTTACTTCATTAGTGGCTACAATGCCACTTGCATCTACAAATTGTTGAGTACCATTATCCTGAGCTCCAGCTAAAAAATAACTAGTTTCATCAGTTGGATGCATGGCAACTGAATAAAATTGAGTCACATTATATCCATTATTTCTATGACTAAAAGTACTACCACCATCTTCTGTCACATGAATACCACCATCATTTCCAAAAACAACATACTCAGAATCACCTGGGCGAAAAGCCATAGCATGCTGATCAGCATGAACTTCAGGTAAATCAAATCCACCATACCAATGAGATACCATATTCCATATAGAACCACCATCGGTTGTCTTATGTAAATCAATACCACCGACATAAACAGTTTGGGCGTCCGATGGATGGACAATTGCAATCAAATCATACCAAGATTGTCCTCGTGTAAAATGATTCTCATCTTCATTTAAAGGCATCGTTACATTTGTCCATGAAGAGCCACCGTCATCAGAACGGACAAAACCCAACATATCACTAGAACCAGATCCACCAGCACAAAGAGCATATACAATATTCGCATCAGAAGGTGCACATGCGATTTCAATACGTTCAAAATCACTAGGAAATCCATTTGATTCTGAATTTAATTGAGACCAAGTTTCGCCATTATTAACACTTTTAAAAAGACCATCCGTTGAAAAAATCCCTAAAGATGCATAAAGTGCGCCATCAGCAGCTATTTCAATATCTGCACCTTTTGGATAATCTGTACTTCCGGTTAATACTTGAGCCCAACTATTTCCTCCATCAGATGATTTATAAATTCCACCATTTCCACCCCACCAATACCCAGGGCGAGTGGCTGCAAATATATTTCCATTTTCATCTACAACAATTTTTTGTATAAAATCAAAAGTATCATCACCCATGGTGCTTGATAGTTGAGTCCAAGAATTTCCACCATCTTCAGTTTTGAATATTCCGTTTCCTTGAACTGCGCCACCATTTCCCCAGCCTTCGCCAGTACCCACATAAAATACTAGTGTGTTAGATGGGTCATAAGCCATAGTTGATATAGCTATATTTTCCCAAAAACCATCTACAGCTATCCAAGTTGGATTACTTACTGTAATATCGTCCGTAAACCATAATCCACCAGAAACAGATCCTGCCCAAAATTTCTTATTTTCAAAATCATTAGGGTCAAACATCATTGCTCGTGAACGACCCGCCACATTACTGGGGCCATGTTCCGTCCAACTTGCATCTCTATTTACTGGCATTGACGCTCTAAGTTCTTCTGCATATTGATAAGCTTCAAATAAACGTTCTTTTGGAACGGTTTTGATCGCAGGGTCCATTGTCATTAAAAAATCCTGTTCCCAAGCCAAATCGGGTCTGTCTTTTTTAACAAGTTTCTTTTTCCATTGTTTTGGCGTTAAATGCTCCCGTTGATTAAAGGGATGATTGGCTAAATATTCTTCGAACTCTACGCGCGAATCAGTTGAATTATAACTCATTTGAAGCGTAGCAACGCTCACAAATAAGATTACGATAAGTCCACTTAACATTTTGATATTTTTCATGGTTATTCTCCTTATTATTTGTTTAGTCTAAAACAGTTCCCGCCTTATAAAACGGTGGTTTTACTACGATTGCTGTTTTCATTTTCCCTCGAATATCTATCAACAATTCTGTTCCTACTTTATTATATGGAATGTTTATATATGCGATTCCAATTCCTTTTTGGAGTGTTGGGCTCATGGTTCCACTGGTGATTTCTCCAATGATTTCACCGTCCAGCATAACTGGACACCCATTTCGCGGAATAGCACGTTCTGTCATGGATATAGCAACTAATTTTCGTTTGATAGATTCCTTTGCTTTTAATAATGATTTTTTTCCTATAAAATTATCTTTATTTAATTTTGTAATCCAAGCCAATCCGGCTTCAAATGGATTTGTTCTTTTATTGATATCATTGCCATATAAACAATACTTCATTTCCATTCTCAATGTATCTCTACATCCTAATCCACAAGCAATTATTTTTTTGTCGCTTCCGATATCCATGAGTGCATCCCACAATTCAAGAATATTTTCTATCTTGGCATATAGTTCAAAACCCATTTCTCCCGTGTAACCTGTTCTAGAAATCAACGCTTCTTTCCCTAAGACTTTTCCATCTTCAAAATTGTAGAATTGGAGATTATTTAAATTTGAATCTGTAAGTTTTTGGAGGATAGCTCGAGACTGGGGACCTTGGAGTGCTAATAATCCGATTTGTTCACTAACATCTTTTATTTGAACATTTCCTTCTATATGAGAGTTCAACCAATCCAAGTCTTTTTTTAAATTGGACGCATTTACGACCAACATAAAATGATTTTCTTTTTTATAAATCAATAAATCGTCAACAATGCCACCATCGTCATAACACATGACTGAATATTGTGCCTGACCATACGATAACATTGAAATATCATTTACTGTCATTTTTTGAAGAAATTTTTCAGCATCGGCCCCTGAAATAATAAACTCACCCATATGGCTCACATCGAATAAACCAGCATCGGTTCTTACTGCATGATGTTCAAGATTAATCCCTGAATAATGAGTCGGTAATAAATATCCACCAAAATTCACAATATGCCCACCTAATTGCATATGTCGATTGTATATAGGTGTTTTTTTTTCAATCATATTTGTTATTCAAATTAAGTTGTTTGTTTTTTTCTCACTAAGATATGAGTTGTTGAAGAGCTTTTTTGATTACTGTTTCCAATTCACCCTTCAATTCCCCTTTTTTATCCAATGCTTCACAGGCTCTTTTAGCATGATTAACCTTATATCCAAGTGAAGTGAGCGCATTAACTACATCTTTGAATAAAGAAGATTCTGCCCCAGACTCTTCATCAAACCCCAACGAATCATCATTTGTTTTAATAAATTTTTCTTTTAATTCTACAATAATTCGTTTTGCAGTTTTTGCACCAACACCCGAGACAGAAGTTAACGCTGCAATATCTCCTGCAATCACACGATCCTTTAATCTGCTTGGGTCAATCCCAGATAAAATTGTTAAACCAAGTTTTGGTCCAATTCCACTAATAGAAACTAATAAATGAAATGCGTTCCGTTCCTTCTCATTGGCGAATCCATACAGGTTTAATATATCTTCACGTACATGAAGATAAGTTAATACATGCGCTTCTTTCCCTTTGGATGGAAGAGAATCTAAACCGTTAATGGACATGGTTAACTTATAGCCAACACCATTCACAAATAAGACTGCGTAATTAAGCGTTTTTTGTTCTACTATACCTTTCAGTTGATCAATCATAAGAATTTTGCCTGGTTTATGTAACAGAGCCCAACCGCCATCGCATCGGATATATCAAGTGGTTTTGGTGGTTCTTTAAGTTTTAATATTTGGGTTACCATGTAGGAAACTTGCTCCTTAGAAGCTGCCCCATTCCCGCAAACAGACATTTTTACTTTTCTTGGAGCGAATTCATAAATAGGAATATCTGCTTGGGCAGCTGCAATAATTAAAGATCCCCTTGCCTGTCCTAAGGTCATAGCAGATTTAACATTTTTACTATAAAAAGCATCTTCAATTGCCATTACATCGGGTAAAAACTGATCTAAAATCTTATTCATTTCTTCAAATAAATAATTGAGACGTTTGGGTAAACTATCTTTAGCCTTTGGTTTAATAGTTCCATAAGCAGATAAATGCGTTTGATTCCGCTTTGTATCTAAAATACTAAAACCTGTAATACCTAATCCGGGATCAACTCCTAGGATACGCATATATCAATCTTGCAACAATGTTTCTTCATCTACATCAAAATTGGAATATAACTTATTAATATCATCATTATCTTCTAAAGAATCCAAAAGCATGAGCGCAGACTGAGCTTCTTTCCCTTCAAGTATCTGGAATGTTTTCGGAACCAATTCAATTTCTGCTGATCGAATTTCATACCCAGATTTTTCAAGGGAATCTCTCACTGTCATTAAAATAGCAGGTTCAGTTATAATGGTATAGAATCCATCTTCGGCTTCAAAATCTTCTGCTCCAGCTTCTAATGCCGCTTCAAACACAATTTCTTCTGCACCTGATTGACTATCTAATATAATTTGACCTTTTTTATCAAATATCCATGCAACACTTCCAGTTTCACCCAAATTTCCACCATATTTAGAAAGTAAATGTCGAACTTCTGCTACTGTACGATTCTTATTATCTGTAATGATGTCCATAATAATTGCAACTCCACCCGGCCCATATCCTTCGTAAGTCATTTCTTCGTAGGCAACACCTTCTAATTCACCTGTCCCTTTTTTAATGGCCCTTGTAATATTATCAATTGGTAAATTATTAGATTTCCCGTTGGAGACCGCTTTTCTTAATCTTGGATTAGCGTCAAGATCACCACCACCTAGCCGAGCTGCAACTGTAATCTCTTTTATTATTTTTGTAAATATTTTTCCGCGCTTGGCGTCTTGAGCGCCCTTTCGATGTTTTATATTTGCCCACTTACTATGTCCTGCCATGATTTCCCTTTTTATGTTGAACTGAAAATACAGAAGTTGCTAAATGACACCAAAGGAGATAAAATATAAATTTGAATTAGATTATTCGATCAAAAAATCTAATTGTTCGATTCGGCTACGAACAATCCAAACATTTTTATACCCTTTTCGTTTTAAATTTACTTTTTGGGTTTCAGCATCTTTTTTGGTGACAAAATTTCCATAATGAAGTTTATACAAAGGTGCATCAAAAACTAAATAAAGTGAATCGTTTAAAACTTTTTCAAATTTTTTAAATTTACGATTAGCTTCTTCGACGGCTGATGTTTCATAAACTTGTAATCGAAAGCCATCAATAGATTTAACACGAGCACTTTTCAATGAATCCAACAACCCTAGCTGAGATGTGCCAAATATTTTATCCAAAATTTTCGGAGTTTTTGGTACTGGATCAAGAACTGTGTTCATATCAAACCAAAACATGGAATCCTGTGCAAGGAGTTGCCCCGTAAATATTATGATAAATATAAAAGTTTTCATTTCAATGTCCTGATAGATTCAGATGGAATCCACCCCCTTTTTCCGTCAATGAGAATAATCTCCACCCAATTCTTTTGAGACTGATTAATATCAGCATTACTACCTTCATTAATACGGAATAGAACTGTATTTTCGCCATAGAACGGTCCTGAATATGCATCCACACCATTAGCAATAACAACTCCAGAATGAGTTCTTTTCTCTTGAAAATATTTATCGGTTGCAACAACATGGATTCCGATGGTTAAGACAATAAGTCCACTTAAAACAGTTTGGCTCATATTTCCACGAATCCAACCAAACTGAAGCCCAAAAAACCAAAATGCTTGTAACAATAAAACTAAACTTCCTAAAATAACCCATTCTTCCAAAATGAATCTATTTTTTAATTCGCGGTATTTCTTCAATAAAATAAATGCATCCGGCATATCAATTCGATCTATTTTTCGCGCTTTTGCAACAGAAAGGTTATGATGAAAATCCGATTCCCTTGGTGACATTTTAATGGCATTAGAATAGGCCCAGATTGATTGTCCGATATAATGTAGCCTATAATATGCATTACCTAGATTATAATAAAGATTTGGATTTTCAAATCCCAGTTCTAAAATGGATTCATAGATTTGAACTGCATCTTCATAATTTTCATTAATCATCGCATTATTCCCTTGAGAAAATAATTCATCAGAAATATCGGCTAAACCTATTGAAATGAACAAAAATAATATTATAAAGTTTTTCAAGATATTTCTCGATCAATCTGTTTGATTATTGATGCCATTTCGTTCAGAATATTGGCTTCACGCTCAACGCCTCCTGGTGCATATTTTCCTGCATCGCAAGCTTTTAATAAATCTAAAACATTTACCATTGAATCTTTTGAAATTCGATTATTAAGATGGCTCTCAACACTTGCAGGATCCAAATTATGTGTCGGCAACGTCAGTTTATTTTTCATATAAATATAAAATGCACGACTTGCAATTTCAAATAGATCGTCTTCACTCTTTTTCAACTCTCTTAATCCAGTTTTAAGGGCGCCCCTAATTTGTCTTCCTTCAGATGTTGATAATCGATGACCTGTGATTTTTGTAATAAAAAATGGTGATACAAAAATTAACATTGAACCTAAATATATGAAAATGGCGACTTTTGATTTCTCTTTATTATTTCCAACAAACTCCACAGATTTAGTATGTATAAAACGAATATCCTCTCCTAATAATTCCACTTCCCTTTTTGTAAGACCTGATGCGTGAGTTAAATCTGAATCCCCAGGTAATATTGGAATTTCAATAGGATTTGTTTGAGTACGTTGCCATTGTCGAGATTTCGGATCAAAATAAGACATTTGAACTCTTGGGATGGTTAGGTTTCCTGCTCTTCTTGGAATTAATATATATTCCCAAGTTTGAGTGCCAGTCAAATCATCTCGAAAGGTATCTTTTTCAAAGTTATCCGTAGGTGGAAATGCTTCCAATGCATCGGGGAATTTTATTTCAGGAATAGAAAAGAGTCCGAGATTTCCAGTCCCTACCATAGAAATAGTAAAAGTGAATCCTTCATTTACTTTTGCCGTATCTCTATCAGTTTTAGCTGATATTGTAAATGAACCAACAGCACCACTAAAATCAAATGGTTTAGGATCCGGGAAAGGTATAATATTTATTTTAATTTTTTCAGTATTTAAAACTTTGGTTTTTGTTTGAGTCAAAAATGAATCAAAAAACGGATCAAAGAATGGATCTCTTCTTCTATTTTTTTTCTTCATTTCAATTTGTGCTTTAACCTTTAATTGTGGAATAATATGTTGAGTAGATGGAATAGGGAATAATGCCTTTTGTCCTAGGTTTGCTACTTGATATTTTACACCTTGAAGTGTCACATTACGATATTGCACTCGCTGAGGCGTATAAAGGTCTTCTACCCAAAACCCCGAAAATTCAGGAACTTGAAATGGTTCAATCGACATGTTTACATTTTTGTATAATTTAAAAGAAACTGTAATCTGCTCTCCAAGATATGCCTTTTCCTTATCCACTTCTGCAACAATAAACACAGAATTATCGGTTGATTCAGAATTTTTTTTAACATGGACTTGAATAGGCTTTCCGCGGAATGTTTTCCCATCCACAGTTCCATATATACCGGGAATAGAAAGAGCACCATTCATCTTGGGCGAGATAGTCCATGTTAAAGTTTTGGTACTTGTCATACTTCCATTAATCCATTGGATATTTGTCTGCTGGCCTGGACCACTTAAAATTTCAAAATCTTTTTTTATCTGACTCATATCCACTTGCGCAAAATCTTTACTGCCACTCACTTCTATTGATAAGGTAATTAATTCCCCTTCTTCCAATCTATTCCTGTCCACAGAAATTTGTACTGTTTGAGAAAGGGAAATTGATAAAATTAAAGTAAGTCCAAAGAGTCTCATTACCAATCCTTCTCAAGTTTTCGGGATTTAGCTTTTGAAATCTGTCGCTTTTGATTAATTTTTTCTTTGTCTTTCAAAGCATTCAATATGGCTTCAGCCTGCATTTCTTTGTCACTTTTTTGCTCTTGAGATTCTTTTGGCTCTGCTTGGTTTTGTTCTTCATCCTGATCTTCATTCTGCCCTTGTTGATCTTCTTTGTTTTGCTTTTGCTCGTCTTCTTTATTTCCTTCTTGTTCCTGATCTTTTTGAGTTTGCTTATCCTGATTTTCTGAGTCTTGATCTTGGTTTTCGCTCTCCTGCTTTTTTGAATCTTGATCTTGGTTTTCACTCTCCTGATTTTCTGAGTCTTGATCTTGATTCTTTTCGTCCTTATTCTCCTGATCTGAATCTTGTTTTTCCTGTTCTTGCTGCTGCAGCATCTGTTTTACCATTTCATAATTCACTTTTGCATCTTCATCTGATGGATCCAACTCAATAGCTTTACGATAAAAAGATAGACTTTCTTCCATTTTCTCTTGGTCACGAAACATATTCCCCAGATTATACATCGCTTTTGATGCTATAGATTTATTATCTGAATTCATAGCCTTATTCAATGAACGTGCAGCCGTTTCCATATCATCTTGCTTATAAGATGTTACACCTAATCCAAATAGAGCGGCATCATCTTTTTTCCTATTTTTAAGTATATTTTCATAATAAATACGTGCATCGTCAAAGTTGCCTTCATCATAGGCTTTCTTCCCTTTATCTTGTCCTTGAAGCGTTCCTATAAATAAAATAAGGGAAATAAATTTTATCATGTTTTTTTTCTCGGACGAGTTGGTATTACAAATCCCCAAACTAAAAAGCCAAATGCCAGCAAAGCAAATGATTGATATCGATCTTCATATTCAGAAAATTCGTGAGTAGAAATAGTTTTCTTTTCCATATTCTGAATAGCCAATGCTATATCTTCATGTGTATCTCGATTATTATCAAACCAAAAAAAAGATCCATTCCCTGCCGATGCAATATCTCGTAAAATACCTTCATTCATTGTTGATGTAATCAATTTTCCAGATCGGTCTCTTTTGTACTCAGCTGTTTTAATATTATTTCCTTTTATAGGAATTAAGCTTCCCATTTCGGATCCAACACCCACAGTATTTATCATGAGACCTACTTTTGCCGCCTGTTCTGCCAACTCTATAGCTTGACCTTCATGGTCTTCACCATCTGTTACCATTAGCATGACCTTAAATTTGTCATTCTCTTCCGTATATGCAGACATAGCTGTATTCATTGCAGAACTCAAGGAAGTTCCTTGTGTTGGAATCATATCAGTATCAATTTCATTCAAAAAAAGTTGTGCTGCTTCATAATCGGTCGTAAGTGGTAAATATAAATGGCTAGATCCTGCAAATACAATTATTGCAACTCGATCACCTTTTAATTTTCGAATGAGACGACCCAATTCAAATTTTGCTTTTGCTAATCGCGATGGCGTTACATCTTCAGCATCCATACTGGTGGATGTATCTAAGGCAATTACTAAATCTACCCCTCTTCGCTCGATGGGTTTAACTCGGGTCCCAATCTGTGGCCCTGATGCAGAAAAAGCTAATAATGCTAATCCTATTAAAATGATGCGGTTTCGCCACTGAATTCTATTTTTATCCAAGTTTATGCCCATGATCGATTTCACTTTCTCTGATGCGAGCGGGAAGATTGAATCGCTTTTTATATCCTTAAAATACCAAAAAGCCCAAAGAAAAAGTTGAAGGCCTAAAAATATTAATACCCAACTGAATCGAAATGACATTAGGTTTTACTCCTGAAGATAGATCTGCGTGTGGTTTCCATCCCAAGACCGAATAAAAATGCTGGAATAAGGAACCAACCATACATTTCTTTATATTGCGTGAATTCTCTCACTTCAATTTCTGTCTTTTCTAATTGATCAATTTCTTCATAAATAGAAACTAAAGCTTCCACATTTGTTGCTCTGAAAAATTTACCGCCTGTCACCTTTGCGATATGGATTAATGTTTCCTCGTCTATTTCATTTCGAATTAATCCACGACCAGGAATACGCGTGTAAGATTGATTTGTACCAGCACCAATTGTATAAATTTTAATATTATATTCAGCAGCTAATTCTGCTGCTGTTTTAGGATCAATTTCTCCAGCATTATTACTTCCATCCGATAATAAAATCATAACTCTATTTTCTACATCGCTATTTCGAAGACGATTTGTACCATTCGCAATCGCCATTCCAATGGCAGTTCCATCATGTTCTTTTGATGCAATTGAGATTTCATTTATGAGAGATTGTAATACATCTTTATCTACTGTGAGTGGGCATTGAATAAAAGATTCTCCCGCAAAAACAAGAATTCCAATTCTATCTTCTTTTCTTCCATCTATAAATTCGCTAGCTGTCTTTTTAACTGCTTCCAATCTATTCGGTGGAAAATCATCCGCTAACATACTAGAACTAATATCTAGTACTAAAAGCATATCTATGACATTAATAGATGTTTCCTGAAGATTATCAATTAATCTCGGTCGAGCAATACCAATAATTGTTAAAAGAAGAATAAACAAATAGATTGATTGGATGAGTCTGTGCTTTCGTATTCCAATTATTTTAAATTCTTCTGACATGAATGTAGAAGATGAAATTCTGAGTGTGCCTTCTTTTGTCTTTCCGGACGTACGATACCAAACAATCAATATAGGAATGATCGCAAATAAAAGTAGATACAAAGGATGTTGAAAATCCATTTCTTATAATTGTTTGGCTTAATCCCGATTCATAATAGATACCCGAACGAACAAATCGGTGAAATGTTTCTCAATAATTTATGAGTAGAAATTCTGGAATCTCTACCAAAACTAATTTACCCTTGATCGTCCTTTTTCTCGATAGGTGATTCAGCACTCTCTTTGGCATCCATGATTTCTTTTTTGCTAGATTCAACAGCATCCTTGAATTCATTGATTCCTTTGCCAAGCCCACGGGCTAGTTCGGGTAAACGTTTTGCACCGAAGAGTAATAAAATCACCAAGAAGATGAGGATTAGTTCGCCTGTTCCTAAATTAAACATACGTTAGTTTACATCAACATTTATCATGTTGCCTCCAAAAAAATTAACGAAAATACCTTAAAATATAATAGGCGAATGTTAGCCCAATTATACTCGTAAAATTAAATGTCATAGTTAATCCTAATTTCAAAGTAATAATATTCAAATCCAAAATAAGAACACCCATTTCATTACCCGAAAATCCACCCAGATCAAAGGTTAAGCTAGTTAAGAAAAAGTCCTTCACAACGCCCTCAGGTAATATCCACCCCATCAAGTTTCCTAATACACCCCCAATGGCGGCACCCACAAAAAGGCCAAGTATGATTAATGATAAATTTCTTTTACTCATAGGTTAGATATCAAATTCTGATGGTAATTCATGTTTGTGTGGATTCACAAGCCAATGAACAATATTCCAACCTATATAAACTGCTACTAAAGGCATTAATACATAGCCTTGCCAAATTGCAAGGCTAATCATTGAAATAATGAAACCAATTAAAAGAGTTGTATTCGCTCTCCCAGACTTAAATGATAATAAAGGAAATTTCGCAAAATGTATTGGACTGACCATGAGGACACCAAGAGCTGCAACTAACATGAGAGCTGTGCGTGGATCACCAAAATCTCCGTCTATTTGATGATTGAAAAATAAATATGAGAACAAAGTAATTGTTGCTATAGGAGTTGTTAACCCTATGGTATAGGATTTTGGTTTTCCGGGTTCTTCGTCCAAATTGAATTTAGCCAATCGAATCGTGCCAAACATCAGTGGGATAAAGCTAATAAACCCACCCAGTAATGGTGGTAATCCTTCAACATAAAGCGAATATACTAAAACGGATGGAACGACACAAAAAGATACTGTATCAGCCATTGAATCAAACTCAACTCCAAATCGAGATGAAATACCCAGCATTCGTGCAATTTTACCATCAAAAACATCAAACACACCCGCAATAATGATAAAAACACCAGCCTTTATTGGATGTCCATTTAAAATAAGCCCTATTGATATAAACCCCAGAAACATATTAAGCAAAGTCAATATATTGGGAATAAAATTCCGTGGAGGCTGTCTTTTCTTTTTGGATTTAAATTTCATTCAAATGTGCCTATGATTGTTTCATTCCCAATCACTTTCTGCCCTAATTCTACGGATAATTTAACATGTTTGGGAAGAATCAAATCAGTTCTTGATCCAAATCGAATAAAACCAAGCCTACCTCCCTGCAACATCTTTTCAGCTGGTTTGGCATAGCATAAGATTCTTCGAGCAATTAATCCAGCAATTTGTTTTACTTTAACAGTTCCAATAGTAGACTTAATCGTTATTTCTGTTTGTTCATTTTCATCTGATGCTTTATGATCAAACGCAGCTAAAAACTTTCCTGTTTTATAATTTACAGTCATAAATGTACCTTCAATAGGCATTCGATTGATATGAACATTAAATACATTTAAAAATATTGATACCAACTGAGCATCTCCTACATCTTCATCAATTATGTCAGTGATTTTCACTATTTTTCCATCTGCAGGAGAAATTATCAAGTTATCACCCTCAGGTATTTTCCTAATTGGATCTCGAAAAAAATTAAAACAAAATACCAATACCCCAAATATAACCCATGGAATAATCATTGAGAATTCTATTCTAACAAATAGCCAAATCATCAATGCCGTAATTAATGCGAGAGGTAAAACTATAATTCGTCCTTCTTGAGCAAGTCTCATTTGTATGGATTCTCTTTATATTTCCCTAACTTCATTTTAATTTTTTTATAATCCCCATCTCTAAAAATTTTCAATATGATTTTATCGCCGGAACGAAGATCATTATCTAAAATAACTGATCTAATATCATTTGGCAAATTTACAGGTTCACCATTTGCCGTAAGAATCACATCTCCTGGAAGTAATCCTGATCGTTCAGCTGCTCCCCCTCCTATAACTTCTACAATAATGACACCTTTTGCAAATGGGATATTTAAATACCTAGAAATACTTTGAGTTACAGATTGAACCATTAAGCCTGTAGAATATCCTCTATCAACATGTCCAGTTGTTCTTAATTCTTTCGCAACTCGTTTTGCTGATTTTATTGGGATAGCAAAACCAATTCCTACAGACCCTTGAGCATTATCTGAACCTGTATAGATAAATGTATTTATTCCAATGACTTCTCCTAAAGCATTTACAAGGGGGCCTCCAGAATTTCCATGGTTAATTGCAGCATCAGTTTGAATCATATCTTGAAATACTTTCCCATTTTTAAGACGACCAAAATCCATATTGGTTGCTGATATAATTCCAACACTTGCTGATGGTTTATTACTGATTGAAAAGAGTTGGAAGGGATTTCCTAATGCAATTACCCACTCACCTATTAGTAAATCATCGGAGCTGCCTAATTCAGCATATGGGAAATTAGATCCTTCTAATTTTAAAAGAGCAAGATCAGACGTTATATCAGCACCGATAATTTCTGCTTCATATTCTGATCCACCTGACAAGGTTACGGAAATTTTATCGGCATTTTCAATAACATGATAATTAGTCATAACAAATCCATCCGGACTTATTACAACTCCGCTTCCTGAACTTTTCATTGGATAAATATTTCGAGGATACATAAATCCAAAAAAGGGATCGAAAGATACAGATGACACATGTTGCTCCACATTTATACTCGCGACAGAAGGACCCACTTTTTTAATAGCACGTGTGATCGCGGTTTCCCTTGAAGATGAAATTCCATCGCCATAAAGGAGAGTAAAAATATATAATATTGAAAATAGCTTATTCATATTCAACTTTTTCAAGAATTAATCCTTGAGCTGGTGCTTTAAAGATACGAACATCTTTTTGTGGATTCCTCAATAAAGATAAAAATTCGTCTTTTGAAAATCGCTCATTATTGACCGCAACCATTGACCCAACCAAATATCGAACCATGTGGTGTAAAAAACGATTTCCTACTATCCTAAATATTACCATCTTTCCTTCTGACTTCCATTCGGATTTATATATCAAACATCGTGTATTTTTCATATCTTCACGAAACTTGCTGAAGGAAAGAAAATCATGATCACCCACAATTTGAGAAGCCAATTCATTGAGACAATCAAGATTCAAATTTGAACCGATCCAAGCCTGATTATGATATAATATTGATTCTCCAACATAACATTGATATTTGTAATACCGTTTCTTAGCATCAAATCTTGCCTGAAAATCATCATGAATTTTTTCTATATCCATAATTCGACAGTCTTTATCGATATTTCCATTTAGTGCATTTTTCAATTCTTTGATATTTAATCGAGTTTCTAAATCGACATGGGCAACTTGAGCACGTGCATGTACACCAGTATCTGTGCGTCCTGCGCCATGTAACGTAATTCTATTTGAAGATTGGGAAATGATTTGAATACCTTTTTCAATTTCTCCTTGTACTGTTCGCTCATTCTTTTGGAGTTGCCACCCAAAAAAGGATGATCCATCGTATTGAATTGTTAATTTATATCTTCCCAATCGAATGAATTCCTATTAGAGTTAAAGGGAAAATGAATAGACATATAAAATCTAATCCAGAAAATTGAATATATGGATAAACGCTTCTTGGAATTGATTTTCCATATCCACGTAATTCCATCATACGAGTTATTGATTCAGCTTTTTTTAAATTTAATATTATAAAATCAGGAATAAAATGAGCCACTTGAATCGCTTTTGCTTTTAAGGTATTCGGTGGTAGGACAGATAAGGATTTTTGAGATTTTTCCAATTGCATCCAATCTTCTTGAAAACTTGGAAAAAATCTGATTGTCATATCAAAAAATAAAAGGATATCTTCGACCCACCGCCACTGAAAACCCATGGCATACCAAATACTTCTTATCGCCAAAATAATATCATGCGTCTTAGATTGTATCGTGTATATCGTCATTACACTCACCATAATAATTAAACGGATTGTTGCCATTAATATATCTATAATAATTATTGGAATCGGACGATTTGAGACCAAAAAAGAAATAAAAAAAAATATTAACCCAGTTATAGGAAAATATCTCCAAAATGGGCGAGTAACCTTTTTCCATTCTGTCCAATGGTCTCGTTCTTGAAATAAGAGAAATATCGTTGCAATACAATGAAATATTAACAATCCAATATGTGTTGATAAAAGAGTTGAAATAGAAAATGCAAGGAAAAGCCCAAGTCGAGTGATTGGGTTAATTTCTAATAGTTTCATTGAAGAAAATTAATAATTAAAATTGATTTTCAGTGTTAATGCTGTTGAACCATCTGGAGAGATTAATGGAACCAATGACATTGATTCTATCTTTTCCAATCGAGTCAAATAAAGTGCATCAATGGCAGACAAAATATGATTCACTACAATTCCACCCATAATAAATTTCCCTGTCAAAGCAATTAAGTCGCTTTTTATTCGTTTATTTTCAAACGAAGATTGATTTTTATTTGAATCCCAACTCCAATTATCAATATCGCTGTAAAGACTTTCAAAATCACGAAATCGAAGATGTTCATCATTATGGTTTGTCATCGATGAATAATTTCCGATATCGACCCAATATTGATGATCTTTCCCCCGAGAGTCTATCCCTGCATGTTCTACAGCAAAAGACTGGTACTGATTCGCTTGATGTCCTGATATTGTATATGCACTCACCCAAGCTGTTAACAATGAAATTTCGGTAAGCAAAAAAAGTCGAGCTCGTTTTGAATTATGCATTGATGATTCTCCCCAACCAGGTAAAATAGCCGATTTTACCATTGGATGAAGTTTGAAAGAGCCGCCGAATAGTATTCCGGATGATAGTAAAAGATTTATGATTATTTTCTTAAGCATGTAAGGGGTCCAAGTAGTAGGAAAATTACGAAACAGATTAAGGCAAAAACATCACCATATTGACTATAAAAACTTCCTGCTTCACCGATAGGAACTGAAACTGTAAAAACGGCCGTTTTACCCACAGGTTGCTCATTGATAGAAATACCATTCGCAAGTATAAGTCCTGAAATTCCCGTATTAGCCGATCGAATCACTGGCACACGATTCTCTATAGCGCGTATTTTCGCAATATCATAATGTTGGTATGGCCCTGCCGATTTTCCAAGCCAACCATCATTGGTCTGTATTGTAATCAAATTTGCACCATTTTGAATAAATTTTCTTACAATTTTCGGGATACTAGATTCATAGCAAATTAAATTGGAAAATTTAGTATTTTTCCATTTAAATACGGTGTACTCAGTACCATGACTAAAGTTCCCTTGTCCAAAATTCAAATTTTTCAATGACGGGAACTGACCAGATAAAGGTATATACTCAGCAAAAGGAACAAGGTGTAATTTATTATATAAAATATATTTATGATTCGGCGTTAAAAACATTGTGCTATTAAAATATTGCTTATCCCCATTTCCAGATATAACTCGATCAACAGTTCCCGTTAATACAGGAATTTTGGATGAATCTACTTTCGTTTGAATCATATTACGAACACGCCCGTCTAGGGTTAAATATGAAGGTAATGCTGTTTCTGGAAATATAATAAAGTCAGGATTGAGCTTAATAGCAATTGAATGAAGTGAATCCATATAAGCAATGGTTTCTTTTTTCTTACTAAAATCCCATTTCGCATTCGGATCAATATTCGGTTGAAGAATTGCAACGCTCATTTTTTCATTAGAATTATAGAATTCTTTTATTCTTGAATTTCCAACAAACCAAAGACCTACCAAGAATATTCCAACGATTATTCCTATTTTTTTATTTGAATTAAAGTTTAAATATAATATATAAAGTATGACATTGAGTGTGATAACCCATAACGTTACACCATAGCTTCCTGCGAATTCCATTAATTGGATTAATTGCAAATAATCCATTTGAGATAAAACTATATTTCCCCATGGAAATCCTAAAGGACCAAAGCTTCTAATCCATTCCATAGACACAATAAGAAATGGAAAAAGAGCGAGTCTCTTTCCAATAAATTTTATATTTCCAATTACCCATCCTGCAGCTGCCCAATAAATGCCAAGATAAAATACCGCTGCAATTAAAGATAAGAGCACAACTCCAAAACTTGCACCTGAATTAAATCCAATCCAATAAAATGCGATAAAGTTGTGGGTAATTCCAAACAAATACCCAAATCGAGCATTCTCTTTTGCATCATGAGTTACCCAAACATGAAGAAGGGGAATAAGGCCAAACCAAGCTAAAAAGCCTAGATGCCAAGGTTGATAGGCAATTCCTGTAATAAGTCCGCTTATAATGGCATATTGCCAAGCAGAGCGTCCACCTATAAAACTCATCGATTCCGTTTATCTATAAATTGCTGCAATAGGATAGCTGCAGCACGTTCGTCAATCATACCTTTGTTATGCCCAGTTTTAATATTTTGAAGAATCATGGACTTTTGGGCACTCACCGATGAAAGACGTTCATCTTCTAAATGAACAGGTAGGTTGAGTTGAGTAATTAAATCGGCAAATTTTCTTACTTTTTCTGTTTGAGTTGTATCTTGTCCTTTCATTCCAATAGGTAACCCCACTACAATTAATTCGACTTCATTCTCTTCTATTAAGCTCTGGAATTCTTGAATACATTTTTCTTCTCCTTTATTACGAATAGTTTTAAAGGGAGATGCTATTATTTTAAGTGGATCCGATAATGCCAAACCGATACGACTGTCACCATAGTCTACTCCTAGAAATCGTCCCATATATTTAGACTGGTTTCCGGAGATACTCTTTCAAAATTTTCCCTGGCTTAAATCGTGTTTTTTTATGGGGGGGGACAAAAATCTCTTCATTAGTTTTTGGATTTCGTGCTCGAGGTTTAGCTTTTGTGGGTTTGGATTCAAATACACCAAAATTCCTAATTTCAATTCGAGTATACGGACTCTCATCCATAAGAAAATCTCTCATAATTTCAAAAAAATCATCCACAAGTGTTTTAGAAGAATGGATACTCAATTCTCTTCGTTCTGCTATTTTCATAACAATATCTTTTTTTGTAAAAGTTTTTATTCCCATTATCTGCCTGCTCTTTCTACGTAATCTATATTTTTTAATTTTGTCATTTTTCTGATGAGCCGATTAAGCTGTCTATTGTTATTAACCTGAACAATAAAATGCGCAATCGAGACTGATTCTTTTACCGTGATATCCACACTGGCGATATTTACATTTTGCTTTGAAATACACTCAGACATATCTTTTAATGCGCCTTTATAATCTTGGCCAACAACCCTTAGACGAACATCAAAATTATCAGATGATTTCACATTCCATTCCACAGTAATTAATCGATCTGATTCATGACTCAATAAAGGGAGACTCTTACAAGCACTTTGGTGGACAGTTATACCACGTCCTCGTGTAATAAATCCAATTAATTCATCACCGGGTATTGGATTACAACATTTCCCGAAATTCACCATCAGATTGTCTATTCCATCTAATATTATTCCTTTTGATTTTGATCTTGCAAAATCAAAGAACTTCGAAGACTCTTCTTCTTCAGTACTTTTATGAATATCTTCTTCTTGTGGACGCAATTTAAGGAGCATGTCTCTAATAGTAATTACGCCAGAACCGATAGCTTTTAATAATGCATTTTTATCCGAATACCCAAATCGATGAAAATTGTCTCTAAATTCTTCAATATCTTTTAGCATCTTCATTCGACGAAGCGTTTTAGTTAACATCTCTTCTCCAAGCTTAACGCTCTCCTCGTCCTGTATTTTTTTCAAATAACGATTAATTTGGTTTCGAGCCTTGGATGTTACAATAAATTTTTGCCAACCATAACTAGGCATTTGTTTTTTACTGGTAATAATTTCAACCATATCCCCATTGGTCAATTTTGTATTTAATGGGACAACAGAATGATTTATTTTTGCTCCCATACAATGCATCCCAACTTGAGTATGAACTTGAAAAGCAAAATCTACAGGTGATGAACCGATAGGCAATTGAATCAAATCTCCTGCAGGAGTGAATACAAAAATTTCTTCTTTATAAAGGTCAATTTTTAATAAATCCATAAATTCTTTAGGGTCCGCAGACTCATTTTGAAGAATTTCCAATAATTCACGAAGCCACTTTACATTTTTATCAACATCTGATGATTTATTTCCTTTATATACCCAGTGTTTAGCAACACCAATTTCTGCGGTTTCATCCATTTCAGTTGTACGAATTTGGATCTCTATTTTTTTCCCTTTAGGATCTACAACAGTTGTGTGAACCGACTGGTACCCATTTGATTTTGGGTTTGCAATAAAATCTTTAAAACGACCCTGAATTGGATTGTAAAGACTATGAACTATACCCAATGCTAAATAACACTGTTCGATTTTATCTACAATTATTCGGATTGCATATAAATCATATATTTCTTCAAATGTTGTATCGCGTTTAATCATTTTCCCATGAATTGATGCATAGGATTTTGATCGGCCAAATACTTTAGGTGAAATGTTATAATTTTTCAATTCTTTATCTACGGGGCCAATGAATCCGTTTATAAATATATCTCTTTGTTTTTTGGATGATTTTATTTTAGAACTCAAATCTTTATATGCCTTAGGATTTAAAATACTAAATACAATGTCTTCTAATTGTGCTTTTACTGAAAACATTCCTAATCGATGGGCCAAAGGAACATAAACATCTCTCGTTTCAACAGCAATTCGATGCTGCTTTATTTTCGGCATATACTTAATAGTTTCCATATTATGAAGTCGATCTGCAAACTTAATAATAACTACACGTAGGTCTTTGGCAACAGACAGGAGCATTTTCATGAAATTCCCTGCCTGTTTTTCCTTTCGAGATGAAAACTGTATACCCCCGAGTTTAGTAACACCATCGACTAGATTTGCAAGGTCATCTCCAAATTCATTGCGTAGCATATCAACAGTTACATCTGTATCTTCAACCGTATCATGCAACAAACCAGCAATAATGGTCGTTGTGTCCATTTTCCAAGATGCTAACTTTTGAGCAACGGACACGCAATGAGAGTAATAGGGCTTTCCGGATCTACGTTTTTGCCCTTCATGATGAATATCTCCAAATTCATATGCCTTCCAAAGAAGTGGAGTGAGTTCTTCTCTTTCTAAATCAGAGTTTGCTGAAACAATGTCAACAAGTTTTATAAATGAGTTTGGATATTCCCCGAATAAGTTAGGAACTAATCTTGAAAGGGGGTTGTCCATTAAAATGGTGTTTCAGAATGGGATAAATTTTCAAATCGAGCGTATTTGCTAATAAATGAAGCTTCAACGGCCCCCGTAGGACCATTTCTTTGTTTTGCAATAATGATTTTCGCTTTTCCTTCGTCTTCATCTTCTTGGCTATAAACCCACGGCCGATAAAGAAAAATTACTACATCAGCATCTTGTTCAATAGCTCCACTTTCTCGAAGGTCCGATAGTTGTGGTTGCTTATCCGCCCTTTGTTCGACAGCTCGAGATAATTGAGATAGGGCAATCACAGGAATATCTAATTCTTTTGCTAATCCTTTTAATGATCTTGAAATAATGGATATTTCTTGTTGACGACTTTCAACGCCCTTCGGACCGTCCATAAGCTGGAGATAATCAATAACAATCATCCCAATATTATTTTTAGCCTTTAGCCTACGCGCTTTTGCTCTTAATTCTAATACCGTTAATGCAGGCGTATCATCTAAATAAATTGGTGCTTCGGCTAAAGACCCCACAGCAATACTTAAATTTTTCCAATGAGTTTTAGGGAGATTTCCAGTTCTTACAAAATGACTATCTACTCGAGCTTCAGCGCATAATAGTCGCATGGCCAACTGGTGATTTGCCATCTCAAGACTAAACATACCGACACCAACATTCCCTTCTAACGCAGCATTACGTAACATGGATAATGCTAAAGCAGTCTTTCCCATCCCAGGGCGCCCAGCAATAATAACTAAATCACCATTTTGAAAACCAGATGTAATATCATCTAAATCTAAAAGACCTGATGGCACTCCAATAACAGCCCCTTTGTTTTCACTGATTTTTTCTAACCGTTCAAATGCTTCAACAAGAATTGGGTCTATATGAACAAATCCTTTCTTAATTCTATTTTGGGTAATACTAAATATAGATTGTTCAACTTTATCCAAAATTTCGCCAACTTCCTGACTATCATCGTATGCTTCTTTGGCAATGTTATGAGACAATTCAATCAATCTTCTCAATAATGCTTTTTCGAGGACAATTTTCGAATATCTTTCAGCATGGGCAGCAGTAGGCACTGATTCTACCAATCCAGTTACGTAATAAGCACCACCAACCGATTTTAAATCTTTATTTTTTTTCAGAAGATCTATTACAGATACTGTATCAATTGGATCACCCAAATCAAATAATTTTTGCATGACTGAAAATATTTTTCCATTACCGGGCTTATAAAAATGATCTGGTGTGAGCCATTGAAAGCTTGTACTGACTGCATCTTTAGATGCCAACATAGAGCCAAGAACAGCAACTTCAGCTTCATCTGAATGAGGCTGAACATTTAGAATTTGATTTTTATCTTCAGTCATGTTTGTAGGTATCTTTTAATTGTTTTTTAAATAATCTCGTATCCATTGAAAATCTTCCCATGCATGTTTTTTAAAATTAGAGTTTTTCAATAAGGCTGCAGGATGATAAGTAACTCTTAATGGAATATCGAGATATTCATGAGTTTTATCTCTCATTTCATTTAAAGGAACATCTAATTTTAATAATGTTTTCCCCGCAAAACGACCTAATGCTACAATCAACTTTGGTTTTATATAATTGATTTGTTTTATCAGAAAAGGTTCACATTGCTCGACTTCTGATGGTAGTGGATCTCTATTGTTTGGTGTCCTACATTTTAAAACATTAACAATATAAACTCCATCACTCCGATTTTTGTCTATGGCAATAAGAATCTTATTTAAGATTCTCCCTACACGCCCAACAAAAGGCTCGCCACTTAACTCATCTTTTTCGTCTGGAGCTTCACCCACCAACATTAAATCGGCATTTGGATCCCCAATACCAAAAACAAAATTAGTTCTGGTTTGCCCTAAAGAGCAACTTTGACATTCTTTTATCGAGTTACAAAAGTCATCTAATTCACGAGCTGATTCAATTTTAATCTTTTCTGAATTAGATTCAGATTTAGGGGTGAGATACAATTCATTACCATACAACACCTGATGTTGTTGGAAATATTGGTGAATTGCATCTCTAGATGACACAATTTAGATTGTGTTGCTTTTTCTCCAAACAACTTCACCCTTAAGAAATTTATCTATGGCCACAGTGGTCACTTTCTCTTTTTCTTCATAGGATTCAGGGGATGGTTCTTCGATTTCATCAAATACATCTAATTCATCGTTTTGATGATCTAGAATTTTTCTATTTAAGATTCGATCTTCTAGTTCACTCCGAGCTTGACCAAACATAGCAGCTACGGCTTCGTACATATTTTCAGCACGATCTTCTACTTCACGGAAAGGTATTGTTTTAAGACCCATTTAAGACTCCTTCTTTTTGTTCATTAACGACTTTTATTAATTCTAGTGTTGCCATATTTAGATTATCATTAATCATTATATGGTCAAATTTTTCTTTGTATCCCATCTCTTGCTGAAATCTTTGTAATCGAATTTCAATTCTTTTCGCAGAATCTGTACCACGTTTTCTCAATCTTTCACGTAGGTGCGAAATGCTTGGCGGAATAATAAAAATTGAAAAAGAGTTTTTTGGATATAATTCTTTGATTCGAATCGAACCTTTAACATCCAATTCCATTAAAACTATTTTATCCATCTTAATAGCATTTTCCAATATTACTTTTTGGGTTCCATAATAATACCCATGTACATTTTCCCATTCTGCTAATTCTTTTGCTACAATTAAATTTTCGAATTCATCATGGGAAATAAAATTATAATCTTCTCCATTAGATTCAATACTCCTCTGCTCTCGAGTTGTATATGAAACAGACCATTCTATATCTGGCATCACTTTTTGTAATTCTTTACAAAGTGTTGTTTTTCCGGATCCCGAGGGAGCTGAAATAGTAATCAAATTTTTCATTATAATATATTTTGAACTTGTTCTCTAATCTTTTCTAATTCAGCTTTTATTTCAATGACCTGATTTGTTACATCTGTCTGTGGGCTTTTTGACCCAATTGTGTTTACTTCACGGCCGATTTCCTGAATAAGAAAATTAATCCGCTTTCCTACTGGCTCATTTTGGCTCATGTAGGATGATAACTGAAAAAAGTGACTTTTACATCGCACTATTTCTTCAGTGACATCAGCTCTTTCTGATAAAAAAGCAACTTCTTGAATTAATCGATTTTCATCAATTGCTTCTCCATCTAATAATTCTGAAATCTTTTTACGCATTTGAATTTGTTTTTCAGAACTATACTTATCTGAAATTTCACCCACAGAGTTTATTGCTACCTGTAATTTTTCAACTCTTTCTAAAATATCTTTTTGAATTTGCGTCCCTTCTTTTTCACGCATTTCGCACACTTGATTCAATGCAATTTCAACTGCTTTATAAATCTCGCCCTGATTTAGTTCTTCAGGTTCATCTATAGTTAGCAAATCATTTGTCGAAATAATATCACTCAAACTCATACGTTGTCCATAATCTACATGTATCTTTTTAATGACATCTTGAATAATTTCAAATCGTTCTCTATTAAAACTCAATTTTGTCGAATCTGATCCTGAATTAATTTCGAATCGAACTTGAACATTTCCACGTTGAAGAGTTGATTCAAGCAATTTTCGAATTTTATGTTCTAGAGATGGATTTAAATTTAGTCCTCGTAATTTCAATTCAAGAAACCGAGAATTTACTGTACGTATTTCAACGTTAATTTTAGTGGTCTCTTGCCCATAAGAGCCTCGACCAAATCCTGTCATACTTTTTATCATAATTTTATTTAGGTGTAGAGCCTAGTAAATTACAAACTAATTGGTTTCTTATCCAAGAAGCTTGAATGTAAAATTTTTATATATTTATAAACTAAATTTATTAAATAATACATAATACTTTGATTCTTCATCATACGATTAATAATTGAAATTAAATTAATTAAAATTCACAGAAACAAGCTGTGAAACTCCCTTCTTCTCCTGAGTAACGCCATACATATAATCAGCAATTTCCATCGTTAATTTATTATGTGTAACAATGATAAATTGAGTTTCATCGGAAAATTTAGCAAGTACTTTTGTAAACTTATGGATATTTACATCATCCAAAGGTGCATCTACTTCATCTAAAATACAATAAGGGCTAGGTTTAACTTGATAAATCGAAAAAAGAAGTGAAATTGCTGTTAATGCTTTTTCGCCACTGGACAAAAGGCGTAAAGAAGTATTCCTTTTACCTGGTGGCTGAGCTTCTATACCAATATCCGCTTCTAACGGATCTGGATCACCTATCATTTTTAATGTTGCTGTTCCACCTTCAAAAAATAATTGAAATAATTTTTCAAAATTTTTCTTAATCAAATCAAAAGTTTCTTGAAATCTTTTTCTAGCAACCTTATCAATTTTTCTAATTGTCTCTCGAAGATTCTCTTCTGCTTCAATTAGATCTTCTCTTTGAGTTGATAATATTTCCAATCGTTCATTTTCTTCATCATGTTCACCCTGAACAGCCATGTTAATTGGACCAATATTTTCCAAACTCCGTTGAACCTTATCAATTTCGACTGCTACCGTATCTTCAGATTCATCCACAACTAATTCGGTTGCGATCTTTTTATTATATCGATCACGAATTCGTTCTTCAATTAATTTTATTCGCTGATTTGTTTCCGATGCTTCTAATTCAGAATTTTTTAATTCTTCAAGGATTTGTTCACGATCTCTTTGTTCCGATGCAATGCGAGATTGAATTTCTTCAATATTTTGATAGGTTTCTCTAAAAACAGATTGCTTCAAATCTAAGATAGATCGCTGTTTTTGAATCTCAGCGTTTAATATATCTAATTCTTTTTCGCCTGAAGAAATATCAGTATCTAATTTTTTCTTTTGTAACTGTAGATCTTTGATTTCTTCTTTTATTGAATTTTGACGATTTTTTAATTCATTACTCGATTCATCTCCAGATGTTTTTTTAAAAAAAAGTTGATCTCGCCGAGTTTCCAGCTCAATCAATTTGATACGAGCGTCCTGAACTTTTTGTTGAAATTCATCCCTATTTTTTCTAGCAATAAGCATATCATCATTTGCTTTATCGACTTTTTCTTGAAAAGAGTCTAATTTATTTTGTGCTTTATCCATTGCAGGTTGTAAAGATTTCAATGCATGTTTTGATTGTTTTAACAAATCAGCTGTTTCTTTCAATTCAACTTTAGCAGATTGAATTGCATCCCTAACTTGAGTCTGACGAAATTCAAATCTAATTATATCCGTTTCTATACTTGATGAAATATTTTCGCATTTTTCAATTTCAAGGAGATTGTTTTTTAAATTTGATTGGCAAGACTGAATTTCTTTCAATACATTTTCATATTTCCCAATCAGATCAGATTCTTTATTGGTATGTTTTATTAATTCATTTGAAATAAAATTTAATTTTTTCTGTCTTCCCATCAAATTCCCATGCTCGGAAACTTGACGGTTTTTCAAAATCATATCACTTCCAGAATAAGCCCCAGATTGATCCACTAATCCCCATCCATTTAAATTTTCGGAGAGTAACGATTTTTTCAAATCATTCACAATTAATAAATTTCCCAAAAGATATTCAGCCAAAGGATTTACCAACTTACTGGTCGTAATCAAATCCGATGCGCGACCTAACACTAATTCATTTTTCGGTATTTCTTTCAATACTGTTTTTAATTTTGATACTTCTTCCAATGGAATAATAGTGAAGTTTCCGGCTTTATATTCTCTTGCGATTACTAAAGTATCCAAAGCCGCTTTTTTATCAATTGCAATTAAACAGTGGGATAAGTCACCTAATCCAGATTCCAATGCATCTCTATATTTGGCATCAACTTGAAACATATCTGCTACTGTGCCTAACACACCTGAAAATAGTTTTGGATTTTCCAATACATATCGAGTGCCTTCAGGGAACCCTTCCTTTGACTCAACCAACTCATGATAAAATTCTTGCTGCCCCTTAAGTGATTTTATTTGGGCAGAGATGGCATGCCTTTCCTCAGATATAGAGTCACGAGAGTCTTGAAATGCTTGCAATTCTGATTCTGTTTTCCCAAGGACTGCTTTAATAATCTGTAAATCGGATTGAGCTTTATTTTTATTATCAATCAATTTCTTTTCATTTGAAACTTGTGATTTTTGTTCGTCTATTAACTCTGATACTTTTACATTTAATTTATCAACAGATAATTCTTTATCTTCAACTATGGCATATGTTCGATCAAATAAGGATCTATCATCTGCTAATTTACGTTGCAATTTCCAACGCTCGTTTTGAGCGTCATCTAATACTTGAACTGTAGTTTTATAGGTATTTTCGATTTTATTAAAAGCGTCTTTTTCTGTTTTGTAGGAATTCAACTGAGCTTCAATTGTTGGTTCCAAGTCAGTCATTTCCTTATCAAAATCAAGTGTTAATTGCTTTAAACTATCAATTTTTAAATTATTGATACCTCTTTCTCTCTCAAGACGATCAATCGTCAATAAGGACCCTCGACCTTGTTCTGCCCAAACTAATATTTTATTCCGAAATAATTCACGGTTTTTATTCATTTCATACATTTTTTGTTGAATAACATTTAGATCAGCTTCTTGTGTTTTGTAAGCACTTTGAAGTTGAATTAATTCTTTTTCGTGAACTGATGACTCTGATGTCTTTGATTCTCTCAAGTGGCGAAATTCTTTTATCCTTGCCTGAAGTGGAGCAACAACAGATCGATATCGATGCACTTGAAGATAAGCCAAATCCATTTCTTTCGATTCTAGAGTTTCTGTTAAAGTAGCATGCCGTTTAAATCTTTTTAGCTGTAAACTAAGGTTATTTACTTTTTGTTCTACTTCTGCTATAATATCTTTAATGCGCTCAAGATCAGAGCGGGTAGCTTCAAATTTTCTTAATGTGGTTTTTCGTTGCGTTCGGTATTTATGGATTCCTGCCGCTTCTTCGAACATTTTTCTTCTATCATCTCCAGATTCAGATAAAATTTGCTCAATCATTTTCAATTCAATCACAGAATAAGCATCAGTCCCCATTCCAGTATCTACAAATAAATCCAGAATATCTTTTAGACGACATTGAGTTTTATTCAAGTAATATTCGGATTCACCGCTACGATAAACTCTGCGGGCAATTTCTACATCATTATATTCTATAGGAAGTTTTCCTGCATTGTTATGAACAGTCATAGAAACTTCACAAACGCTGAGTGGTTTTATTCCGTCTGCACCATTAAAAATCACATCTTCCATTTTTCCACTACGAAGAACGCTATATTTTTGTTCGCCCAATACCCACCGAATAGCATCAACAATATTGGTTTTACCGCAACCATTTGGACCCACGACTGTTGTGATTCCTTGGCCAAGTTTCATGACTTCCTTATTGGCAAAAGATTTGAAGCCATGCATTTTTAGTTCTGATATATACACGTTATTATATCTATAATATTTTTGAACTTATTTTTCTTAAAATAAAAAAAACCATTTCCATAATATTTTAATATTTAGAAACGGTTTTTAAAAGTACCGAAGGCCGGACTCGAACCGGCACAGCCTTAAGGCCACATGCCCCTCAAGCATGCGTGTCTACCAATTCCACCACTTCGGCAAATTGATTATTGATCGCCGCCTAAATCTAAGGTTGCATCGCTGTTAGGTTGTATTTGTTCTGTTGATGGAACAATTGGTCTATCTTCAGCAGCTTGCTTAACAATTGAAGTTGTATCTTTTGATGAAGGGCCACTTAGCATACTAATAACGACAGCCAGAGAAAGAAATAAAGTAGCAAGCCATGTTGTTATTCGACTTAATACATTTCCTGCATTTTGTCCGCCTAAAACTGAACTAGCGGCTTGTCCACCAAAAGTACCTGATAAACCACCACCTTGACTTGCCTGCATCAAGATTACTGAAATAAGTAAAAAACTTACTAAGGTGTGAAGTGCTATTAAAAATCCTGTCATATTTTCCTCTATTGAATATTTTCTACGATTTGGGTTATAGATGTAAATGATTCAACATCTAAACTTGCACCGCCTATTAAAAAACCATTTACCCCTGGAACCTGAATTAATTCTTCAGCATTCCCAGGATTTACAGATCCACCATATAATACGTGAATATTTTCCGATTTTGGAAATAATTCATTTAAAATATTTCTGACCGTTGCATGTGCTGATTCAACTTGATTTTTATCAGCAGTAACACCTGTTCCAATGGCCCAAACAGGTTCATAAGCGATAACAATATTTTCCAATGAATTAACACCTGACAAGCCTAATTCCAATTGACTTTTCAAAACTAAATCTGTTTCCATTGCATTCCGTTGATCAAGCGTCTCCCCAATACATAAGATTGGTTTTAATTCGCCGGCTAAAACAGCTTTTACCTTTTTATTAATCCAATTATCAGATTCACTAAAAACATGACGACGTTCCGAATGACCTAGGATTACATACTCTGCTCCACAATCTTGAATCATAGAAACAGATATTTCACCGGTGAAAGCTCCTTTTTCTTCCCAATGGCAATTTTGTGCCGCGGAATAAAACGGTGGCATAACATCCATATCAAAAAGCCCTGTAAAAGGCGGGGCGAAAATAACTGATACATGTTTCAAATCCAAAAGCAAATTCTTGATAGAGCTGATAAATGTTTTTCCTTCAGATGGGCTCTTATGCATCTTCCAGTTTCCAGCAATTATAGGTTTAATTTTCATATTAAGAATCCAATGCTTTCAAAGCAGGTAATTGATTTCCACTTAATAACTCTAATGATGCGCCCCCGCCAGTGGAAACGTGGGTCATCAATTTACTCAATCCATATTTTTCAGTGGCTGCAGAAGTATCTCCACCTCCAACTATTACTTTCTGTCCATTATCAACACAATTGGCCAGATGAAAACCTATTTCTCGCGTTCCCATGCTATATTCTTTTTCTTCAAAGACACCCAATGGTCCATTCCAAACTATCGTTTGTGACAAACTAATAATATCTTTGAATTTAGTAATTGTATCTATTCCAATATCCAAACCCATAAGGTCAGCTGGAATATCGTTAATTTTAAATGTTCCTTTCGGATTAGTATCAGATGGTGATTTTCCGCAAAATACATCTACAGGTAAATGAAGTCGAACTTGACTTGTCCTTGCCAAATTTAAAATTTGTTTTGCTGTTGGAATCAAATCTTCATCTACAAGTGACCCACCAACTTCTTTTCCATTCGCTTTTAAAAAAGTGAATGCCATTCCTCCACCAATAATTATATGATCTGCTTTTTCCATAAACTGATGAATTAGTCCCAGTTTACTTGAAACTTTAGATCCCCCTAAAATTAGTGTCATAGGACGATTAGGCTTTTTCATAAAACGATCTAAAAAATTAATTTCCTTGTCCATTAACCAACCAATTCCAGCATGTTTAAAATGCGAAGCCACACCTACATTTGACGCATGATATCGGTGTGCAGTACCAAATGCATCATTAATAAATATTTGCCCATGTCTTGCCAATCTGGATGCAAAATAGTTATCATTCAAATTTTCACCATTATGAAAACGAAGGTTTTCCAATAAATGAACCTCTCCTGCTTTTAGACTTAATGAATTATCAATTGCATCATTCGAGATACAATCATCGGAGAACTTGATTGGCATTTCTAAAAGGCCTGCTAACTCTTCACCAACAGGCATTAAGCTTAATGATGGATCAACTTTTCCGGAAGGTCTTCCCAAATGGGACATTAGCACAACAGATGCTCCACCTTCTAAACATGTATTTATTGTTGGGAGTACAGCCTTAATTCTGAAATTATTGGAAATTTTTCCATTTTTCATCGGCACATTAAAGTCCACACGTATTAATATGTTTTTGCCTTTTAAATCAAATGCTTTTAGGGTACGAATCATTATTATCCAATGGTGTTGTGACAGTTAAAGCAATTATTTGTTTTGCCCCACCGTCTTTTAAAACGTTAGCCATAGATGATATAGTGGATCCAGTAGTTAATACATCATCCACAATACCAATTATTTTTCCATTTACATCTTTATTCAGTTGAAATGCTGTTTTCATATTATTCAATCGTTCGTCTCGATTTAGAGTTGTTTGCGATTCAGTATGTTTTACTCTTTTTATCAAATTATTCCAAACTGGTTGATTCCAATTATCACCTAGACCTTTGGCAATCCATTCTGCTTGATTAAAACCGCGTTCTCTATATTTAACCGGGTGAAGCGGAACAGGAATTAGCCCATCCAATGATTGAATAAGATTAAGCCCTAAATATTGGCCTAATTCTTTGCCTAAAAATAACCCTATTTTAGCACGTTCATCATACTTAAGTGAATGAATTGCAACTCTTAATTCATCGCCAAATTCCCATCCTGCGTATGCAAAATCAATATGATCTTTAACTGTTAATTCTTTTACTCTATTCTCAATATTTAAAGGAACCAATAGTTTAATACATCTTGAACAAATTGGATCTTGAGAGTAAAATTCGCCACTATTACAGACTAAACACTGATTTGGGAAAAGTAAACTAATAAAAGCATTTCCCAAAGAAACAGATGGGGATTTTATTGTAAAAATACTCATAATTATGAATAGAAATTAAGGGAGTTATAAAAAACATTCAAAGGTTGAAACAGATTATTATTATAATATTAAATTAAGGTAAATCATTTTGGACGGGATGGATTAGGAGCGGTAATTTCACCCATGCCTGATTTTTTCGTCGGAACCAATTCTAAAAGAAACTTCCAAGATTTGATGTCTCATCGAATCCATGAAATTCTACTCGTTGCAAGTCCATACGATGCATTTATTCTAGAAGAGGATGGACACCTTACTGAACAAATTCTGACCGAATATATTGGAATGAATTTCAATTATGCACCAAGAGTTACACGCGTTACGACTGGACATGAAGCCATGGGAATCATGGTTAAAAAGAAATTCGACCTTGTGATAGTCATGTTACGTATTGAAGATCAAGATCCCATATCTTTAGGGAAAGCTATAAAAGAGATATATCCTAAAAAACCGGTCATTCTTTTAGCATTTGATGAAACTGAATTAAAACAACTTCCTGATACCATTACACCAAAATCGATTAATCGAGTATTTGTATGGTCAGGTGATGCCAGTGTTTTTCCGGCTATTATTAAATATATTGAAGATCGAAGAAACGCAAAACAAGATATCGGTAAAGGTGATGTTCGAGCTATTTTACTCATTGAAGATTCGCCAAGAATGTACTCTGTGATATTACCCTTGATTTATAGAGAAATTATGTATCAATCAAAAAATCTAATGGACAGAAGTTTAAGCCAATCACAACGTCTTTTACATTTAAGAGGACGTCCTAAAATATTATTAACCCCTCATTTCGAAACTGCACAACGATTCATTAAAAAATATAAAAATAATATGATTGGTGTCATCTCAGATGTACGATTTCCAAAAAATGGGATTAAAGATCCCGAAGCGGGATTAAAATTCGCAAAATGGGTAAGAGGAATTGACCCATCAATGCCTTTTATGCTTCAATCTACCGAAATTGCCAATAAAAAAATGGCCCAAGAAGTAAATGCATCCTTTTTACATAAAGGCTCAAAAACTCTGTTAATTGACCTTAGAGCATTTATCACAGAAAATTTTGGTTTTGGAGATTTTGTTTTTCGCCTTCCCAATAAAAAAGAAGTTGGACGAGCAAAATCATTAAATGAATTTCGAACTCAAATCGAAACAATCCCCAATAAGTCTCTTCTTTATCATGCTGAAAGACATCATTTTTCAAATTGGCTTGCCGCTAGAACTGAATTTAATCTTGCAACTAAACTACGTCCAATTTTTACAAATGATTTCAAATCAGTTAATGAACTTAGGAAATACTTGCTTGACTGTTTACTTTCAGATGATAATATGTCAGATACTCGAGTACTAGATTATTCATCTGCTCGATTGAATAAAGAAAAATCCGACTTTTTTCGTTTATCTGGAGGATCATTAGGAGGCAAGGCGCGAGGGTTAGCATTCGCAAGAATGATGGTTCACAAATCTGAAATCAATGATGAATTCAAAAGTGTGAAAATTCGAATACCTCGTTGTGCAATTATTGGTACACATGAATTTGATCAATTTATGAAGGACAATCATTTATGGGAAAAAGCTCTCAATAATACCGATTTTAGTAAAATAGAAAGAGCATTTAAAAAAGCTCGCCTATCTATTGACCTCATGCTCAAGCTTGAAACATTTATCCAGGATAATAAAAGCCCACTGGCGGTACGATCTTCTAGTCTATTAGAAGATTCACAGTACCAACCTTTGGCTGGGTCTTATGAAACTATTATGTTGCCTAATAATTCACGGTCAACTAAAAAAAGATTACATCAATTGATTACAGCTATAAAACTAGTCTTCGCTTCAACATTTAAAGGTGAAGCCAAATCATTACTAGATACAACAGCTCATAGAATTGAAGAAGAAAAAATGGCAGTCATTATACAAGAAATAGTTGGACAATCTTATGATAAAAAACGATTTTATCCTACATTCAGTGGTGTTTTAAAGAGCATCAACTATTATCCTGTCTCTTATATGAAACGGGATGAAGGTGTTGTGTACCTTGCATTAGGATTTGGACGAACAATTGTGGATGGTGAGAAATGCTTACGTGTTTCACCCAAATATCCAACTATTCTTCCACAATTTTTTTCTATTAAAGCTACCAAACAAAATTCTCAAAATGTGTTTTACGGATTATCTCTTAAGTCTTCAAAGAATAACTCAAAAGATGATCTCTCATCTTTCTCTTTAAAGGTTGCAGAAGAAGATGGATCTTTAAAATGGCTAGGTAGCGTCATTTCGAATGATGACAATACACTTCGAGATTCTTTAGCTACAATTGGAACCCGAATTGTTTCTTTTGCCCCTATTTTAAAATGGAATTCAATTCCGTTAGCCGAAATTTCAAATCGCATGTTAACACTAGGAAAAGCTGCGCTTGGTTGCCCAGTTGAAATTGAATTTGCCGTCACCTTGAAAAAAAATGAAACACCTGAATTTTGTTTACTTCAGATTAAGCCAATGGTATTGACAGGGCTAAAGTCAATTCAATTCAATCCAAAAAATGTAGACCCTATATGCAAGAGTAATATAACTTTAGGCGATGGGAAAATTGATCAAGTCTATGACATTGTTGTTGTTCGACCCGAAACATTTGATCCAGCTAAAACGTCTGAAATCGCCAAAGAAGTAGAAAAAATAAATAATCAATTTGGATTGAAAGAAAAATATATTTTATCAGGACCCGGTCGATGGGGTTCAGCCGATCCTTGGTTAGGAATTCCGGTCAAGTGGCAACAAATTTCTCAAGCAAAAGTAATCATAGAAGTTGGTCGAACAGATATGCCTGTAGATCCATCATTCGGAAGTCACTTTTTTCAAAATATTACAAGTCTCCATGTAGCATATTTCACTATTGATCCAAAAAGAAGAATTGATATATTAAACTTGAATTGGTTACCTAAAGAAAATTTAGTTCAATCAAAAACATATGTAGATTGGTATCGATTTGAAGATCCATTTTTAGTTACATTAGATGGAACGACAGGAAAGGGCTTCATTTATAAGCCTGAACCCGAAGAGCTTGAAATTATGGATGAAGAGGAATCAAGCGGGATTTAAAAAATCCTCTTAGCTTGTCGAATAATTTTTCACATCCGACAAGCTAAAGGACTGGACCAACTTTATTTATACAACACCTTGGTCAAGCATTGAATCAGCAATTTTAATAAATCCTGCAATGTTTGCACCTTTTATATAATTCACGCCACCTTCTTCTGTACCATGGGTCACACATGCTTTGTGGATATTTTCCATAATTGTATGAAGTTTACCATCAACTTCTTCTCGACTCCAATTTAGTCGCATACTATTTTGACTCATTTCTAATCCACTTGTCGCTACTCCACCTGCATTAGCTGCCTTTCCAGGACCAAATAAGACTCCAGCTTTCAAAAATACATCTACCGCTTCTGGTTCAGTTGGCATATTTGCACCTTCTGACACAACTTTACAGCCGTTTGAAACAAGTGTTTTTGCATCTTCATCATTTATTTCATTTTGAGTTGCGCATGGCAAAGCAATATCACATGCAACACTCCAAGGTCGTTGACCTTCTAGATAGGTTGCACCGAATTTATCTGCATATTCTTTGATTCGTCCACGACGATTATTTTTCAAATCCATAATCCATGCTAGTTTTTCATTATCAATTCCATTAGGATCATGAATCGATCCTGCAGAGTCTGACACAGTTACAACTTTCGCACCTAATTCAGTTGCTTTTTCAGTCGCATATTGAGCCACGTTACCTGAACCTGAAATAGCAACCGTTTTCCCTTTAAAACTATCACCAACATGTTTTAGCATTTCTTCAGCAAAATATACACACCCATAACCGGTCGCTTCTGGGCGAATCAATGACCCACCCCAGTTTAGTCCTTTTCCTGTCAAGACACCTGTAAATTCATTTCGAATTCGTTTATATTGACCAAACATAAAACCAATTTCACGTCCACCAACTCCAATATCACCGGCTGGAACATCTGTATCAGCGCCAATATGACGAGAAAGTTCAGTCATAAAACTTTGACAGAAACTCATTACTTCATTATCTGATTTTCCTTTTGGGTCAAAATCTGATCCGCCTTTTCCACCACCCATAGGTAATGTGGTCAGGCTATTTTTAAATACTTGTTCAAATCCTAAAAATTTTAAAATCGATAAATTGACAGAAGGATGGAATCTGAGTCCGCCTTTATAAGGTCCAATCGCAGAATTGAATTCTACTCTATATCCACGATTAACTTCTACTTCCCCACGGTCATTCCGCCATGGCACACGAAATAAGATTACTCGTTCCGGTTCAATCATTCGATCCAATACCTTCGCATGTAAATAATGTGGGTTGTCTTCAAGATAATCCCAAAGAGATTCAACCACTTCATGAACTGCTTGATGAAATTCAGTTTCACCAGGGTTTTTTGTTTTTACAACATCCATAAATTGATCAATCGAAGAATACATAATTAACTCCTTTATTAATAAATTAGTGGCAGAAATTACAAGTGATAATCGGGTCTTAAATAACAATATTTATTACAATTTTTATCATTAAATCCCGTTGGATTTCAAGCCATTCACCTCCTAATTTTCCGAGCAATTTTCAGCTATCTAATAGATATTTAAGATAATGAGCATTTTAATTGCTATAAATTAATTGGCGGAGTAGCTCAGCTGGTTAGAGCACCGGAATCATAATCCGGGTGTCGGGGGTTCGAGTCCCTCCTCCGCTACTTATAGTGTAAAAAAAGCCCACCTAAAAGGTGGGCTTTTTTGTAAAACATAAATGATTTTAACTAATAGAAAATTAAACAAAAATATAAATTTCCATTATTTTTGTACAACTAGAACCGGGCATTTCACCAAATTTACAATTCCTTCATCTATAGAATCCATAAAATTGGAT
>JABIHN010000011.1 GCA_018649625.1 Fidelibacterota bacterium | reverse complement strand
TAACGCTTCTGCAGATGGTGACACAATTCTTGTTGCTCCGGGCACTTACACCGAAAACCTAATTCTCGAAAATGAGATAGTGCTCGCCAGCCATGCCATTTATGATGACATTGAGTTCGAATTTTACAATAATGAGAACATTATTAATACTGTAATAAGTGGCGCCCAAAACGGAAGTTGTCTGATTGTTCGCGATGGTGACATTCAACCAACGATATTTGGATTTACTTTCCAGGATGGGAACGGGACATCTATGTTAATAACTAACGATTGTGCTCAGAAACAAGAACGTTCCGGTGGCGCGATCCTAATTTATAAAGCGTATCCGACAATTAATTACAACCGATTTATGAATAATGGGCTTACTGGTGATACAGGACAAAATACCGCAAATGGCGGCGCCATCAGTCATTTTGCTGATGATGATATTGAGTTTGATGAAGATAGGAACAATGCAAATCAGAGTAATAGCAATAGCCGAGATATACCAGAAGAGCTAAATATCCAGAATAATTATTTTGAGAGTAACAGTAGCGGCGATGGTGAGAATTTTTATTCTTTTGGCTACGAAGGATCCATTGATGTGAGTGGCAGTGTCTTTGAAAATATTGATTGTGAATCAAGCACAGTAAATGATTTTGTTCTCAGATCCATAGAAGATGATGCAAATTATATTCAAAATGATATTTTAGGGAATTGTATTGAAGAGAACGCATATTATGTTTCGCCGTCTGGTGATAATAGTAATGTCGGTTCTGAATCTGCTCCATTTAGATCTATTGTCCATGCGTTGACCATGGTGAAGCAAGAATCTGATGAAGTGACTACAATTCACATCGGTCCCGGTGTTTATTCTAAAGCATCCACCAATGAAGTTTTTCCAATCATTTTGCCGGATAATGTTCATCTCGTTGGAGCCGAAATGGAAACAACTATTTTAGATGCTGCAGCTGATGTGAATAATCAGTCAGGTGTTTTGATTATCAAGGAAGTGGAAAACGTTCATGTAGCTAATCTGACTTTAACCGGTGGCTATTCAGAAAGTCATGGGTGTACGGGAGGCGGAGCGCTTCTATTGACTGCCAATGATATGTTCAATAACGATTATAATGTGGTTGGAACAAATAATGCTGTCATAGAAAATGTGATTGTAGAGAATAATCATTCTCACAATGGCGGTGGCGTTAGTGTATTTCGCGTGAATGGACCTGAACTCAATAACATGGAAATTAGAAATAACCAAACCAGTGCTTTAGGCGGTGGGATGTTTGTTTACGTTTCTTCTTTAGATATGTCAAATGTGGATATAAATAACAATGAATCTCTTGGCCTTTTTGGAGAGAATAATGATATGGGGCACGGTGGAGGCATCTTTTTAGCAAGTGGTAGTGGCACATATAATAATATGACGATTACAGAAAATTATGCACCGACTCATGGTGGCGGGATTTTTTCGGATGCATCTGGGTCAACTTGGACTTTAACAAATTCTATCGTTAGTAATAATTCAGCTGATGGTAGCGGTGGTGGTCTTGTATGGATGAATGAAGCAAACCCAACTCTGGATAATGTAACCATCTCAAATAATGATGCTGCAAATTCTGGAGGAGGAATCTGGATGCTTTCCAATGGAACAATCGAAAATTGCACCATTACAGGAAACACTGCCGGAACTCCTGATTACGGCGGGGGTGGTATTGCTGCCATGTGGGGTGGCAATCCTGTGATTAATAACTGCCTTATTGCGAATAACATTTCAACAGCAAGTAATTCTAGTGGCGGTGGTGTTTTGGTTGCTTGGACTGATAGTTTTACTATGACTCGCAGTACGATTACCAACAATTCCAGCAACTGGAATACGATCAATATTTTTGGAACTCCTGCAACTATCTCTAATTGTACGGTAACCGGTAATTCAACAAATCAGGGCAGTGCAATTCGATCAATCATGGAAAGCCAAGTCTCAGTTATCAATTCTATTGTTTGGGGCAATGGTACTCCCAGTGAAGTGGGAGCTGCTAGTGGTGGAACAATTTCTGTTGATTACAGCGATGTCCAAGGTGGCTACGGTGGGTATGGAAATATCAATTCCAATCCACTTTTTGTGGATGCAAATGACGGAGATTTCTTCCTCCAAGATGGGTCGCCTTGTATTGATGCTGGCATAGCAGATCTGGATGGAGATGGGACAGAAGATATTTCCGATTATTTTGACGTTGCACCGGATATGGGATCACATGAATTTGTGACTGCAGTTTCAGGACTTCAAATCTATAATCAGGGTACATTTGTGATTTTGGTTTGGAACCCTACAGAAGATGTACAATATTATGCGCTTGAACGATCCACCGATCCGGAATTTGAATCGGATGTGATGACACAATACGTAACACAAAATACATATACAGACAATGATCTAGAATTTAATGTGATGTACTATTATAGAGTGTCGGCATTTGTTGGCAATTGGTCAGGTTGGTCTAACGTGGTGTCTGTAATTATAGAATCTGTGGGATTAGCTGATGGAAGCGAGATTCCAAAGTCCTATAAAATTCATCAAAATTATCCGAACCCATTTAATCCGGTCACAACGCTACGATATGATTTACCGGAAGACGGACTTGTTAATATTACGGTTTATGACATGATGGGTCGTGTTATCAAGAATTTGGTTAATGTTCAGCAAAATGCTGGCTATAAATCTATCCAATGGAATGGGACAAATAATGGAGGTCAGTCGGTGAGTGCCGGGTTGTATTTCTATACCATTCAATCACAGGATTTTGTTAAAACAAAGAAAATGATATTGCTGAAATAGATTTTATTTTTTGAAAGATTTGATGAAAATATTATCGCTGATTGGTTCTTTTATTGAAAAATAAATGAAGTAAATTTGTCAGTGAAATTCGAATGTTTTTCGTCGGATTTTATTAATATATACCCTCGTAGTTCAATGGATAGAACAAGTGCCTCCTAAGCATTAGATGCAGGTTCGATTCCCGCCGAGGGTACTATGAATACATAAATGTAAAAGGAAAGAAATGTTAAAGCCAACTAAGAAATTTACAAAAAAAGAAATTCAAAGAGATCCATTTTTAGAATCAATTGATAAAGCGCAAACTCATATTTCTGAAAGTAAGTCAATCTATATGAAGGCTGCCATCGCTCTCATTATAATTGTAATTGGATATAATGTAATCTCAGAGAAACAATCTCAAAAAAATGAAAATGCCAGTGAAGCATTGGGACAAGCGTTAGTTGCGTTAGATATTGGAGATAATGAAAATGCACAATTCCAATTAGAGACACTGACTTCAGAGTTTAAAGGGACTCGTAGTTCCCAGATAGCAGGATATTATTTGGGTAAATTAAATTTTGAAGCAGAAAATTATTCGGAAGCGAAAATATATTTATCTCAATTTTTAAAGGATAAGCCAATTGAAACGATGATTCCAGCTGCAACAATTATGCTCGCAGATATTGCAATTCAGGCAGCCGATACTAAAACAGCCTTAAATTATATTGAGAAAGGAATCCGGAAAAGTGAAGATGCTCATACGTTAAGAATGCTAAGTTTACAAAAAGCGAATCTCATATTAAAATCAGGAGATAGTCAGACGGCAAAGACTATTGCAAGTACAATTCTTTCTGAAGAAAATATTACTGCAGTTCAGAAGCAAGCAGCAGAAGAATTACTAGGTAAAATTCCCGGCTAATTTCTTGTTAAAAGGATTGTTATTCCGTAATTTTGCGGGTTGAAGAGCGGGTGAGAGCCCGCTTTTCTTTTATCTAAAATGAATAACATGACAAATATCGTAGAAAATTACCTGCTTCCAGAATTGGTTTTAGTGGATGTCTTTGAAGATACCCGCGGAAACTATATTCGTATAATTATCGATTCGGAACGAGCAGTTACACTTGCAGACACAACTAAATTATCTAAGAAGTTAAGAGATGATGAAGAAATTGATGCTCGGTTTCCAAATGGGTTTCGTTTGGAAGTTTCAACGCCCGGCTTAGATCAGCCCTTAGCGTTTCCATTCCAATATCGAAAAAATATAAATCGGCAATTAAATGTAGTTTTTATGGAAGGTGAAGAGTCTAAAACTATTACTGGGAAGGTAATGGGTGCAGACGAATCTTCTGTTACATTGATGGATAGTGGGCAGGAAATAGTTTTGTCCTTTGATCAAATTAAATCAGCTAAAGTAAAAGTTTCATTCAATAAACCCTAGGGAGGCATCTTGGTAAATAGAGAACTCATAGAAGTTTTTTCAGAAATTGCGAGAGAGAAGAATGTAGAACGTTCAGAACTTGCTAAAATTCTTGAAGATTTATTTTTATATGTTATAGAAAAAGAATATGGCGATTCTTCGAATTATAGTTGTATTGTAAACCTTGATAAAGGTGAAATTGAAATTTATTCAGAAAAAACTATCGTTGAAGAAATTGACGATTTTAAAGTAGAAATTACTTTACCTGAAGCTATTGCAATAGAACCAGATGCTGCTGATCTTGAATTAGGAGACATTTTTGTAGAAGTGATTGATCCACGAGTATTTGGCCGAAGGTTAGTTACTACTGCAAAACAATATTTTGCTCAACGGTTACGTGATGTTGAACGTAATTATATTTATGAAGATTATGCCAACCGGATTGGTGAAATTGTTATTGGGGTTGTCCATCAAGTTCAACGTGATAGTATTTATATCAATATTGAACAAGCTGAACTTAGAATGCCAAAAAGTGAACAAATTAAATCTGAAAGATATCGTCGTGGCGATACAATTCGTACTATAATTAAATCTGTAGAAGTAACGCCCAAAGGGCCGGATATTATTGTATCCAGAAGTGATAATCATTTCTTGTTTAAATTATTTGAAATGGAAGTCCCTGAAATAGAAGATGGGATAATTGATATTTCTTCAATTGCTCGCTATGCGGGGGAACGTGCAAAAATTATTGTTCGCTCAAATGACCGTAGAATTGATCCTGTGGGAGCTTGTGTTGGAATGCGTGGTAGTCGAATTCAAGCTATTGTTCGTGAATTAAATAATGAAAAAATTGATATTGTTAATTACAGTGAACAGGCTGAAATCCTTTTAAGTAGAGCTTTATCTCCTGCTAAACCAGTAAAACTTTTTATTGATGATGAAAAGAAATATTGTGTGGCTTTATTTGATGATGATAGTCTTGATGCTGCCATTGGAAGAAATGGAATGAATATCAATCTTGCTTCACAAATAACTGATTATAGAATTGATGCACATGGTGTTAAACAATATGAGCGAATTCAAGAAGATCATAAAACTGCTTTGTCGGACATAGAAGATGTGCCAAAAACAATTGCCAAAAACTTAGAAAAAGCAGGAATTGGCATTGTATCTGAATTACTTGATGCAGATATGGATGAATTATCATCCATTAAAGGTATTGATGAAGATTCTTTAGATGAAATCTATACAGCTGTTCAATCTTTTGTAGAAAGAGAAATTGAATTAGAAGAAGTCGTTGATGAAGGTGTCGATATTAGTTCGTTTATAGATGAGAATAATAAAGATATTAATTCGACAACAAATGAAGATGAAGATGATTCAACGGAAGATGATATTACACCGTCTGAAGAACTAGCTGATTCTACACATGAAGAAGAAACCATAGCCAAGGACACTAAATAAAACATGGCAAAAACACGGATTTTCCAAATTGCTAAATCTTTGAATATTTCTCATACAGATATTCTTAGTTTTCTTAAAAGTCGTAAAATTAACGTATCAAGCCATATGTCTCCAGTGGATGATACAGTTCATCAAATGATTATGGGTGAATTTGTTAAAGACAGGGAACAAGTTGATAGGTTCCGGAAAGAACAGGTAAGAAAAGAAATCCATGATGTTCGGTTAAAAGAAAAACAAAAGAGTACAAAAAAACTTCAACTACTCTCTTTTTCTGATCAGCAAGAATTAGAAAAGAAAGAATCCATTAAACGTAAAGAAGATGATCAGCAAGCAAAAAAGCGCAAGGAAGAAGAAGATCGTAAAAAAGAAGAAGAAATAGCTCAAAGAAAGAAAGAAACTGAAAAATTAAAACAAGTTCAAGTTGAAAAAGAAAAAGATCAGAAAACAGAATCAAATAAAAAAGCAAAAGAACTCAAGAAAAAATTTAAATCAACAAAAAAACTTCGATCGGTTAATTTAAGAGATATACAAACAGAAGTTGGAGCTGGAACAAGTAAAAAACCAGCTGGAAACAAGGGTGGAGCTGGAGGTCAAGTTCAAAAATCTGTTAAAACCAAAGTAAAAGGTATTTTGGCGAAAATGGATACTCGAATTAAAAAGAAGTCTCATAAAAGGACTCGTCCTCAGGGTGAAGATGAGATCATTGATTCATCGGAAAAGAAAACAATTAAAGTCGCAGAATTTTCAAATGTTGAAGAATTGGCGAAAATTTTTGAAATTACGTCTAGTGAAATTATTCAAACCTGTATTGAATTAGGGATGTTGGTAACAAAAAATCAACGTATAGATTGGGATGTTATAGAGCTCCTTGCTGATAATTTTGGATATATTGCAGAAAAAATAAAAGATTTAGGCGAAGAGCTTTTCGTAATTGAAGAATCCGAAGAAGATATAAAAAATGCAGTCGAAAGACCTCCTATTATCACAGTAATGGGGCATGTAGATCATGGAAAAACTAGTTTATTAGATTATATTCGCGAAGCCAATGTAGCAGATGGGGAATCAGGCGGCATTACACAACATATTGGTGCTTATAAAGTTGATTATAAAGGACGAATATTAACATTTTTAGATACACCAGGTCATGAAGCTTTTACTGCTATGCGTGCTCGGGGTGCAAAAGTTACAGATATAGTCGTTCTTATGGTTGCTGCTGATGATGCTGTTATGCCACAAACAATTGAAGCAATCAGCCATACAAAAGCGGCTTGCGTTCCAATGGTAGTAGCTATAAATAAAATGGACAAACCTGGTGCCGATCCGGAAAAAGTTCGTCGTGCATTAAGTGAACATGAAGTCTTGACAGAAACATGGGGCGGAAAAATTCAAGATATTGAAATTAGTGCAAAAACGGGTAAAGGTATTGATGCATTGATGGAAAGTATTTTATTAGAAACAGACGTATTAGAATTAAAAGCAAATAAAAACTGTAATGCTCGTGGTACAGTTATTGATTCGAGATTAGATAAAGGGCTTGGACCTGTTGGAACTGTTCTTATTCAAAAAGGAACATTGAAAATTGGTGATCCATTTATTTGTGGAGATTATTCCGGGAAAGTTAGAGCTATTACAAATGAACATGGTGTACGATTAAAAAAAGCGGGGCCATCTGATGCAATTCAAATTCAAGGATACGATCAGGTGCCACAAGCGGCAGACTCATTTGCTGTTGTGGATAATGAGAAAGAATTAAAACGAGTTTCGAGTGAACGTCAACGAATTAGGCGTGAAATTGAACATAAAAAAATGGCCTTTTCGTTAGACCATATGTCATCATTGATTAAAGAAGGCAGTATGAAGACACTTCCCTTGGTAATTAAAGGTGATGTTGATGGATCTGTTGAAGCATTGGCAGATTCTCTTGAAAAGATTTGCAACACTGAAGTTGGCATGAAAGTAATTCACAAAGCTGTTGGTATGGTTACTGAATCCGATGTTCTTTTAGCTGAAGCTTCAAAAGCCGTCATTATTGCATTTCATGTTCAGGTAAGTTCTAATGCAAGATTGCAAGCTAGACAAGCAGGCGTGGATATTCGAACATATAACGTTATCTATCAAGCTGTGGAAGAATTAACATTAGCGCTAGAAGGTATGCTCGAACCTGAAAAAGTTGAAAGCAGTATTGGAAAAGCAGAAGTTCTCACTCAATTTAAAATTCCTAAAATTGGCTTTATTGCGGGGTGTAGAGTTTTAGAAGGACTTATTATCAGAAATGGTAAAGCTCGTATTATTAGAGATGGTGAAGTGCTAATTGAAGGTCTTATTAATTCCTTAAAACGTCATAAAGATGATGCCAAAGAAGTAAAAGAAGGATTGGAATGTGGAATTGGTGTCGATGGAATTAAGAAATTTCAGGAAGGCGATATTATTGAAGTATATCAAATTCGTGAAGTGAAGCGTAAACTAGAGCTAAATTGAAATCAAATAAACCCTATAAAAGAATGGACCGAGTTGGAAATCAGGTCCTAGATATTTTAAGTGGAATTCTTTCAAAACATATAAACCTTTCTTATTTAGGATTCGTTACATTTACTTTTGTTGATGTTGCTCCTGATCTTCGTACAGCCAAAGTATATTATAGTGTGTTAGGACGCAAAAAGACGGATAATGAGATTAACGTTGCAATTAATCAAAAAAGAAAAGCGTTCAAGAAATTCATGGGACCAGAGTTACACTTAAGAAGTACGCCTGATCTTCATTTCTATTTTGATGATAGTCTTCTTTATGGTGATAAAATCAATCAACTACTCCATGATGTGGAAATAAAAGAAGAAGATGATTCTGAACATTCATAAGCCTGTTGGGTGGACATCTTTTGATGTTGTTAAAAAGATTCGCGGAATTGTTAAAGAAAAAAAAGTTGGCCATGGTGGAACACTTGATCCATTCGCAGAAGGTGTTTTAATTATAGGTACAGGAAAAGATACAAAGCGTCTTACAATGATAACAGCTGAAGATAAATCTTATGTAGCAACTATTCAGCTGGGTGAAATAACAAATACTTTGGATACTGAAGGCGACATAATTGAAACAAAACCAGTTCCTGAGCTCACATCGGAAATAATCGAAAAAACTATAAAAACCTTTTTGGGGAAAACATTTCAAATTCCTCCGATGTTTTCAGCTAAGAAAGTAAAGGGCCAACGATTATATAAATTGGCGCGAAAAAATATTGAAGTAAAAAGAGAACCAGTAGAAATTCAAATTAATGAAATTACTTTGGATAAGTTTTCTGAAAACAAATTAACGTTTTCGGCAACATGCTCTAAAGGGACATATGTTAGAGTATTAGGAAAAGATATTGCTGAAAAATTAGGTACCGTAGGATATTTACTATCTTTAACACGAACACGGGTTGGTGGTTTTTGTGTTGAAGATTCACAATCTTTAGACGAATTTCAATCATCATGGATATCATCCGTCAGTTAGATAAATTTAAGTCTTTACCAGCATCAGTTTTAACTATTGGATCTTATGATGGTATTCATCGCGGACATCATGGTATATTAACATCTGTAGTCAATCATGCTCATGCGAGAAATCTACCATCTGTTTTGGTTACATTTGATCCCCACCCTCGCCATATTTTAGATTCATCTTCTGATAAAATGTCTTTAATTATGGGAATTGAGCAAAAATTGGAAATCATTGACACTTTAGGTGTTGATATAGTTCATGTCATAAATTTTACGAATACATTCGCTGAAACAACAGCTGTAGATTTTTTGAATCATACTGTCATTCCAAATTTCAATCCTGAATATATTATCATCGGTTATGATCATCATTTTGGTTATAAAAGGGAAGGAAGTCCTGAGTTTTTAAAGCACTATTGTGCAGAAAAAAAAATTGGTTTGGATATTATTCAACCCGTTTCTGATGAAGGACATGTTATTTCAAGCACACGAATTCGTCAACTGATTCAAGAAGGTTTTGTACGACGAGCCAATTTTGAACTGGGATCAATTTACGGTTTTTTGGCAAAAGTAGTTTATGGTGCAGGGCGAGGAAAAGGACTAAATTTCCCGACCGCAAACGTAATCCCAGTAGAGAAAAACCAATTAATGCCTAAACCCGGTGTCTATTTTACAAGAGGAAGGATTAATGGACTTCGACTGTATGGAATGTGTAACTTCGGGACTAGACCTACATTCAATGAAGAAGATCTTGTGATGGAAATTCACTTTTTTCATGATAGGGTCGTTGACCTATACGGGAAAGAAATAAGAATAGAGTTTTTAGAAAGAATAAGGGATGAAAAGAAATTTCCGACCATTAAAGATTTAAAATCTCAATTAATAAACGATAAACAAAAATGCCTTGAGTTACAAGGTAAGTATGAATAGGAGTATAAAAGAAAATGCCTATCTCTAAAGAAGATAAACAAAAATACGTTGATCAATTTGGAAAAGACGCGAACGATTCAGGTTCGTCTGAAGTTCAAATTGCAATATTAACACACCGTATTCGCGAATTAACAGAACATGTAAAATTACATAAAAAAGATAATCACACACGTCGTGGTTTAGTTCAGTTAGTCTCACAAAGAAAGAAGTTGCTTAAGTACCTTATTAGGACAAATGCAGATTCTTATGTAAAACTAGTAAAAGAGTTAGCTATACGCGGTTAAGCGATCATAGAACTCATAAATAATAAACAATAAAAGAAGATAAAAATGATAATAAAAGAAAAAGAAATCGCTGGGACAGTCATGCGATTAGAAACGGGCAGAGTAGCTCGTCAAAGTAATGGTTCCGTAATGGTGACCTATGGAGAAACAACAATCTTAGCTGCGGTAAATGCTGCAAAAGAACCGAGGGAAGATTTAAACTTTTTCCCATTGCAAGTTGAATACCGTGAAAAACATTATGCCGGTGGGAAAATTCCTGGCGGATTTTTTAAACGTGAAGCAAGACCTGCGGAAAATGAAGTGCTGACCAGTCGTGTTACTGATCGCCCAATTCGCCCATTGTTTCCAAAAGGGTTTAAAAATGAAACCCAAATCATGATTACTGTTTTACAAAGTGATGGTGAAAATATGGCTGATGTACTCGCTGGTGTGGGTGCTTCGGCAGCATTAATGACATCCTCAATTCCATGGAATGGACCAATTGCGTCTGTTCGTGTGGGTCGAGTTGATGGACAATTTATTATTAACCCAACACGATCTGAAATTGCTGATTCTGATATAGAATTAGTGGTATCTGGAAATCAAGAAACAGTTGTAATGGTTGAAGGTGAATCGGATGGAGCAACTGAATCTGAAATTCTTGATGGACTTAAGCAAGCCCATGAAGTGATTAAAGAAATAATTGAACTTCAAAATGATTTGCTTTCAGAAATGAATGTTGTAAAAGATGAATTTATAATTCCAGAACCTGATGCATCATTAATCTCAGCCATTGACGAAAAACTTGGTTCTCAAGTTGAAGATATTGTCAATATTGGAGATAAACAAGACCGAGCTAAAGCTAAAGATGATATGATTTCATCTGTTTTGGCATCTCTTGAAGAATCTTATCCTGATGATACTAAAACAATTAAATCTCATATTGATTCTTGTTTTAAAGAAGGGTTTAGGGAACAAATTCTTGCGACAGGAAAAAGAAGTGATGGACGATCTACATCAGATATTCGTCCTATTTCAATTGATCCTGATATTCTACCAAGAACTCATGGTTCTGCTCTCTTTACTCGTGGTGAAACACAAGCGTTGGTTGTAACGACTCTTGGGTCTAAAAGAGATGAAATGATCATAGATAGTGCAGATGAAGATTATAAAAAGAATTTTTATCTTCATTATAATTTTCCACCCTATTGCGTAGGTGAAACAGGACGAATTGGTTTTACATCTCGCCGAGAAATTGGTCATGGTAATTTAGCACAGCGAGCCATTAAACCTGCATTACCTGATTATGACGATTTTCCATACACAATTCGGATTGTATCTGAAATTATGGAATCAAATGGTTCATCATCTATGGCATCTGTATGTGGTGGTTCTTTATCATTAATGAGTGCTGGCGCACCCATGAAAGGCCATGTAGCAGGAATTGCTATGGGATTAATAACCGATGGTAAACGTCATGCAATTTTAAGTGATATTTTAGGAATGGAAGATCATTTAGGAGATATGGACTTTAAAGTTGCTGGTACAGCAGATGGAATTACGGCAATTCAGTTGGATCTGAAAATTGAAGGTCTTTCTTTTGAAATAATGGAACAAGCATTACAACAAGCTCATGAAGGAAGAATGCATATTCTAAATATCATGAACGAAACTATGCCAGAGCCAAATGAAATATCTCAATACGCTCCACGAATTATGTCAATGAATATTAATCCTGAAAAAATAGGTGCATTGATAGGACCAGGTGGAAAAAACATCAAAAAAATTATTGAAGACACAGAATGTGAAGTCAATGTTGATGATGATGGTGTTGTTACTGTAGCTGGAGCAAATACTGATAAATGTAATGATGCGCTCGAAATGGTAAAAGCGCTTACATTCGAACCTGAAGTTGGAATGGAATTTGACGGGACTGTAACTCGGATGATGACTTTTGGTGCATTTGTTGAATTTGTACCTGGCAGAGAAGGTCTAGTGCATATTTCTGAATTAGAATGGCATAGGGTTGATAAGGTTGAAGATGTTGTTAAACCTGGCGATGCTATGAGAGTTAAATTGATCAAAATTGATGATCAAGGTAGACTTGATTTTAGCCGGAAAGCACTATTGGAAAAACCTGAAGGCTATGTTGAACGTCCAAAACCACCTCGTCGTGATGGAGGAGGACGAAAGCCATTTAAGAAACGTCGTTTCTAAAACGGATTTCAACTAATCATTAAATAAGCGGTGAAAATGTTAAATTATTAACATTTTCACCGTTTTTGTTTTACAACAAATTTAATATATTATATTTTAATGCCACCAGAATTATCAGATCACTTTAAAAATAGACGACCATCAGCTATTCGTCAAGCTCAGATTATTTTTTCTCAAAGGAAAGGTAAAGATTCAATTCAAGTTATAAATCTTGCAATTGGCAATGTATCGTTACCTATGTATCCTGCAATGAAAAAAAGGATGAATGAATTGGGAGATAAAGGTTTTAAAGATGGTGTAGTTAAGTATACACCTAGCGTAGGAACCACCGAAGCAAGAAATTCTTTTTTAAATATTATTGCTTCAGAAGATGTTGATACATCTAATCTGAATTGTATGATAACAGATGGCGGTTCTCAAGCGATGGAGATTATGCTTTTAGGCGTATGTGGACCTTCATCAACAAAACCCTTAATGCTTCTTGATCCGGCTTACACGAATTATATTGAATTTGCTAAAAGATTATCAATTCCTATTGTAACAGAGAATAGAGATATTTTGGATAATGGGGATTTTGCTATTTTAGATCTACAGAAAATTGAATCTAAAATTATTGCTGAAAAACCAAGTTCATTGTTAGTGATTCCATCAGATAACCCTACAGGACAATTTTTAAATCAAAGTCAGCTAATAAAAATTGCTAAACTATGTGTAAAATATGGAATCTGGTTGGTAAGTGATGAAGCATATAGACAACTTTATTACGGAAATGATGGATCTTCAAGTATTTGGAAAATCAGCGAAAATGATGTACCCGGAATTTCTGGACATAGAATTAGTATTGAATCATCTTCTAAAGTATGGAATGCCTGTGGGTTGCGAATAGGTGGACTTGTAACAGATAATTTAGAATTTCATAAAAAGTCAGTTTCTGAGTATACAGCAAACCTTTGCGCTAATGCGATAGGGCAAGAAGTATTTGGAAGTTTAGCTCATGAATCTAGCCTTGATTTAAAAAAATGGTATAAATCCCAAAGAGAATATTATCGTGAATTGATGTACTCTATAAGAGGAAAATTATTAAAAGAAATACCAGGATTAATAGTATCTAACCCAGAAGCAGCTATTTATTTAGTAATCGATTTTAGAAATATTTGTGATGATATATTTGATGCAACTGACTTTGTAAAATACTGTGCATCGGAAGGTAAAGTCGACATTGATGGGAGGAACTACACTTTACTACTTGCTCCTATGGGTGGATTCTATTCTGATTCAAATCAAGGTAGAACTCAAATGCGTGTGGCTATGGTTGAGCCCAAGGATTTGATTGAGAAAACACCTGAAGTTTTATCACGGCTATATTTTGACTATTTAAATAAATAAGTTGGCTCATTTCCCTTGTTCAAGAATAACATCATTATTAATTTAAAGTATAACTTGAAGTATATTTGATTATGACGAGACTACAACCAAAAGTAAAAAAGCTATATTATTCAATCGGGGAAGTGAGTGAATTAACTCAATTAAAATCTTATGTTTTGAGATATTGGGAAACAGAATTTACTCAATTGAAGCCTCCAAAAAACCGTGCTGGAAATCGAACTTATAGGCAAAAAGATATTGATATCATTTTAAATATCAAGGACTTGCTTTATACCAAAAAATTTACAATTAATGGTGCTCGATCTGTAATCTCAAAAAAATCTTTACCTATTGAAGAAGTAAAGGAAAAACAGCCATTCAATGAAAAGCAGCAAGTTATTTATCGAAAGATAAAGGAAGATTTGATGTCAATATTGAATATTATATCCGAATAAATTTTCGGGGTGTGGCGCAGTTCGGTAGCGCACTTGGCTGGGGGTCAAGTGGTCGCAGGTTCAAATCCTGTCACCCCGACAAATTGAAGATAATTTTTAATACAAAAAAAAGGGGTAATAATTCACCCCTTTTTTATTTTTTTTTAATTATTAAAAAGTAAATTCAACTCTGTTTATATAGCAATTTATGTTCAATCCCGACTTTATATTTATCACAATAAGCCTAGCAGCTTTAATTGGAATTGCATTTTGGATGCAAATTCCACGCGCATCCATTCCATTGGGAATTATTTATATGGCTTTTATATTGCTGAACATGGATAGTCTTGATACTCAACAAGGTAATGATATAATTCTAATCTCGGATAAAAAAACAAATCAATCTTCTAAGCGAAAGATTGATAACCTTTCTAAAAAACATTTACTTATTTCAGAGATAATTAAGCCTCAACCTTTAATATTTGATTCTGGACGTACTAATAAGAGTCTGATTATCGATGAAAAAACGGTTGATGTACCACAGGTAGAATCAGTACAAAATATAAAGGACACTGATGAGAAAAAAGATGAAAATTCCCTGGAGCTAAGAGATATTCAGATTTGTAAAAGTATTGAAAATCGAATTCCAGTTGGTACTGCCCTTACATTTAATAATAATGTAGATACGTTATATTGTTATACAAGAATTAAGAATACAGGGATCAAACAGGGGGTGGTGCATGTTTGGTATTATAACAATAAAATGATGAATAAAATTAATTATAATATAAAAAAATCAAATATTTATCGCTCTTGGACTCGAAAAACTAATTTCTTAAATCAAGTGGGTCAGTGGCGCGTTGAAATTTTGGATTCAAAAGGAAGAATGATTGGATCCAAAAAATTTAAAATTATAAAAGCGTCCTAATCAAATTAGTCTATTGAAAAACGTATTTATCCTATTAATGGTTTTTTTTATTCACTGTGGTAGCCCCATAGAAAGAAAAAAACAAATTCAAATGAATTGGACAGAATTTGATATAGCATTACCTGATGGTATTATTGTTTATGAGGGACAAAATAAAACGATTCCATTAAAAGCATGGGTAGCAGTAGTCGATTTATCGAAAGAAAGCATTTCAGCCCGCGTATTATCATCATCAGATTCGGACAGAAAAGAAACTCCACTCAATTTTTTAGAAAATACAGGCGCTCGACTCGTAATGAATGGAGGCTATTTTTTAATGAATAAAAATCCAACTCAACATATAGGATTATTGAAGACAAATGGTCAGTTGGAAGAGCCGGCTAGCCCATCAGTGATCCGTGATCAATCAAGATATTTTATCAATCGTGGTGCATTTGGAATTAAGAAAAATGGAACAGTTGATATAGCATGGTGTTCTACAAAAAATGATTCAATATTCGAATGGGAAATGCCTTTGAATAATAGACCAGGCTTACCCATAGAGTCTCTTCCATTTGCTCAAGCAAAATTTTGGAATGTAAAAGATGCCATTCATGCTGGTCCCGTTTTAATTTCTGACGGCATTATTAATGTTACCGTAGAAGAAGAAGCTTTTTTTAATACGCCAATTGCTGGCGTACAACCTCGATCAGCTGTTGGATATACAAAAGAAAATAAATTGGTATTGATGGTGGTTGATGGTCGTCAACCGGATAGTCGCGGTGTTTATTTGGAAGAATTAGCTTTAATGTTGAAACAATTTGATTGTGTTGAAGCCTTAAATCTTGACGGAGGTGGTTCCAGTGCTTTGGTTGCAGATAGCCGCCTTTTAAATCGACCTGCAGGTAGGTCGTATCAAAGGGAAATTATGTCAGCTATTGGCATTTACTATCAGGATTAAATAAATGAATTTAGTACGAAAAATTTATGATTGGGTTTTATCTTGGGCAAATAAACCATCCGGACCAGTTGCTTTAGGGGTTATGTCCACTGCAGAAGCATCTTTTTTTCCTATTCCACCGGATGTGCTTCTAATTCCGTTGTCCTTAGGAAAACGAGAGAAAGCTTTTCGGTTTGCATTAATTTGCAGTGTTGGGTCTATTATTGGTGCGCTGATTGGATATGGAATAGGTCATTTTGTTTGGTGGAGCAATGATAGTACATTTTCAAAGTTTGCTCAATTCTTTTTTGATCATATTCCGGGGTTTTCAATTCATGGATTTGATAAAATTAAATTATTATATGATGAATATAGTTTTATGATTGTTTTCACTGCAGGATTTACACCCATTCCATTTAAATTATTTACGATAAGCGCAGGTGCATTCGATATAAATTTTATGATGTTTATTCTTGCCAGTATTGTGAGTCGAAGTGCAAGATTTTATCTGGTGGCCGGATTGATTAAATTGTATGGAGAACCCATTCGAGAATTTATTGATAAATATTTTAATATTTTGGCTCTTGCATTTACTTTTCTGTTAATTGGTGGATTTATTCTCATAAAATTTCTTTTTTAAAACCCGGGGTGTAGCGTAGCCCGGTTAGTGCGCGTCGTTCGGAGCAATGAGGTCAGGAGTTCAAATCTCTCCACCCAGAATTTTTTATATTCAATTATTAAAGTATTTTAAAATTTTATTTGACTTATTGTTTTTGAAAGAATGCCCATTTATATTCGGCTTCATGAATTATGATTTTAATATAGAATCCGAAGACGAAGAACTGTGGACAGAAGCTTTAGAGTCTCCTGAAGGTGATTCACTTATGAAAGAAGCCGTTCTCATTCAAGATCCAATTTCTTCTCTGGGATTAGAATCCCCATTGACTGCTGTTGCTGGAACCAGCATCAAGAATGCGTTAAAACAATTACAAAAAGAAAAACAAAATTGTTTATTAATCATTGAGAATGAAATACTAATTGGTATTTTGACCGAAAGAGATATGTTATTGAAGGTGACAGGGAAGGGATTTGATCTTGATTTAGTGACTGTAGAAGAATTTATGACTGAGAATCCTGAGTCTCTTTCTCCTGAAGATCCTATAGCCTATGCTTTAAATAAAATGCATATCGGTGGCTTTCGTCATGTTCCAATCGTGAATGATGATATAGAACCCGTCGGTGTTATTAGTATAAGCAATATTATTTCTACCATTGCAGACTACTTTAGTCGAGAAATTATAAACTTACCGCCTTTAGATCGATTGGTTGATTCTTCCAATCAAGAAGGTGGGTAGTTCCTCACGCTTCTTTTTTTGTCCTGTAAAACGTTTAATAGTTTAGCCGATCAAAGGCTCCCATCAACACACTAATCAAAATTTGAAAGCTATTCTATTTTTGATCTCCAATCATTTAGAAAAGCCTTTATATATAAAAATAAACCTTATGAAGGATTAAAATGAAACAATTAATAATTATAATAACGTCCATTTTCATTACGGTATCTTCGGGTAAATCAATCCCCGAAACCTATAAGTCTATCTCTTTAGATATAATTTCGAAAGCTTTATCAGATAGCACAGCTTATAATCGATTGGGATACTTATGCGATACATTTGGTCCTAGGTTAAGTGGCTCAAAGAATCTAGAAAATGCTATTGATTGGATCCTGAAAGAAATGGAAAATGATGGGTTTAGTAATGTTCACGGTCAAAATGTTTCAGTGCCTACTTGGATTCGTGGAACTGAATCTATCGTTTTACTAAAGCCTTTCAAGAAGGAATTAACCATGTTGGGGTTGGGAGGGAGTATTGCAACACCCGATCATGGAATTAATGCCGAAGTTATGATTGTTGAAGATTGGGATGATCTTGTTACTAGAAATCAGGAAGCAAAAGGTAAAATTGTATTGTTTAATGTTCCATTTACAACATATGGGAAGACGGTAGGATATCGGTACTCAGGTGCTAGTGAAGCTGCGAAATACGGTGCTGTGGCGAGTTTAGTCAGATCTGTTGGTCCATGGTCAATGAATACACCACACACAGGTGTCATGGCGTATCAAGAAGGTGTTCTTGAAATTCCACATGCGGCTATTACAATGGAAGATGCAATGATGCTAAGTCGTATCAGTGAACGTGGTGGAAAAATTCGTATGAAAATAAAGATGGATGCAAGAATGGTTGCAAACCGCTGGTCGAGAAATGTGATTGGTGAAATAAAGGGATCTGAATTTCCAGATGAAGTAATAGTTATAGGAGGTCATATAGATTCTTGGGATGTGGGTCAAGGCGCTCAAGATGATGGCGGTGGCTGCATTGCTGCATGGGAAACTCTTCGCTTAATTAAAGCATTAAATTTAAAACCAAAACGTACTATTCGTTGTGTTTTATGGACCAATGAGGAGAACGGGGGAAAAGGCAATAAGGCCTACAGAGATTTGTATAAGAATGAATTGGACAAGCATGTTTTAGCGATTGAATCTGATGGAGGCGTTTTTTCACCTGAAGGTTTTGGATTCACGGGTTCAGATTCAGCATTTGAAATTTTAAAAGAAATTCATGAGTTATTAAAGCCCGTTGGAGCAAATACAATTTCAAAAGGTGGCCGAGCAGCAGATGTTGCTCCATTAAATGATGAAGGTGTGCCGGTTATGTCTCTAAAAGTAGATGGTTCAAAATATTTTTGGTATCACCATACAAATGCAGATACGTTTGATAAAATTGATTATAACGAATTCAATCGCTGCGTAGCAACCATGGCAATTATGGCATTTGTCGTTGCTGATTTACCAGAATCAATTCCAAGATAGAATTTTCAATTAAAGCAATTTATTCTCATCGAAACCAGCCTTTTTCATGTTTAAGTTTATAGGCTCATTTTAGATTAAATTATTTATTTAATTGCTGAGCTGGGTAATAAATACTCACCTTATAAAATTATATTAGAATAGAAATTGTGTTTATTGAATATGCGATTTTCTACTTTCTAGAATGATTTGAAATGGTAAAATATTCTAAAGGAAAATTTATGGATTTTTTAAAAAAGCTTGGTGTTGATAATCAAAATTATGGAGCATGTGCGGGGCCAAATCTATGGAACTCGACAAAAAAAGAAGGAATAATTGAATCAATTAATCCAGCGACCAATGAATTAATTTCATCTGTTTATCAGTGTTCCACGAATGATTATGAAACAGTAGTTAAACAATCACTTGAAGCATTTAAAGAATGGCGAAAAGTGCCAGCCCCAGAAAGAGGTCAATTGGTTCGCCAGATGGGAAATGCACTTAGAGACTATAAAGATCCATTAGGAAGTCTTGTTTCTTTGGAGATGGGTAAAATAAAACAAGAAGGTGATGGCGAAGTTCAGGAAATGATTGATATTGCAGATTTTGCAGTTGGGCAGTCTAGAATGCTTTACGGAAACACTATGCATTCAGAACGAAAGGATCATCGAATGTATGAGCAATGGCATCCATTGGGTATTGTCGGCGTAATAAGTGCATTCAATTTTCCTGTAGCTGTTTGGAGCTGGAATGCTTTTCTTGCAGCAATTTGCGGAAATACAACTATTTGGAAACCTTCATCATCTGTCCCATTATGTGCTGTAGCAGTTCAAAATATATGTAATGAAGTATTATCTGTAAATAATGTCCCCAACATATTTAGCACCGTGATTGGACCTGGATCTACTGTGGGGGAAACAATGATAAACGATTCTAGAGTTCCAATGGTTTCATTCACTGGTTCTACTAGAATGGGTCGTCATGTGAGTGAAGTTGTTTCAAAACGTTTTGGCAAAACTATATTAGAGTTGGGTGGAAATAATTGTATTATCGTAGATGAAACTGCAGATATGGATATTGTCATTCCTGCTATTGCTTTTGGTGCAGTTGGAACCGCAGGGCAAAGATGTACAAGTACTCGACGTGTAATTGTTCATAATTCTCGTACTGATGAATTAATAAAACGATTGGTGAGTGCTTATAAACAAGTAAATATTGGCAATCCGTTGACCGATGGTACATTAATGGGTCCATTAGTCAATGAAAATGCAGTATTAGACTTCGAAAATGCGATTAAAAAAGCAAAAGAATCAGGTGGTGAAATTCTATTTGGTGGTTCATCTATAAATGGGAAAGGAAACTTTGTTAATCCAACAATAATAAAAGCTAAAAATCATTGGGATATTGTTCAGGAAGAAACATTTGCACCTATTTTGTACATTATGGAATATTCAGATTTGGATGATGCAATTCATATGCACAATGATGTTCCCCAAGGATTATCATCAGCCATGTTTACATTAAATATGCGAAATGCAGAAAAATTCTTATCATCAGTCGGATCAGACTGTGGCATTGCAAATATCAATATAGGAACATCAGGCGCTGAAATTGGGGGTGCATTTGGTGGTGAAAAAGAGACAGGTGGCGGTCGTGAATCAGGATCTGATTCTTGGAAACAATATATGCGACGTCAAACAAATACAATCAATTGGGGAACGGAATTACCGTTAGCTCAAGGAATTAAATTCGATTTAAGCGAATAGGAGAAATAATGAGTCAAATTAGTTTTCAAGAAACAAGAAATTCGATTGCTAGATATATGCTAGCTGATGGAATGTCTCCAATAGTTGATTTAGAAAAAAGTCATGGTTCATGGTTGGTAGATGGAAATACAGGAAAAGAATATTTGGATCTTTTTTCCATGTTTGCATCTATGTCAATTGGTTATAACCATCCTTATGTTTTGGCAAATAAAGATAGATTATTATCAGCGGCAATAAATAAGCCAACAAATTCAGATATTTATTCTCCTTTAATGGCTGAATTTGTCGCAACAATGGGCCGAGTGGTCCAACCTGATTATTTACCATATTCGTTTTATGTTTCAGGTGGAACATTAGCAGTAGAAAATGCACTTAAAGCTGCTTTCGATTGGAAAGTTCGTCTTAATATTGCCAAGGGCAAGGGAGAGAAAGGTTCAAAAGTTCTTCATTTTAAACAATGCTTTCATGGGCGCTCAGGATATACAATGTCATTGACAGATTCTCCTGATCCACGGAAAGTTCAATATTTCCCTAAATTTGATTGGCCACGAGTCAGTAACCCATCTATGATTTTCCCAATGAATGAAGCTAATACAGCTAAAGTTGCTGCGTTAGAAGAGCAATCATTGAATGAAATAAAACAAGCTATTTTAAATAATCCTGATGACATTGCTTGTATCATTCTTGAGCCAATTCAAGGCGAAGGTGGTGATAATCATTTTCGGAATGACTACTTAGTTAAGTTGAAAGAAATTGCATTAGATAATGATATTCTTCTTATCTATGATGAAGTTCAAACTGGAGTTGGCATTACAGGAAAAATGTGGGCTCATCAAAATTTTTCGGATGATGCACGTCCAGATATTATTTCATTTGGTAAGAAAACCCAATGTTGTGGTATTTTTGCAGGTACACGATTAGATGAAGTTGAAAACAATGTTTTTAATGAGTCTAGTCGTATTAATTCTACCTGGGGTGGCAATCTGGTAGATATGGTTCGATTCACACTATACCTTGAAGTGATTGAACAAGAAAGACTTGTCCAAAATGCGGCAATTAATGGAGAATATTTGCAAATGGAATTACAAAAATTAGAGACTGATTTTGAAGGTCTTGTATCCAATGTTCGGGGAAGTGGACTTTTTTGTGCTTACGATTTGCCTAGTGGATCACAGCGCGATCAATTAATTAATTTACTTCAAGAAGAAGGTGCGCTTGTATTAGGCTGTGGTTTTACTTCTATCCGTTTTCGCCCACATTTAAATATTACAAAAGAAGAAATAGATTTAGGATTATCAATGACTCGGAAAGCATTGGCTCGACTCTAAACGTGGAAGAATCAGACGGTAAACTCTTTATTGTATCAACACCCATTGGAAATTTGGGTGATATGACTTACCGTGCTATTGAAACTTTAAAGAATGTCCCAATGATCGCCGCTGAAGATACACGGCATTCTCGTAGATTAATGTCTCATTATGATATTTCGACTCCATTGATTAGTTATTATGAGCATAATCGATTTACACGTATTCCTAAAATAATTGATCATTTAAATAGTGGAAAAGACCTTGCCGTTATAACAGATGCTGGGACTCCCGGAATATCTGATCCTGCTTATAAATTAATTAGAGAAGCAATAGCTAATGATATTATAATTGAAGCTATACCTGGTGCATCTGCTTTATTGGCTGCACTCGTATCATCGGGTCTTCCAACGGATCGATTTATTTTTGAAGGATTTTTACCGCCAAAAAAAGGTCGAAAAGGTAGAATTAATCAAGTTAAAGATGAACCTGCAACTTTAATATATTACGAATCTCCAAAACGTATCCAACGAACGTTAAAACAATTACTGGAAGAGCTAGGTGACAGACCTGCAGTTGTGGCGCGTGAATTAACAAAAATATATGAAGAAATAAAAAGGGGAACTCTTTCCGAGTTACTTTCGTATTTTACAACTAAGCCCCCAAAGGGAGAATGTGTTATTCTCGTGGGCAAAGATGATCCAAATGTCTATTTTAAAGAGAATAATATCAATCAGCATCATTAAGGTTTATCCAAAGAAAATTACAATATGAATCGTTCACTTTTTATTTCATTTGAAGGTATCGATGGGTGTGGTAAATCCACTCAAGTAAAGATGCTTATGAATCAATTAGATAAAAATGATATTAAATCATTATTAGTTCGAGAACCAGGCGGAACGCCTATTTCTGAAGAAATCCGAGAAGTCCTTTTAAAAAATCGTGATGATAAAATGGCTGAAAGAACAGAAGCACTTCTTATGACAGCTAGTCGTGCCCAATTAACACAAGATATTATTATTCCAAGTTTAAATTCTGGACTAATTGTCATTGCAGATCGATTTAAGGATTCAACTTTAGCCTATCAAGGCGGTGGTCGTGGAGTTGATTTGGGCTTTTTGGTTCAATTAAACGAATTTGCGACTTATGATTTAGATCCTGATATAACATTTTTCATTGATATAACTTCGGAAGAAGGAAGAAAAAGGCAATCGAATGGCGATTTAGATAGAATCGAAAATGCCGGATTGAGCTTCCAAGAAAAAGTTAGGGAACAATATTTAAAGTTGGCGCATATGTTCTCACATCGGTTTATTATTATTGATGGTGTATTATCACCTGATGAAATTCATCAAAAAATTTGGAGTGAAATCCAAAATAGGAAAAGTTTATGAAAACCAAGAAATTATTATCTGTAACACTCAGCATATTATTTACTTTATCTTTTGTATCAGCAGACAAAAAAGATATCTATAAACAAGTTCGGAAAAATCAAGCTTTAATCAATGATGTTTACCGTCATTTAATAACTAATTATGTTGATGATATTGATTTAGATGCATTTACCAAAATGAGTATTAATAATATGCTTTATGACCTTGATCCTTATACGGTATATCTCGAGAATGAAGAAAAAAGTGGTATTGAAATGCTGACGAAAGGAAAATATGGTGGTGTAGGAATTCAAATTGGGAATAGAGAGAAAATTTTAACGGTTATTTCACCTATGGAAAATTCGCCAGCAAAACGCGCCGGAATAATTAGTGGTGATAAAATTATCAAAATTGATAATCAAGATACCGAAGATTTGAATATGAATGATGCGGCAAAGTTAATTCGTGGTAAAAAAGGGTCGATTGTTACATTAAGTATTCAACGATATGGTGAATCTGAATTAATTGATTACAATCTAACTCGTGAAGATATTAAAGTTAAGGATATTTCTTTTTCCGGAATGTTAAATAATCAAACAGGGTATATTCGATTAACTCGTTTTTCACGCAATTCTGATAAAGAAATGGAAAAAGCATTGGAAGATCTGCTTGACCAAAATATGACAGGTCTTATACTCGATCTTCGTGATAATCCAGGTGGGTTATTGAATGCAGCTGTCAATATACTTGATCTATTTATAGAAAAAGGGGAAATGTTAGTTTGGACGGAAGGGAAGACTCAAAAATCAAAACGAAAATACCAAAGTAAATATGATCCAATTGTTCCAAATGATATTAATGTTACAGTATTAGTTAACCAAGGAAGTGCTTCTGCCAGTGAAATTGTTGCAGGAGCTCTACAAGATTTAGATCGCGGAGTGGTCATTGGTCGATCTACCTTTGGAAAAGGATTGGTTCAAACTGTTTTTAAAATTGACCGTGATCGTTCATTAAAAATAACAACAGCCAAATATTTTATCCCGAGTGGACGCTTGATTCAAAAACCCGGCTATTTACCCGTTGATATTTTAGCTGACTCAACTGAGCAAGATAGTATCTTTTTTACTAGAGGCGGTCGTGAAGTTTCAGGTGCAGGTGGAATAACGCCAGACCATGAAGTAATTCTTAATCAAGTAGCTCCCATTCTTTCAGCAAGTTGGCGTCAGGGGTTGTTTTTCAATTATGTTCAAAAACATAAAGTAGATTATGATTCATTAAGCACTGTTGAATCTGATACTTTAATTATGAAAAATTTTGAAGATTTTATTTATTCTAGTGATTTAGATGTTTTTATGAAAGGCGAATCAAATTATTTAGATATGAAAGATATGCTTATAGAATTGGATTCTACAAATCTTCAAATAAAGGGTGCTGTTGATATCTTAGATGCCTACTTTGAAGAAATTGCTATCACCCAATTTGAAAGAGAAGAAGAAAACTTACACCATTGGTTAATGGTTGAATTCGCTAATTATTTTCATGGTAATGATGGTAGGGTGAAAAAGTCTGCGACAAAAGATAAAGATATTTTAAAAGCATTAAGTATTTTACAAAATCCAGTTGTCTATGATAAAGTCTTTTTACCACAATTAGAAAATTATAACTCTTTAAATGAAGAATAGTTTTTTATACACTATTGTTTTTTAAATATTCTGATATAAAAAATATTTCTTATAGTAATATTCCATGCTTTTTTTTAGGGCGATTAGCTCAGTTGGTTAGAGCGCTACGTTGACATCGTAGAGGTCGGCGGTTCGACTCCGTCATCGCCCACAGATATAGTTAAGATAATTTTTTGTTTAATTAATGTTTTTTTATGTATGAAAATATTAATAATATTTTATTTCTTCATCATTGCCCAATTCATTCCATCGTTTTAGATTCCCCGACTTTACAAGCCTATTGAGATGACAAAAAAACTCATAATACTAGCCCTATTCCTTACTGCAACAAATTTTGCATCTGCACAAGATTTATCAATCTTTTTTTTGAAAAATGGATCCATTTTTCAGGGAAACGTAATTAATGAGAATAACCATCGTCTATTTTTGAAAACGGAACAAGGCACAATTAAGATACAATTAAGTGATATCATCGGTAGGGAAAGCCTTGCAAAGAAAGGTGACTTATCATTTATGAATGAAAGATTAGATTATCTTCAAAATAATATTAAACGATTAATGGGTAGAGTTAATCATCTAAATGACTCTTTAAGTACATCTACAGATAATTTATTTGAAGAGTTTAAAAAAATAAATGCCCTACAAAATGAATTTGAAATTGATCTTTTGAGACTCCATTCCAAAGGTCGCGAACAAAAAAAGCAAATAAAAAATATACAAGAGAACTTGGGTAACCAAGGTGTGGCTATTGCTTCCAATCGGCAAGATATGGGTGGAATAGAAGATACACTTAACTCATTAATCAAAGATTTTAGAATAACCAAACAAAAATTAGATGTGACGGTAAGCCAATCTTATTTGATTTCAGGTACAGTTTCCAATATAAAATCAGAATTACAAAAAACTCAAGGTAACCAGCAGAACCAGCAAAACCAAATAGATATCATTTCGGGTTCCTTAGCAAATTTAATTCAGGAAGTTAAAAAAGTTCATGAGAGTTTTTCATCTATAGAAAATCATATTGAATTAAACCGGATTTCCATTATAGAATTAGACGGAAAAGTAAGTAAAGAGTCAAAAGAGATTAATTCTACAATGTTAGAAATGCGAAGTGATTTTAATCAACAAATTCGAAAAATTAATAAAGCTATTAATAATAATGAAAAAATGTTGGCGAAAACTGATGAACGGATTTTAACTAATACCAATAGTTTTAAAGATGAAACTTCTAACTTAAAAAATGCGATATCAATTCTGAATAAAGATATTAATTTATTTAAAAGCAGTTTGAAAAATGTTGAAAAAAAGGTGGATAAACTATCCACTCAAAAATAGTGAATCAGTTTTGTTTTATTAGGTGATTATTTATTAAAATCCACACCTATTATTTTAACATTAACACGAATAAAAACTAAGAACGGACATGAGGTAACTATGACGCAATTCCAGCGAATATTAATTCTTTTATTTACAATGACACTTGCTTTTGCACAGGACCCTGAAGCCCTTTTGGAGTTAGGTGAGTCTCAATTATTATCTGGTGATATTATTGGTGCTGAAAAATCTTTGAAGGATGCTGTGCAAGCAGACCCGTCATTTGCGCCTGCGATTCAAACTTTATCTAAACTATATTTACATAAAGGCGATTTAAAAAAAGCCAATGAGTTTTCTAACCAAGCAGTTCAGGCAGATGAAGATTTTAGAGAATGGGCAATCCAAATTGGTAAAATCACAGAACATATTCAAAATGGAAATCGTAATGTTCAGCAGGGGTTATATGAAGAAGCGATAATAGAATATGATGCCATTTTAAAAGCTCACCCATATTTTCCTGACGGAGAATTCTATAAAGGCTTAACTCGTTTTCGTCAAAAAGATATTGAAGGAGCTGCTCGTCATTTTAGTAATGCACTTAAAATTTATCCATTACACCCAAAAGCAAGAAAAGGGTTAGATAATGTTACAAAACAGTTTTTGAACAAGGGAAATAAATCATATAAACGAGGAAACCTTGCAAAAGCAAAGGACTACTATTACAAAGCTCTGGAATTTGATACTGAATTTTATCTCGCCTATTTTCAATTGGGTGTGTTAGAAAAAAAACAGGGAAATTCTAAAAAAGCAATTGAATTATTGCAAAAAGTCCTAGAAATAAAGCCAGAACATGATAAAACATGGTTTACGCTAGGTACAGCTTACGAATCGGATGGAAATACTACTGAAGCTGTAAACCATTACCTGCAAGCAATTGAGTTTAATCAGGGATATTCTAAGGCTTATGGAAATCTTGGGAAATTATATACAGAAAGTAAAGATTATAAACTTGCAGAAGATGTATTAAAGACTGTCATACAAATCGATCCTAATTATGCCGATGGATTTATGAGATTAGGGTTTTTATATATTGAATTAGAAAAATATGATCTTGCAGTTGAAAACTTAGCTATTTCAACATCACTAGATGATGAAGATTATAACAAATATTTCAATCTTGCATCTGCATATAATCATTTGAAAAAATGGAATGAAGCAGCAACTGCAGCGCAATCATGTGTCGATTTAAAACGGAAATTTGGTGGTGGATGGTTAGAGTTAGGTATAGCAGAATTAGGAAAACGAAATCGGACTAGAGCCAAAAAACATTTTCAACAAGCCAAAAATGATAGAAATTGGCGTGAGATGGCCGAACGCAAAATTGATGAGATTAATAACCCCGAGAAATACGAAAAATAAATTTTATGGAAAATCAAAAAATTAAAGGCGTTGTATTTGATTTAGATAATACACTATTAGACTTCATGAAAATGAAAGAATTTGCGGTGAAATCAGCAATAAAAGGAATGATAGAAGCTGGACTATTGGTTGATGAAGAATTATCTTATAATGAAATCATTGCTATTTATGAAGAAATTGGTTGGGAAAATCAAAAAGTTTTTGATGTATTTATAGAAAAACAAATTGGGCATGTTGATAATAAATTTCTTGCAGCTGGAATTGTGGCCTATCGCCGTGCAAGAGAAGCAAATCTTATGGTATATCCCAATGTGAATAAAACCCTAATGTCATTGGCGAAATCAGGCATCAAATTGGCAGTTGTATCAGATGCACCTAGTCGAGAAGCTTGGATGCGTATTTATTATTTAAATCTGTATCATTTCTTTGATGTTGTTATTACTCATGATGATAGTGGCGAAAGAAAACCTTCTGCGAAACCATTTAAAATGGCTTTAGACGGAATGGGACTTAAACCTGAAGAAACTATTATGATTGGAGATTGGCCAGAACGGGATGTAGTTGGTGCTAAACAAATTGGTATGAAAACAGCTTTTGCACGTTATGGTGATACATTTGGTACAATAAATTCCGGTGCCGACTGGGAAATTAATGATATATATCAACTTGTTGTAATTATCAACGAGTTAAATGGCGGTGGTTGATGTTTTTATTGGAACGGATTTGGTGGAAGTTTCACGAATCCGATCCGCATTAGAAAAAACGGGCGATCGTTTTTTAAATCGTATTTATACGCCGAGAGAACAAAAGTATTGTCAATCTAAGGCTAACCCTGAAATACACTTTGCTGGGCGATTTGCAGCAAAAGAAGCAATTATGAAGGCATTAAAATCGTCGGGTATTCATGAACCAATTGCATTCTCATCTATAGAAATCCAATCATCAAAGACTGGTGAACCTATTGTCGTATTAGCCCTTAAGTGTTCGGGAATATGTAAAGTATCTATTTCTCACACAGATTCGCTTGCCATTGCATCGGCAATCTATACTATGGAATGAGACTCTTAACACCAATTCAAGCATATGAATTAGAAGATATCTCCATGAATTCAATGGGGATTTCAGGTTATAAACTCATGGGGAATGCTGGGCGATGTATTGCCGATTTAGCGATGAAAATGATTTCTGATAACAATGTTCCACTCATTGTAATTGTTTGTGGTAAAGGCAATAATGGTGGCGATGGCTTTGCAACAGCTTTAGAACTTTTAAACTATAATGTGCAGGTTCAAATCTATGTAACCTGTAATAGAGGTGAGATTAAGGATGATGCATTAATTTTTTTCTTAGAATGTGAATCTCATAAATTGCCTATAATATTTGGTGATACAATACCAATTAATCTAAAACCTGATTTAATCATTGATGGTATTATAGGTACAGGGTTTAAAGGCAATCTAAGACAAAACTTGTTGCCATGGATAGAATGGATTAATTCATCAGAATCGCCTGTACTATCTATTGATATTTCTTCGGGATTAAGTGGAAATTCTGGTGAAGTCTTACCCATAGCAGTAAATGCTGATAAGACGCTTACATTTGGCGCACCAAAAGTTGGAACTATTTTTCGTAAAGGTCCTTTGTATTCTGGAGAAGTAATTACTGAAAATATTGGCTTTCCGAATCTAGATGAAATTGATTTTTCTGGAATAGAATGGTCAATGTTTGATGAATCTCTTGCATCGGTTATGCTTAAAAAGCCCGGTATAGATTCTAATAAATATTCAAATGGGAAAGTTCTAATTATCGCAGGTTCAAAAGGGTTGACTGGTGCCGCTATATTAACAAGTTATGGTGCTCTAAGGTCAGGGGTCGGTCTTACAATTACGACGTCACCATCATCTCTAAACGATATTTATGAACGTTCAATTATTGAAGGAATAACATTACCTTTAGCTGACAATGGATCGGGCCATTTACTCATAGATCATTATGATCAAATTATGGAAAAAGTAGAATGGGCAGACGCAGTTGTATTAGGACCTGGAATAGGGCGAGCACAAACAACACAAGAATTGGTGATAAAATTAGTTGAGTCAATTTCAAAACCCCTTATTTTGGATGCGGATGGACTTTTTCCTTTTGCAGGAAATTATAATAAACTAAGAAACAGAAAATATCCTTTAATCATTACACCACATTTAGGTGAACTTTCAAAATTATTAGGGATTGAATCTTCAGAGCTTATATCAAATTTCCCAAATATAATGAAACAGTTCATGTCCGATTTCAATCATATTGCACATATTAAACAGGTGCCTTCTTGTACATTTCAAAAAGAAATTTCAATGATTAATTCAACAGGAAACCCGGGATTAGCAACAGGAGGGTCAGGTGATGTTTTGTCTGGAATATTAGGTAGCCTTGTTGCGCAAGGATTTGATCTATTCACAGCCACAACTCTATCTGCATATATTCATGGAAAGGCATCAGATAATCTGATTAAAGAAAAAGGCTTTCGTGGACAAATAGCATCAGATTTACTTCTTCAAATACCTAAAGTCATATCTCATTTTGAACAATCCTAAGATTCATCTTTATATTTTTTTAGTCTTGATAATTATAGGGTCTAGCATTCCGGGGAATTCCATGCCGCCTATTTTTGATTTCACTTGGGATAAATTACTTCATGTTGCAGAATATTCTATCGTTGGGTGGTTGGGATATATGGCTTATGCTTCTGAATTAAAAAAGCCATTATTAATCATTTCAATAAGTGGTATTCTATTTGGATGTTTTGACGAGTTTTGGCAATCAATGACGCCAGGAAGATTTCCAAGCCATTATGATGTTTTTGCAGATGGAATTGGTGTAATTTGTGGTGCTATAATCGCTTCTTTCAGACTTAAATATTCGAAATGATTCAACGACTATATATTAAAGATTTTGCCATTATAAATGAGATTGAGCTTATCCTCAAAGATGGGTTTACTGTCATTACAGGTGAAACTGGATCCGGTAAATCGATTCTCCTTGAAGCGTTGAGTGTATCCTTGGGAGCTAAAACAGATAAAATAATGGTGCGAAATGGTACTGAACGGGCACTTGTAGAAACAGAATTCATCGGAAATACATTTCGAAGACTTCTTTCCAAAAAAGGAAGAAGTAAAGCATACCAAAATGATGAACCCATTACAATTTCAGAATTAATTAAAGCCAATGAAACCACAGTTGATTTTCATGGGCAGCATGATCAACAATTGATTCTTGATGTTAATAAGCATGTTGATTATCTAGATCGATATTGTCATCATGAAAAAGATGTTATAAGACTTGGGGGGATTTTTCAAGAATTAATGTCATTCCGGTCTCAATTAAACCATGCTCGTAAATCGGCCGAAGAACGACATAATCGTATCGAATTATTAAAATTTCAGCTCAATGAAATTGACTCCATAAATCCGACAATAGGTGAAGATTTTAATCTAGATAAAATTTTTAAAAAACTAAGCCATTTAGAAGAGATTTTAAAAACGCTTCAGGTTGTACAGGCTCAAGTGAATAATGGCGAAAATTCTGTTATAGGTATCTTAGAGAAAAATTTAAGATCGATTGATTCATTGTCTCGTTATGATGAAGAATTAGAAAAAATATCAACCTTATTTGAATCATCTTTAATTCAACTGCAAGAAGCTGGAGCTAATATAACATATCATTTAGCAGATTCAGAATTTGATCCTGAAGAATTAGCTGAAGTGGATGAGCGATTACAAGCACTCGAATTATTAAAACGAAAATATGGTGGGTCATTAGAATCTGTAATAGAAAAGAGAGATTCAATACAAGTTGAGATAAAATCCCTCACTCGCCCTGAATTGTCAGAAGATGAACTTTTACAAAATATTGCTAACAAAGAAAAAGAATTCAGTAAACTCGCTATACAGGTTCATAAAACGAGATTAAAAAATTCAACATTACTTTCAAACAAAGTTGAAGAAGCAATGAAAGTATTGAATATGCCCGGAGCTATTTTTGAAATAAAAATTTCACAAAAAAATTCAATGGATGGATTTGTATTGCTGAAGGACGAATTAATAGAAGGAAATATGAAGGGAATTGATACTATTGAATTCTTTTTGTCTGCAAATCCCGGTGAAAAAGTAAAACCACTTACATCAATTGCTTCTGGTGGGGAAATCTCAAGAATTATGCTTGCAATAAAAACTGTATTCCAAAAGTTAGATCCTGTTCAAACTCTTGTTTTTGATGAAATTGATTCAGGGATTTCAGGCAAAGCAGCAGGGAAAGTAGCAGATCAATTATTGAAACTTTCAAAATCTAAACAAGTATTTTGTATTACACATCTCTCGCAAATTGCTCGGAAAGCGGATCATCATTTACATGTAGCAAAATTTGTAGAAAATGAAAAAACATTTGTGACAGCTAGTTATTTAAATAAAACAGAAAGCTCTCAAATAATTAATGATTTATTTATGAGTGCTGAATAGAATGAGGCTATAATGGACAACATATTTATTGAAGGACAGAATCCTTTATCGGGGTCAGTGAAAATTAGTGGAGCAAAAAATGCAGTTCTTCCAATTATGACTGCAGCCTTAATGGCAGAAGGGAAATCGGTAATTACTCGTGTACCAAATTTGCGCGATACGAGAACAATGATTCGATTGATGGAAATTGTTGGTGCAACATGTACGTTTGAAGATGATAAACTTATCATTGATGGAAGTACAGTCAATAATCCAGAAGCTCCGTACGATTTAGTTAAAACCATGCGGGCATCATTTTATGTATTAGGTCCCCTCTTGGCACGGTTTGGAATGGTTAAAGTATCATTGCCAGGCGGATGTGCATGGGGCCCAAGACCTGTAGATTTTCATTTAAAAGGATTAGAAAAGCTGGGCGCAAAAATTACTTTAGAAAGTGGATATATTTTAGCTGAAGCTGATAGGCTTAAAGGAACTGAATTAAGTTTTGAATTTCCGTCTGTTGGTGCTACAGGAAATATTGCTATGGCAGCAGCCACGGCAGATGGAACTACGGTTATTGATAATGCAGCCTGTGAACCTGAAATAGTTCAACTCTGCGAGTATTTAAATTTGATGGGAGCATCTATTCATGGAATTGGAACTCCAAAATTAATCATAGATGGTGTTGATAAATTACATTCTGCTAATATTGAAGTTATTCCTGATAGAATTGAAGCTGGAACTTTTTTAACTGCCGGTGCCTTATTGGGAGAGATTACTTTAGAAGATGTTAATCCAAAACATCTTGATACTGTATTACTGAAATTAAAAGAAGCGGGATGTGGAATAACTACAACAAAAAGTTCTATAACAATATCCCCAGCAGATTCAATTCAAGCTGTTGATATGACTACAGCAGTTTATCCGGGATTTCCTACAGATTTGCAAGCACAGTGGGTTGCGTTAATGACATTGGCGAATGGGTCATCTGTCATAACAGACACGGTTTACCATGATCGATTTAGTCATGTTCCTGAGCTCAATAGATTTGGTGCGAATATTAAATTAGAAAATAATACAGCATTTGTGCGAGGAATAGATGAGTTGATAGGTGCACCTGTTATGTCTACAGATATTCGTGCTAGTGCATCCCTTATTGTTGCTGGATTAGCTGCAAAAGGGCAAACTGTCGTTAGCCGTGTTTATCATATTGATAGAGGTTATGAGAAAATTGAAGAGAAATTCAGGTCTTTAGGTGCCAATATTTGGCGAAAAAATCCAGTAACATAAAAAGCTTTTTTTTATTAAAAATTGAAGTAATTTTTTTGTCTTAAAATTTATGAGTATAATAGTATGAAGGTAATAATTATTGGTGGTGGTGAAGTGGGTTTCCATGTTGCTAAAGCCCTAAGTGAAGAAAATTATGATATAACGGTTATCGATATTGATCCTGTAAAGTGTAGCCGTGTATCTCAAAATTTAGATGTCAGTACTGTAAAAGGGAATGGAGCGAGTCCCAAAACACTCACTGAAGCGCATGTAGGTGAAGCTGACTATGTTTTGTGTTTAACTAAAGTTGATGAAGTTAATTTAATTGCATCCCAACAAGCCCATAAATTGGGTGCAAATAAGGTTATTGCGAGATTGCGAAATCAACAATACACAGCTCATGATTCTATTATCCGTCCTGAAAAATTTGGTATAGATATAGTCATTCATCCAGAAAAAGTTGCTTGCGAAGAAATTATGCGATTGGTCAAACATCCATATGCTGTTCAGGTTATGGATTTTGAATCTGGACGCCTTACAATGCTAGGGCTCAGAATAGATGGGAATTGTGAAAACCTTAATGGCCATCCTTTAGGAAATGTTTGTCTTGAAAATAGTCATTTTAGATTTGGTGTAATCGCAGTTCTTCGTGGACAAGAAACCATTGTACCTTGGGCTGATTTTAAATTTAAAGATGGTGATATTGGCTATTTTATCATAAAGACGGAAGATATTGAAAACCTTCTTGGATTGCTGTGTAAGGAAGCTACAAAAACGCATCGTGTTATGATAATTGGCGGATCAAAAATTGGTCGCTCTCTTGCAATTGCATTACCGAGTGAAAACATCAATGTTCGACTTGTTGATTATAATAGATTAAAAGCTTTGCGTATTGCAGATAATATTGATGATGCTATGATTGTCTATGGAGATGGGACTGATATAGAATTTTTAAAATCAGAAAACATTCAAGATGTTGATAGTTTTATTACTGTAACTGAAGATGAAAAAACGAATCTTATTGCTGGATTATTGGCTAAACATTTGGGGGCCAAGCAAAGTATTATTCATATCTCTACAACGGAACATATTCCGACCATCCAAGAAATTGGCGTTGGTGCTGTCATTAGTAAAAATTTATCTACCGTAAATTCAATTTTACGAGAATTACATACAGAAGCTTCAGAAATACCAGTAGTCACCTTCGATGAAATTGATGTCGATGTGATTGAATTTCAACCAGAAGCTGGTAGCCCAGTTACTCAACGTCCACTTAAAGAATTGAATTTCCCCAAAGATAGTATCGTTGGTATAATAAATCATAATGGGAAAATTAGAATAGCACATGGAACATCTATTCTTACTGAAGATGATACCGCTTTAGTTTTTGCAAAGCCAAAAGCGATCCATAAACTAAAGAAACTATTTACCTCATGAGAATTAAAACACTCCTGAATATACTTGGGGCTCTTATTTCAATTTTAGGTATCACAATGGTGGTACCTATTTTTATTTCTTTAGGGTATGGCGAATCAGATTTAAATGGATTTCTTGTTTCATCGTTGATTTGTATTGGAATTGGATTACCAATTTGGAGTTTGACAAAACACAATCGATCGTTAACCAATCGTGACGGGTTTGCAATTGTAACATTCTCCTGGATTATTACAGCCGTGGCAGGCGCATTGCCTTTTTACTTTTCTGGTGCAATTCCAAATATCACAGATGCCTTTTTTGAATCAATGTCTGGTGTTACCACAACTGGCGCTACTATAATAGGCAATCCTATTACACTTCCTAATCTTCCAAATGGAATTGAAAGTTTACCACATGGTATTTTATTTTGGCGTTCATTTATACAATGGATTGGTGGTATGGGAATTGTCGTTTTTTATATTGCAATTCTTCCATTATTGGGCGTGGGTGGTGTTCAGTTATTTAAGGCTGAAGTCCCCGGTCCAGTTGCAGATAAAATTACACCGCGGGTTCGAGAAACTGCAAAATTCCTTTGGATAGTATATGTTGGTATCACAGCAGTAGAAGCCATCGCGTTAAGCCTTGCTGGAATGGATGTTTTTGATTCAATCTGTCATTCTTTAACAACAATGCCTACGGGTGGATTTTCAACTAAAAATGCAAGTATAGCGTTTTACGATAGTTCAGTTATTCATTACATCATTATCTTTTTTATGTTTTTGGCGGGCATCAATTTTTCACTCCATTTTCGAGCAATTAATGGTGATTTTAAATCCTATTTAAGAGATAAAGAATTTCTCGTTTATTTTGGTGGTACGATCGCAGTTACGGTTTCAATATTTTTTGCTATTTCTTTGCAAGGAGATATATTTTCCTTAATAAACTTTAGAGAGTCTTTATTTGCATCGGTGAGTATTTTAACAACCACTGGCTTTGGATCAGCAGATTGGGAATTGTGGCCGGTTTTTACTCAAACTGTGTTACTCTCTTTAATGTTTGTAGGAGGAATGGGAGGCTCAACAGGTGGCGGAATGAAAGTTATTCGTTGTATGCTGTTGGTGAAGTATACCGCTTTAGAAACACGAAGAATGTTACATTTGCGAGCACTTATTCCTGTTAGAATTGGCAAACAATTAATTAAAGAAGATGTGGTCAAAAATACAATGGGATTTTTCTTGTTTTTTATGTCTGCATTTATGATTTCTACTATTGTTCTAACAACCATGGGATTAGATCTTGAATCTGCTATTGGAGCCGCTGCTTCTGCCATGGGTAATATTGGACCTGGTTTGAATGAATTCGGTCCTACAGACAATTATGCTCTTTTATCTCTACCTGGAAAATGGGTTCTTACTTTTTGTATGTTATTAGGTAGATTAGAAATATTTACTGTGATGGTTCTCTTTAGTCGTACTTTTTGGAAATAATGAAATATGAATTATATTAAATCAGATATACAAAACCGAGTTGGAATTTTAACGATTGATCGTCCAGATGCACTTAATGCTATGAATCCTGATGTTCTTCGCGAATTAAGTCAATCATTAAATAATATGATCCTTAATGAAGATGTAGGGGTCATCGTATTAACAGGTGCAGGCGAAAAAGCATTTATTGCTGGGGCAGATATTAAGCTCATGCAACAATTAGATCTTGATGGTGCTCAAGATTTTGGAAAATTAGGGCAGGATTTAACTTTAACTATTGAAAATTCACCTAAACCAGTCATTGCAGCGATTAATGGTTTTGCTTTGGGTGGCGGATGTGAAATAAGTTTAGCTTGTCACATTCGATTTGCTAGCGAAAATGCCATGTTTTCACAACCAGAAGTAAAATTGGGTTTGATTCCTGGATGGGGAGGCACTCAGCGACTTTCTAGAATAGTAGGAAAAGGTATTGCAATGGAACTAATTATTGGTGGTCAAATGATCAACGCAGAAGAAGCAAACCGAATAGGATTGGTTAACAAAGTTTTCCCCTTAGACCAGCTTTTAAATGAAACAATCAAGTTTGCCAATCTTATTTTACAAAATGGTCCCAATAGTGTTGCGAAATCATTAGAGTGTATCAATTTTTCTTCAGGTAACACATTGAAAGATGGATTGAATCTTGAAGTAGAAACTTTTACCCAATTATTTGATACAGAAGAAACATCTGAAGGATTAACTGCATTTGTAGAGAAACGGAAACCTAATTTCCGTTAAATGATGACTCGTATTGCAATTCTTGCTATTGGAGCATTTGATTATATTTTAAGTAAAACCGGGAACGCACTCATTCGCTATCGTCCTGATGATGTGATTGCAATTATTGATCCAAATCAAAAAGGTAAAACATCCGATCAAGTTCTGGGGTGGGGACCAATTATTCCTTGTGTAGAATCTTTCTCTGATGTTAAAAAAATGTCTCCAACTCATCTTGTGATTGGTACAGCGCCTCAAGGTGGAAAATTAACTGAAAAAGTTCGATATGAGATTCTTGATGCTTTACATTCAAAGTGCCATATTATCTCTGGAATGCATTCTTTTTTAAATGACGACAAAGAATTATCTGATTTAGCCCAAAAAATGAATGTAACAATTACAGATCTTCGTCGTCCACCAAAACCACCCCACTTTCCAAAAGGAACCTGGGAAAACAGGAAATTCCCTGTCTTACTCATTGTTGGTTCTGACTGTGACTCAGGTAAAATGACCACAGCGTGGGAATTGACAAATGCTTTAAAAAAACGAAATAGACGAGTGGAATTTATTGGTACAGGACAAACCGGAATTTTATTATCAGGAAATGGTGTTCCTGTTGATGCAGTAATTTCTGATTTTATGGCAGGCGAAATTGAGTATTGTTTGGATCAATTACCGGTTGAGACAGAATTGGCTATTGTAGAAGGTCAGGGCGCCTTAAATAATATGTTATATTCAGGTGTAACTCTTGGTTTACTTCATGGGTGTATGCCTGATTTTTTGATATTCACTCATGAACCTGGACGAAAATTAGATGTATCAGATTTCCCAATACCAGATTTAAAAATATTGATGGATATGCATATTAATCTTATGAATCCTTTTAAAGAATCAATATTTATCGGGTTGAATTATCTCACAATAAAATTGAAGGAGCAATTAGCTTTGGAAACATGTACTTTAGCTGAAGATAAATATAGTTTACCCGTTACTGATTTAGTTCGATTCGGTGGGGAAGATATGATTACAAATATAGAAAAGGTAATAGATGAATGGAATTAATATTTAAAACCTATCGGATTAAGTTAAAACATGCTTTTGGAATTGCGAGGAGTTCTCATACTTGGTACGACATTGTTTATATTTACATTATTGACGGTGATATTATTGGTAGAGGGGAAGCGGCTCCATCTCTTAGGTATAATGAGTCCACAGAGCGAATTTTATCTATTTTAAAACAAAAAGTTAAACTTCCTGAAGATTGTACACAAAGAGAGTCTATATGGAATCATGTACTTCCTCAATTGAATGGAATCAAAGCGTTAGAAGCAGCTTTCAGTATGGCATTATGGGATTGGGCTGCACAAAAGCAACAAAAGTCTGTTTTTGATCTATTGGAATTGAATACAGATAAAATGCCACTCACCAGTTTTACAATTGCTATTGGGGAGTTAAGTGAAATTGGACAAAAAATTGAAGAAGCAGCACCCTATTCTATATTAAAAGTTAAATTGGGAACACCAAATTTAGATAAAGAAATTATGGTTGAAATTCGTAAACATACGGATAAGCTTATTCGTATTGATGCCAATGAAGGATGGAATCCTGAGACAGCTTTAGATTTAACGAAATGGCTCGCTGATCAAAATGTAGAATTTATTGAACAACCCTTTCCTGCTGACCAATTAGAAAATACAGCCGTTTTAAAGTCAAAAAGTCCTTTAGATATTTATGCCGATGAAAACAGTATTAATTCAGCTGATATCCCGAAAATTATTAATGCTTTTGATGGTATAAATATAAAACTAATGAAATGTGGATCGTTAGAAGAAGGGAAACGAATGATTAATCTTGCTAGATTTTATGATATGAAAATTATGTTGGGATGTATGGTGGAATCTTCAGTTGGCATTAGTGCGGCAGCCCAATTGGCCGGAGAAGTAGATAAAGTTGATTTAGATGGAAACTTATTAATAAACAACGACCCTTATGTCGGTGTAAGCATTAAAGATGGAAGAATAGTTTTACCTGAAGGAACGGGATTAGGGTTAACCGTAAATTCAAGCTCGGACAATATAATATAAAATGATTATTATTAGATTTGTGGATTCAATGTTGAAACAAAAATGAAAATACTAGGAATAGAACATATCGGCATTGCCGTAAATGATTTAGCGAACGATTCTCCTTTTTGGAATCATATATTAAATATTAAACATCACTCTACAGAAACCGTAGAAAGTCAAGGTGTGACCACCGATATATATGATACCCAAAAGGGTAAAGTTGAACTCTTGGAATCTTTAAAACCTGATTCGCCAATTTCTAAATTCATAGATAAAAAAGGGTCAGGAATTCATCATGTATGTTTTGAAGTAGATGATATAACTAATGCAATAAAAGAACTTAAAGAAAATAATATCCAAGTTTTAACTGATAAATATTTAATAGGCGCAGAAGGGTTTAAAGTTGTATTTATCCATCCGAAATCTACGGGTGGCGTTTTGGTGGAATTAGCTGAAAAGCCTTAATTGACTAATTTGTGAGGTCGAACTGAGCTCGTCAAATTTTTTATCTATGTATTGTCAATTTTTCATGATTAAATCTTATAAATAATTTCATATACCTTATGAATTCGTCTGTCCAAAAAAAGCTGAAACAACTTCCTACAAATCCTGGTGTATATCAGTTTTTTAATTCAAATGATAAAATAATTTATATTGGCAAAGCTAAAAACCTTAGAAATCGGGTTCGATCCTATTTCCAAAGTAAAAAGCACCAACGAGCAAAAACGATTTCTTTAGTTAAGAATATCGCAAATATTGAATGGATAATTGTTCGAAATGAAGTTGAGGCTTTGATGACGGAAGCGAACCAAATAAAAACCCATCGACCAAAATATAATATTGATTTAAAAGATGATAAAACTTATCCATTTATTCGAATCACTAAAGAACCTTACCCGCAGATTCTTTTAACTAGAAAAATTATTAAAGATGGTTCAAAATATTATGGGCCTTTTACGGATGTTGGTCGATTACGCATGACATTAAAAGCGCTTCATAAAGTCTTTCCTATTAGAAGTTGTAGCTTTTATTTAGACAAAAATATTGTAGCAGAAAAAAAAGTTAATCTTTGTCTTGATTACCATATTAAAAAATGTGAAGGGCCATGTGAAGGATTAGTTTCTCAGGCGCATTATCAGGAAATGGTCAATCGAATCGAAGATTTCATGAAAGGGAAAACAATATCAACTGAGAATCATATTTCAGATCTCATGAAAATATCGTCTCAAAAAGAGAAATATGAAGAAGCTGCAATATATAGAGATCAATTAGGTGCAATTAAATCATTTAAAGATAAACAGAGTCATGTGGCTACCGATTTTGAAGAACGAGATGTAGTTGCTTTAGCTAGAGAAGATAATTTAGGTGTTGCTGTAATTATACGAATTCGGAATGGACGAATATTCAGTCGAGAAAAACTATCGCTTCAAGGATTAGATGAAAATGATGGTGCAACACTTCAGACTGTGATTTCTCGATTTTATATGGATAGCGATTTTATTCCCAAAGAAATTTCCTTTCGTTTGAAGCCTGAAAATGAAAGTGAACTTATACAATGGTTGAAAGAAAAACGAAAAGGTGCAATTCATTTTTTATATCCACAAAAGGGTGAAAAGGCAAAAGAGTTAAGAATTACAGAGCAAAATGCAAAATTGCTTTTAGGTGAGTGGATTATAAAGCGTAAAATATTGAAGGAACAAGTTCCTAAAATGTTAGCTCAACTTCAGGAAGATTTAAACCTTGATGTGCCACCGAAACGAATTGAAGCATTTGATATTTCTCATCTTGGCGGGACCAACACTGTCGCATCTATGGTTTGTTTTATTGATGCTAAGCCAAGAAAAACAAACTATCGAAAATTCAATATTAAAACTGTGTCAGGAATTGATGATTTCGCGTCCATGAGAGAAGTTGTTTTTCGTAGATATAAGAGAGTAAAGGAAGAAAATAAACCGTTACCGGATTTAATTCTTATTGATGGTGGAAAAGGTCAGTTAAGTATGGCTGTTTCTGCATTAAGAGAATTGGGTTTAGATTATATTTCAATTGTAGGATTGGCAAAAAGACTGGAGGAAGTATTTATTCCGGGGAATTCAGAAGCTCAATCTATACATAAACAAAGTCCGGGACTCATTTTACTTCGAAGAATTCGAGACGAAGCACATCGCTTTGCCATTACATTTCAAAGGCAAAAACGAAATAAAGATATGGTTTTGTCCGTTTTTTCTGATATTCCTGGAATGGGTAAAAAAAGACTATCTAAATTGCTTCAAAATTTTGATGGACCTGAAAGCATTTCAAAACTAACACCCGAAGTGATAAACGGGGAAACAATGATTCCATTAAAGATCGCAATGGAAATTATAAAGGTGGCAAAACTGATGATAAAGAAACGGAAGAGTTAATCTTCTCAAAAAATGATTCTAGTAAAGTATTAACTTGTTTTGGATGTTCGATGGTAACGCCATGACGAGCATCTGTAATAATTTTAAGTTCAGCACAAGGCATTTGAGATACAATTTTTTCTTTTTTTTCTACAGGTGCATAATCTAAATCTGACGCTATCAATAAAGTCGGTATTTTGATAGAATTCAATTCTTCTGGAGTTAAGGACCAATTCACTAAAGCATTTAGGCTATTCAAATAAGCATTTGTATCATTTTTTGCCCATTTATCAATAAAGTTTAATCGTAAAGATTCATGTTCAGGTTTTGGCAAAAGGCGTCCTGCCAATACTTCACCCATTTTACGCATACCTAAGAGTCTAACAATTAGTTTTCTCTGGCCTAGTTTAAATTTTTCACCAAGGGTCTTCATACGCCAATCGGAGATAGAATTAATAATAACCATGCTCTTGATAGTTTCTGGATCACGAATGGCCATTTGGAAGGCCACAGCACCTCCCATAGAAATGCCAACAACGTGGAATTGCGGACAATCTAATGACTTCATTAATAAACTAATATCATCAGCCATTTGCCTAATGGAATATTCTCCTTTTGGTTTATCAGATTTGCCGTGTCCACGCAAATCGGGGAGAATACATTTATAATTGGATTTTAAATAGTTAGCCTGTGGTTCCCAATCTATACCTTGAGAGCCAAGTCCATGGAGAAAAAGAATAGGTTCACCATTACCAACTATGTTGTAATGAATATTTATATTATGGTTTGGCATTTATTTTTTCTTTAAGTAATATTAGAAATCAACCTTTAGCCGTCCG
>JABIHN010000056.1 GCA_018649625.1 Fidelibacterota bacterium | reverse complement strand
TACTCCAACATGCATCCAATCCCGTTGATTGGTATCCTTGGGGAGAAGAAGCATTTGAAAAGGCAAAAAAAGAGAATAAACCTATTTTTCTATCAATTGGATACTCCACATGTCATTGGTGTCATGTGATGGAACACGAATCCTTTGAAGATTCTACTGTAGCAGCTGAAATGAATAAATATTTTGTCAGTATTAAAGTTGATCGCGAAGAAATGCCCGAAGTGGACCACTTATATATGTCGGTCTGCCAAGCGATGACTGGGCGAGGCGGTTGGCCACTCACCATAATTATGACACCGGATAAGGAACCATTTTTTGCAGGAACCTATTTTCCAAAACAAGGTCGCGGAAAAAGTCCTGGGATGCTTCAATTGATTCCAAGCTTAGCAAATGCATGGAAAACAAAACAGACAGACATTCAAAAATCGATTGATAAAATTCAAAATTATTTAATACAAACCAACACCAGCACTCAAGGAGATGATTGGGAAGAATCGCTTATTCGAGATGCTTACAGTGAATATGCGAATCGCTTTGACCCTGATTATGGTGGGTTTGGAAAAGCACCCAAATTTCCATCACCTCACAATATGATTTTTCTTCTTCGTTATAGTAAACTTTTCGGCGATAGAATTGGATCGAGCATGGTTGAAACTACGCTTCATCACATGCGACTTGGTGGTGTATTTGATCATATAGGTTTGGGATTCCACCGTTACTCAACAGATCGCCGATGGTTTCTTCCTCATTTCGAAAAGATGCTTTATGATCAAGCGATGATTTCCATGGCATCTTTAGAAGCATACCAAATGACTGGTAATAAAAAATACGCAAAAATAGCTCGAGAAATTTTCACATACGTCCTACGGGATATGACAGATAAAGATGGCGGTTTTTATTCTGCTGAAGACGCAGATAGCGAAGGTGAAGAAGGTATTTTTTATATTTGGACTGAAGATGAACTCATTGAAATACTAGGTGCTGAAGATGGAAAAAAGCTTGCGAAAATCTTTGGATTTATTCAAGGTGGAAATTTCCAAGAAGAAGCCAGTAGACATACTACCGGAAATAATATTCCCTACTTTCCAACCAATCCTGAAACATTGTCAAAAAATTCGGGTATGAAATTAAATGAATTCAATTCATTTGTAGAAAAATCAAGACAACAGCTATTTGATGTAAGAGAAAAACGAGTTCATCCATTGAAAGATGATAAGATTCTTACCGATTGGAATGGACTCATGATTGCTGCCCTTTCACTTGGAGGACAAGTACTAAATGATGACACCTATATTCAAGCGGCAAAAAAAGCATCTGATTTTGTATTAGAATCTTTAAGAGATAAAGATGGAAAACTCTTGAAACGATCTCGATTAGGCAAGGCAGGTCTGCAACCCCATTTAGACGATTATTCATTTATGGTTTTTGGCTTGCTCAATTTATACGAAGCATCCTTCGACGCATCCTATTTGGAATCTGCTTTAAAACTCACCGAAATCATGGTAGATGATTTTTCAGATGAGAATGGTGGTTTTTTTATTGGTGGTAAAGATGCTGAAAAATTAATGATCCGCGCCAAAGATAGTTATGATGGTGCCATTCCTTCAGGTAATTCTGTTGCTGCAATGAATTTATTTCGTTTAGGAAGATTTACTGGAAATACAAAATGGACAAATCTTGGATATAAAACATTAAAAGCATTCACAGATAATGCTAAACAATCCCCATCAGGCTTTGCCCACATGCTTACTGCATTTATGTTTGATTTGAAAGACCCTAAAGAAGTTGTCGTAGTTGGAGATTCAAATAATCCTGATACGCAAAAAATGATCCAAGCAATACGAGATAACTATTCTCCAAATAAAGTTGTATTATTTAAGGATACTTCAAACCCAAATGCCCTAAATCTAGTTGCCCCGTGGACTAAGAATCATACAATGATGAATAATAAACCAACATTTTATATTTGTGAAAATTTCGCCTGCAAACGGCCAACCACTAATCTTGAAACTGCTCTGAGATTTATTAATGAGTAAACCTTTTTCTAAACAATTAGGTTCTACTCTAGCCCATTTACAAGATTTGGTAGATACGGTATTTCACGGGCTTTTAAAGTCTAAAAATGGGAAAAAGAAACATAAGGTAATTACAAATATTCAAGATGCAGGCGAAGCATATTACGAAACGTACACCAACATAAAAAAAGGGAACGGTAAAAAATGAAAAAGTTAGCACTTCACTGGAAAATTATAATTGGGTTGGCTTTAGGCTTAGTCTATGGAATTGTTGCAGCCAATAATGGCTGGGGCTCCTTTACATCTGATTGGATTGCCCCCTTCGGTACCATTTTTATGAATTTATTAAAATTGATAGCAGTTCCTTTGGTCTTATCATCCCTTATTACAGGCGTCGCATCCTTATCTGACTTGAAAAAGTTGAGCCGAATTGGTGGTAAAACTATTGCAATTTACGTAGGAACGACTGCCGTCGCAGTCACCATTGGACTTATCTCTGTGAATATGCTTCAACCTGGCGATAAAGTTCCAGATCAAATGAAAGAAAAGCTTCAACAAACCTATGAACACGATGCGACTTCAAGAGCCGGAAACGCACAAAAGATAAAAAATCGTGGTCCCCTTCAACCCATAGTCGATATGGTTCCCAGCAATTTCTTTTCATCAGCATCTTCTAATAGAAATATGCTTCAAGTAGTATTTGTAGCAATTTTTGTCGGAATTGGATTAATTCAAATTCCAAAAGATAAAGGAAAACCTGTCTTAGATTTTTTTGAAGGACTCAATGAGGTCGTGATAAAACTCGTGGATTTAATTATGTTAATGGCACCAGTTGGGGTTTTTGCTTTAATTGCACAAACTATTAATAAAGTGGCCGGTGATGATCTTGGCCAAGTATTAGAATTATTAGGAGCTTTAGGCTATTACATGATTGCAGTCATCCTAGGTCTCATTATCCATGCAGCGTTTACCTATACCGGATTAATGAAACTTTTGACCAAGATGCCATTAAAAACATTCTATACAGGAATCGCTCCGGCACAACTTTTAGCATTCTCAACCAGTTCTAGTGGAGCAACCCTACCTGTTACAATGGAATGCTGTGAAGACGAATTAGGTGTTTCTGAAGAAGTGTCTTCATTCGTCCTGCCCTTAGGCGCAACCATTAATATGGATGGAACTGCTTTGTATCAAGCAGTAGCAGCTGTCTTTATCGCACAAACACTCGGGATGGATCTTGGTATTGGTGCCCAGCTAACCATTATATTAACAGCTGTATTGGCTTCCATTGGAACAGCAGCCGTCCCTGGAGCGGGTATCATTATGTTGGTCATTATTTTAGAATCAGTCGGTGTTCCAAGCGCAGGGATTGCATTGATTCTTGGTGTAGATAGGATTCTTGATATGATGCGAACCGTCGTGAATGTAACTGGTGACTCATCCGTAGCAGTCATTATTGCAAGTTCTGAAGGGCAATTGAAAATTCCAAAAAAATAAAAGTTAATTTATGACAATTATCGAAGCAATAATCCTAGGTATCATCCAAGGACTTACAGAATTTTTACCCATTAGTAGCTCCGGGCATTTGGTTCTAGGACAAGCAATTCTCGGAATTGAGCAACCTGGAAACGAATTTGAAATTTTGGTTCATCTAGGAACATTAGGAAGTGTCATCGTTGTCTTTTTTAAAGACATTAAATCTCTACTATTATCACTTAATTCTAAAAAAACTCAGATGTTTGTTTTATTTATTATTCTAGGAACCTTACCAGCAGTTGGTGTTGGTCTAGGTCTCAAGGATCTAATCGAATCATTATTTGAGAATATAAATGCTGTAGGTGGCGCTCTTATTTTCACCGGGCTTGTCCTTTATGGTTCATCCTTTATTCATCGAGGGAACAAGAATCATTCATACTTCACATCCATTTTAATAGGGTGTGCTCAAGCTGTGGCAATAATCCCTGGTATTTCAAGAAGTGGCATGACAATTAGTATTGCACTATATTTAGGTTTATCCGCAAAAGAAGCAGCAAGATTTTCATTCTTGTTAGCCATTCCGGCAATTGCAGGAGCAGGTATTCTCACCGCCTTAGATGTAAGTGGTGGATTCCATATTCCAATTCCAATTGCACTTTCTGGATTTATATGTTCTTTTATTGTTGGCGTTATTGCATTAAAATGGCTAATAGGATGGTTAGAACAAGGGAAATTCCATTATTTTGGAATTTATTGTTTTATGATCGGAATTATTACATTGGTGATTTAGTATGGATATAATTGGAATTATTTTTATTCTTTATCTTACCCTTCTTTTAGGCGTGGGTATTTGGACTTTTAAGTTTAATAAAACTCAAGAAGATTATTTTTTAGCCGGTAGAAATCTAGGGCCATGGGTTACTGCATTTTCCGAAAGAGCATCTGGAGAATCAGCTTGGCTTTTATTAGCTTTGCCTGGAGCGGCAATCACAATTGGTTTGGGGGAGTCTTGGACGGTACTTGGAACTATTTTCGGTATTATCGCTTCTTGGTTTTTAATCGCAGAAAAGCTTCGTGAAGAAACTGAAAAATATGATGCTCTTACAATTCCTGAATACCTTCATCGTCGCTTCAATGATACATCAAATATTATAAGATTATTTTCAGCAATTATTATTGCATTTTTCTTTATGTTTTATGTTTCAGCCCAATTTCATGCATCGGGAAAAGTACTTAATTCACTTTTCGATTTAAACCCAATCATTGGAATTTCTATTGGGGCAGCTATCATTATAATATATACACTTATGGGCGGGTTTTATGCTGTGGCATGGACAGACTTGCTACAAGGGATTCTTATGATAGGAACATTAGTAATTCTTCCTATCGCAGGATATTTGGAATTATCAGACTCTGGAAAAACTATCTCAGATGGATTAGCTTCTGCAAAAGATATTTTTAATAATAATAATGATTCCTTTTTTATGGGTAAATCAGGTATTGCTGCTCTTGCATCAGTATTAGGAGGATTAAGTTGGGGTCTTGGTTATTTAGGGCAACCTCATCTGGTAATTCGATATATGGCAATTCGAAGTCCAAAAGATGTTAAAGTAGCAAGACGAATTGCTATCGCTTGGGCAATCCCTGGAATTACAGGTGCATTTTTTGTTGGAATTGTAGCATTACTTTATTTCGGTCCTGAATATTTTTTAACGGTTGATCCTGAACAAGCAATGCCACTTCTTGCTAGCAAATTGCTTCATCCTGTTTTAGCCGGTTTGTTTATTTCAGGAGCTGTTGCAGCAATGATGTCTACTGCCGATTCACAATTATTAGTTTCAACATCTGCAGTAACTGAAGATTTTTATCACCAATATTTAGGCAAAGAATTATCAGATCAACAAATCGTAAAACTAAGCCGAATTATGATTGTTGTTTTAGGACTTGCAGCTTTTGCCATTGCCATATTTTCAGAAATCCAAGGAAATAAGATATTCGGAGTTGTTAGCTATGCATGGAGTGGATTAGGGTCAGCGTTTGGCCCAGCTTTAGTCTTGACCCTTTGGTGGAAAAAAACAACTCGAAAAGGTATTATTTCTGGCTTAGTTGTTGGTTTTCTCACCACAATTATTTGGGCAAGTGTTCCGGAATTAAAAGCAATCGTTACGGAAAGATTATCCAGTTTCCTTTTATCATTTATCGCAGTTTATATCGTGAGTTTAAATACCCAAAATGATAATTAAAAACGCAATTAATGATTTAAAAACTGGTGCTATTCTACCGATTTACTATTTAAAAGGTGGAGATCAATTCCTTCAATCATTTTTTATTGAGAAAGTATCTGTCGCATTTTTTGGAGATATGCCTGCAGATAAAACTCTCATGCTTCCCGATGACATGAAGGGTAAAGAAATTATAGATCGGCTTACAATGAGTGATCTTTTTTCAAGTAAAAAATTATTCATACTCAGAAACCCTCAGCAATTGAAAGGGAAACCTAATGACGATTTATTGGCATATTGTAAGTCTCCGATGGAAAGCCATGTTTTAATCATAATTAATGATGATTGGATGAATAAAGCAGCATTCTTCAAAAAACTAGATAAATTGACCGACTCAATTAACGTTCAAACTCCTTTTTCCCCTGATATAAATAAATGGGCCAATTATTTTTTCAAAGAACGAGGCAAAATAGCTCATCGGGATGTCGTAGATATCATGGTTGATATGGCAGGCGATTCTGTTGCACATCTAAATAATGAGATTGAAAAAGTTTGTCTTTGGGCTGGAAAACGAAAATCTATAGAACCAAATGATATTGAAATGTTCTCGGGATGGAAACGTGAAAGACAAAGATGGGAGTTTTTATTGGCTTTAGGCGGGAAAAATTATGATAAAGCTATTTCACTCGGAAAAACGATAATTACATCAAATGATTCAATGATTTCTCTTATTTATCCCCTTACAACCCTTTTCCAAGAAATGCTATTTGCTAAGATGAAAAATGGAACTTTTGATGAACCCCGTGGTTATATGCCTATACCTCCATCGGTAAAAAAAAGGATTCCACAATTTGCCCGAGGATTTTCTAAGGAAGAATTGGAATCAGCATTAAACGAATTATGCAAAATTGATAAAAGGCAAAAAACAAGTTATAGCACAGATGAGACAGAACTCTTCCAATTTATCGGACATGTCATTGGATAAACAGAATACACCTTTTGTTTACACTGATGAGCAACTTATTGCTCGGTTTCAAGCCGGGGACGAAGGTGCTTATGTTGAGCTAGTTAACCGGTTTCGTGATCGATTAATCAATTTTGTTTTTCAATTTCTTAGAGATTGGGAACAGGCAGAAGATGTCGTTCAAGATACCATGTTAAAACTGTATGAGAAAAAACATTACTATCGCGAAATTGCAAAATTTTCAACATGGATTTATACTATTGCACGAAATCTAGCAAATACAGAACTCAGAAAAAGGAAGAGACGAAAAACAACTCTATTAAGCCATATGACTCGGGATGAACGAGAATATGATTTACCTGCTATTCAACCTGAAACAGGTCATGAAGTTCAAACTGAATTCGCAGAAAAACGAATTCAAGCAGCCATTCATGCTTTACCTGAACATTTTAAAACTGTCATTATTTTAAGAGATATTCAGGAACTTTCATATGATGACATTAGTAGTATAGTTGATGTTCCGTTAGGAACAGTAAAGTCAAGAATTAACAGGGCACGTTTGCAATTGCAAGTGGACCTGAAAGACCTAAGATAAATAGGAGAATACGCCATTGATTAATCGCTACCAATTTGAAGATTTAATATCAGAATACATCGAAAACGAATTATCACTTCCTAAACGGAAAGAGTTCGAACAATACCTTGAGGAAAATCTTGAGGCAAAAAGTCTTGTCGATTCAGTTCGAACAACGATGATACAAATGAAGACTTTACCTAAAGCAAAAGTTTCAGCTGGATTCAATGAACGACTTATGGCAACAATCCAAAAAGATCGTGATAAACTTCTTACGCCAGCACCTTCCCAAAAAACCTATTTAGGATTTACGCCAATACATGCATCTCTAATGACTGGTCTAGTGATTGCGTTTGTGTTTATAAGCATACAATTGTTTTCACCTGAAGGAAAAATGGTTAACAATCAAACCCAGTATTATGCAGATGATCCTACACCATCCTTATCAAATCCTTCATTAAAGGAAGTGAATCTAAACCCACCTGATTTTGCAGATTTAGAAGAAGATTCAACTTTAGAAGAGTCTAAAAATAAACCAAAAAAAGATTTTTCTAAACAGATGCACTTTGTGAATGACCAATAATTAATTATTCACCAAACAGGTTTTAATCCCCGCCTTTAATTGCTAATTTTATTGACGGGGATTTTTATAATATGTCATCAATAAATAGCTTACCATCATTTACAAAAGCACTAACCGCTTTTTGCTTAGTGTTATTAGTCTACTTATTTTTACCTGATTCTTTATCAAGCTTAAGCCAAATATTAAAATATTTGTTGATAATTGGTATCATTATTTTATTAATGATGTCCAATAAAGCATTGGGGCAAATCGCATCCCCTCAAGAATCTGTACCCGCGAGTAAGTCATCTGTGGGTAATGACTCCTATTCTATAGAGTCAAATACAACGACAAATTTGTATGATAATCTAAAAAAGCTAGTATTATCAACAACAACAGCACTTAATCCCAGTTTTAAATCCGCCATATATATTATTGATCCTGAAAATAATGTTTTTTCACTTCAGGAATCCAATGGAGAAGAATTTAAAGATTCAATTCCTATTAATAATTCCATAATTAATTCAGTTTTACAGAAAACAAATACGGTTTACCAAAAAGATGATGTATTAGCTTGGGATGATTTATTCGGTTCAAAACCTTGGCGTGGAAGTGAATGTATCATAGGCAGTTCTATTAATATGCACGGTACAGTTGCTGGTTTTGTCCTTACAAGAATAGACCATTTTTCAGACATAGCTGATAGAGATAAGCCAGTCTTAAACTCATTAGGAAAGTTTATTACCTATGGCCTTGAAAGTCTTGAATCACTCGAGAAACATATTAATGGTGAAGAAAATAAAGCAAGAATTCTAGACCTTTTATCTAACTTAAATTTTAAATCCGATGAAACACAGATTCTGAACCATTTTAAATTTTTAATTCGAACATTTTTTAATTATGATATTCTTACTTTGTCTCTGAGCGAAAATGATGATACAAGCTCTATCATCAAAATAAGAGATGGATTAAAAGATGAATTTGAAAAAGATACTAAGTTCCCTACCAATGGAACGCTACATGGATTACCAACTATTAATGGTGAAACTATTCTTACGCAAAACTGGAAAGATTCTCATCCAAATATATCACGATTTAGATCATCTGAGACAGAAACCGAATCACAATCAGTCCTCGGCGTTCCTGTCATGATCGATGGTGAATGTAACGGGTCTCTTTTTCTAGAAAGAGTTTCAGGCAGGCCTTATACAACTGCGGATCAAAAAAATCTTGAATTGATTGGGCGAGTTCTAGGCAATTCACTTCATTGGCTATATGAATATGAAAAAATCTATCGAGATGCAACACATGATGGTTTATCCAATCTTTTAAATCACCAAACTTTCAAAGATC
>JABIHN010000010.1 GCA_018649625.1 Fidelibacterota bacterium | reverse complement strand
TCTGCTTCAGTTTGTCCATACTTCTTTCTAAAATCATAATCACCACTACTGGAATAAGTTACATTCGCATTAAAAGATTGATTATATCTTAATTTTTGTGTGTGATTCCATCTGATATTTGTACTGCTTTTTCGTGCATTTGTAATATCTGAAATATTATTGGAACCGGATAAAAATTGCTGATTCCGAATATTTAAATTTCCATTGAATTTATATCGCATTCGATATGCATTATTCATTTTAAAAACTGCACCTTCCATATCTCCAAAATCTAAGGTGAACTTTGAATCCCAGTAGTCACTTGCAGCCCAGTAAAATCCTAATCCTTGGAGATATTGCCCTCTTGATTTGCTTTCACCATATGATGGCATAATCCAACCTGAATGTCGTTGACCGCCTTTGTGTGGAAAAATTCCTAGAGGTAAGCCAAAAATAGGAATTTGTCCCAAATGGAGAATGATAGGTCGAGCAATGACAATATCATTTTGAATTACTTTCATTCTTTTCGATTCAAAATGAAAATGAGCTGTGTCTAAATCACATGTGGTGTAGGTTGAATTCTCAATAAAGATAACTTTTTCAGTTTCATTACGAATTTGATCACCCGTATAATATCCATCATCTGCTTTGGTGTGACCTTGAATAATACGTCCTTTTTTTGTTTCCAAATTATAGGTCATTTCATCACCGGACATGGGATCTTTCCCCTTCTCTTTTATAAGGGGGCGAATGGGTTCATTTAGCGTGTCTTTTTCTAATTTTGGAATCGCATTCAGCATGTTGCTTTTCCAATTCACAGTAACAAATCCAGCTTCAAGATTTGTTTTTTCATGATTAATATTTGCGTTTCCTTTAAAATCTGTTTCTTCATCCTTGAGTCGATAATGAATTTTATTTGCAGAATAAATAACAGGGAAATTCATATCATTTGAAATAGGGTCAGGACTATATTTCCCTTCAGAACCGCCAATAATGTAGAGTTGGTCTAAATCACTATTTAGAAATGTCATAATAATGGTATCACCGGAAGCGTTATTTTTTCCTTGATAAATGGAATCTTCAAATACATGATATAGTGTTTTTGCCATGCCTTCAATTCTGAGAGAATCAAGCGATCCATTTTTAAAAAATCCACTAAGAACGCTGCCTTCCATATCATCTTGAAAAAGCAATGTATCACCAAATGCTAATGAATCAAATTTTGATTGTTGATATCCATTCACGGGTGTAATGGCTGAAGATTTTTTTGGAATATGAAGTTTTTTTAATTCTTCTTCATGATAGCTTAAAATAATTTTTTCACCGGAGAGTATTCGCCCATTATCTTTGATTTCAGGTTCAATTTCTAGGATAGTCATTTCGTTGGACCGGTCATATTGAGCCAATCCACACGTGGCAATTCTGGATGAATCTTCAATGGTCACATTTCCAATTGCTGTATAAGATATTCCATCTTTTTCAGGGTCTTTCTGATACTCAATTCGATCTGCCGTAATGATTTGTCCTTTTTGAATCAACAAAACATTTCCTAGGGCTACGCCACTATCTTTTTCGGTAAAGACAGTTATTGTGTCTGCTTTTAAATCATAATCAGGATCCCAAACGTGGGGGCTTCCAATGCTCAAAATTCTATCTTCTTTAGAATAGAATTTCAGGGTATCGCAGGTAAGAGTTCGTCCGTCTTGGATTGCAGACACTCGTCGATATAAAATAGCTAAATCGTTATTTTCGTAATGACGACCTTCTTGGCAGTTGAGTACCAAAGTTCCTTTTGTGAATATAACATTCCCTGAAATGAATTTAACCGACTCGCCTTGAATAGTTTTACTTTCCATCACATTCGCTTTTTTGAGTCGAAAACGATTATCAGGAAATAGGAGAGATGAAAATAGAAATAGGTATAATAGGTGTTTCATTATTTTTGATTCAATCTTTGAATATAATTTTAATCATCGTCACAATTCAAATGTAAAATAGGAGGTATATCGATTTCTGAGCAATCTCTATCTTGATATTGGTTGATTAATTGATTTCCACTACTCATCAATGAATACCAATAATCTCTAGTGTAAATTGAAATATCCTTTTCAGGAGGCTCGCACAATTCGATATATACCTCACCAATAGGTGTGAAACATTGTAAAGCTAATACACTTGATTGAATCATTATATTACCTTTTGAGACATTATAAGTATTGATGCAAGGACAAATACCTCTTATGTATTCTGCCCATTCTTCCTCGCTTGGTCTTGGCATTTCGGGAACCCAACCATCATTTATTGCTCTATTGCAAACTTCCTCGTTAAAACATTCAGAGTAGGCTTCATAATCATCTGCATTATAAAGGTCTTTACACTCAAAATGAGCAGTGGTATTATAGCTATTTATTTTTTTATTTATTATGTTTTGATTTACTGCTCCCGGATTTCTTACATTAATGGGTGATTTGCAATTTTGCAATGCAATTCTTGCATTTGCTATTTGAGTGGAATAATTAGTATAGACACCATCAATACAATCTACCATTTGATTATAAAGCGCTACATATTCTAAATCATCACAAGCTGTTGTATCTTCTTCGGGAAATTCATCTTCACATGCTGAAGAATCTTGTGATAGATTGTAATAATTCGGACAATTATCATACTCATTTAAATGTCCGTCCCCATCTATATCTTCATCACATATATCACCGAATTCATCCCCGTCCATATTGTGTTGATTTGGATTCCAAACAATAGGGCAATTATCGCAATAATCTTCAACATTATCACCGTCAGCATCCACCCACGGATATCCTGTATCCGTCCAACAATCGTCATCAGCATCTACAACACCATCCCCATCGGAATCTTCACAAGCATCGCCTATTCCGTTATTATTCCAGTCTTCTTGATTTGGGTTAAAAGCATCAATACAGTTATCAAAAAAGTTTGGGATGCTATCAGAGTCTGTATCGCTATAACGATTACATTCGTCTAAAATATCATTAATACCATTTCTGATGGTTGAGAGATTATCATAGACATTAGGTCCTGGACAAACTCTGTCACGGCCATTAGCAATTTCCCAATCTTTGTGTCCAGAAAGTCTATTGAGATAATAGTCTCGGTGAGGTGCTAACTCAGATGAACTTTGAATATTATTTTGATTAAAAAAGAAACTCGTTACCTTTGCAAGTGAATTATATTGGGGTTCTGTAATCTCATCACTTTCAAAGCACCCATCATAGGTAAGCAAGCAAATACCCAATGCACAGGAGTTTCCCCTCGATAAATGTCTCCCGCAAACATGAAATGAATCATTCCTTATTCCTACTTCTGCATTTGCCCGCCCTTCATAAATCACACCATCGGGGTCAATAATCCAATGATACCCAATATCACCAAATAATTCACCATTCTTACGTCTAATATTTGTATGATCATCCCAAATAGCCTGAACTACTTTACCCCAATTTTCATATTCTCCATTGGCATTTTTATAATCTGAACAATGTAAATAAATATGGGAAATAGTTTCTGTACAATTTATCTGATTCCCACAGGGTTCCGGAGGTGCCAGTTGTCGATTTTTAGCATCCTCCAGATCACTTAAACCCCAACCGAAACGCGATACGTAACTAAATGGAATTTCACAGGAATTATCTCTATTTAAATTATTTAGAACTTTTTTTTTACTTCTCGTGGTAATTGCCAATTTCATTACACCAATTCTTAAATCTTTTGCAATCATTTTTCCCTGATTTTCTGATTTAGAAATAATTTTAACCTGTGCAAATTCGAATAATGCCCCATCGAACATTGAAAATCTGGATGGGTTATATCGTACTAAAAACCTCATTTCAATATCATCAAGTCCTCTTAATTCACTTAAGGAATGCCAGTCTGTCCAGTCATTTTCCGAATTACCAAATCTGAAATACATTTCAAGTTTTTGTAAATGGTCATTAATACCACCAATGGGTACAATCAAATCTGTTACTTCATAATCAATCGTTAAAAAATGAAATACAGTTTCAAACCCTAAGGAAACAGTCATTAAAGTAGCATCATCTGATGAAAGATGTGTAATGGTTGAATCTGTAAATACAAATCCATTGGATGATTCTATGTGCGTATTCGGGTTGAATATGATACGATCAACAGCCATTTCACCTGTATCTCTTTTAGCAACCCTGTTTGGGGTGAGATTAATTTTTTTCTTTTCAAATTCGCATGAATATAAAACGAAGAGTGCCAATGTAATCAGAATGATATTTTTCATGAGTTTAATTTAATTCCTTTAATACTTTTTTTACTTCGCTCGTTTGGCCCAAGATTCATAACACCAAACCTTAAATCTTTTGCAATCATTTTCCCCTGATTTTCTGATTTAGAAATAATTTTAATCTGGGCGAAATCGAATAATGCCCCATTGAACATTGATAAATCAGAAGGATTATATCTCACTAAAAATCTCATTTCAATATCATCTAGCCCTCTTAAATCGCTTAAAGAATGCCAATCCGTCCAGTCATTTTCAGAATCTCCAAATCTGAAATACATTTCAAGTTTTTGTAAATGGTCATTTATACCACCAATAGGAACAATCAAATCTGTTACTTCATAATCAATAGTTAAAAAATGAAATACAGTTTCAAACCCCAAGGAAACGGTCATTAAAGTAGCATCATTTGATGAAGTGTGTGTAATGGTTGAATCTGTAAATTCAAACCCATTGGATGATTCTAAATGAGTGTTGGGATTAAAAGGAACATAGTCATAAGCCATTTCACCTGTATCTCTTTTTACAACTCGGCTCGGGGTGAGATTAACTTTTTTCTTTTCAAATTCGCATGAATTTAAAAATAATAAAGCAAATGTAATAAATATGAGGTTTTTCATGAGTTTAATATAGTCATAATTGAAAAGGTGATAAATTAACCCTGCTTTGAAAATAATTAAATATCCGCTTCTTCTAAATCGGCATATTTTAAAAACCAATCCCATTGTTCAGATACATACTTTTTCCACATTATATCACCGAGATAAATATCATAATTCGTTGATATTTTGTGGTAATCCATCCAGTAGTTAATTGAGATTGTGTCACCAACACATATATTATTTTTAAATATCGGTTGTGCTATTATAATACCAAAATCATGTTTGATTTTTTTATCCAAATTTGAAATTGAAATGGCTTTAATTAATTTCCAATTATTTAACATTAAAATTTCATTATAAGGAATTTGAGATATGAAATCATTACAGTTGTGATTTATTGAAAATATATTGATTCGTTTGGTTGAATCCTGATTGGAAATATTTTGTGTTATTGATTGAAAAAGATTAATCAAATCATTGGTATCATTAATTATTGTAGCTGTTCTGTTTATTTTTGAATTATGGATTGTTTGAGAAATCAAAAATAAATGGAATAAAAAAGAGATAGAAAGAATTTTAGGATAAGTCCACGGTTTAATCATAAACATTTATATCTCCGCAATTATTGCATAATTTATTATAATGGTCCCATGATTCCTGTATAGTTCCTCCTCGAGCATTCTCACCCCATATAAGAATTCCATATTGAATAACATTATTTGGGAAAAATTTTACAAAATAAAAAATGGAAACAATCTCGCCGGCACATTGTAGTTCAGGTGTTATTGGTCTTGCAATAATGATTCCCATAGTATGTTGGATATGTCCACTTGGGTAAATATCGTAAAAGGAAATTGCTTTTTTCAATTTCCAGTTTTTTATGTTTAAAATGGTATTGGGTTCTATTTTTTTTAGTTTAGTTTGACATTGTTTATCTAATATATCAATGGAAGGTATTACAAATGGTATTCCATCAAATTGGGAGGCATTTCCAATTTTAATCTTTTCAAATAATTCATTTAATTTTTCCGGTTCATTAATAAAAATTGATTTTGTTGATTTACTAAAGTTATTTGGGGAATTCTGTCCATGAACCATTGCAATTAACATCAATAAAAAGATGAAATATATATATTTCCCGTACCCATTTGAAACCACCCCCTGCCTACGCTGTTTCTCCGGCATGCAGGATCTTCCCCATTCTTTATAAGGTGGTGGTTTAATTAATAAATTTGGTTTTAAAAAATTCATTTTTTGGGGTAACGATCTTTCCAAAGAGATTTCAAGCGCATCCGAATCCATTCTTCTCGGCCCTGGTTTGTGGGCTTGTAAAAGGTTTTTGTTTCACCATTGGGGAAATAATTCGCATCTATAAAATGATTTGGGTGGGAGTGAGGGTATTGATAATCTTTGCCGTAATCCATGTCTTTTATCAGGTCAGTTGGTGCATTCCGTAAATGCAGTGGGACTGATGGAGTTCCTGATTCTTTCACCGCTTGCGTGGCCGCTTTGATCGCTTTGTAACTGGCATTGGATTTCGGTGCACTTGCGAGATAGGTGGTAACTTGAGCCAAAATCAATGATGCTTCCGGCATACCAATCATGTGGATAGCTTGGAATCCTGATGTAGCTAAGGTGAGCCCGTTTGGATCTGCATTGCCAATATCTTCTGAGGCCAAAATGATAAGTCGTCGAGCTATGAATTCGGGTTTCTCACCGCCTTCTAACATAATTGCGAGCCAATACAAAGATGCATCTGGATCTGACCCGCGAACGGATTTGATAAATGCACTAATTGTATCGTAATGATATTCACCTTTTTTATCATAAATAAGCGTTTTGGATTGAATCGCTTCATCTAAAATTTCTTTCGTTATTTGACCGCTCCCACCAATAAGACTTCCTGCGACTTCTAAAGTATTCAGCATTTTGCGCGCATCGCCGCCGCTTGAATAAATCAGTTGTTTTTTTTCAGAGTCTTGTAACGTTAATTGTCCATTAGATAAAATTACATCTTGATCAAATACTGTATTCAAAATTTTCAATAATTGGTCTGATTCTAAAGATTTAAGTGTTAAAACTCGACATCGAGAGAGTAGGGGAGAGATTACTTCGAAAGATGGGTTTTCTGTTGTTGCACCTATTAAGGTAACGGTTCCATCTTCTACTGCATGCAGTAAAGCATCTTGCTGACTTTTACTAAAACGATGAATTTCATCAATAAATAGAATTGTTTTTTGCCCCATGTCACGATTATTATTTGCAAATACAATGACTTCTCGAAGATCTTTTACACCGCTAGATACAGCTGACAATTCTTTAATTTTAGCGTCAGATGATTTGGCAATCATTCTTGCTAAAGTTGTTTTTCCTGTTCCGGGTGGTCCCCAGAAAATAATGGAAAAAGTAAGGGATTGATCTATGAGGCGATGTAGGATTTTTCCATCATCAATTAAATGTCCTTGTCCGCAAAATTGGTCCATTGTTTTTGGGCGAGCTCTTTCAGCCAAGGGAGGAAGGTGGGTGTCGAATAACGTTTGTGCTTGATTCATATGACGGTAAATTTACGACTAAAATTTTATTAGACGAGGAAGGAACATAGAATGAAAATCTTTCATACAATCATTGTATCAATAGTGCTATTTATTAGTATTGGATGCGATAAAGGAGACATAGAAGAAATGGAGAATGGACTAATTATTGAAGATATTGTTGTGGGTGATGGGACTGAAGCTAAAGATTATAATAAAGTAGTTGTGAACTATACCGGGTCATTGGAAAATGGTACTGTTTTTGATTCATCTTTAAATCCTGGTCGAGAACCATTTACATTTACGTTGGGAGTTGGTTCAGTTATTAAAGGATGGGACTTAGGTGTAAAAGGAATGAAAGTTGGCGGAAAACGGAAATTGACAATTCCACCTGAATTGGGGTATGGTGATCAAGGAGCTGGTGATGTTATTCCACCTGGAGCAACTTTAATTTTTGATGTTGAATTATTAGAAGTTGAAGTTTATTAATAAAAAAATAATATTTTTTGCCAGATAATTTAAACAAAAAGTATTACTCAACTTATAATTTGCCCTATCAATTTATAATTAGGGCAAAAGTATTTTTTGGACGAAAAATATTAAATTATAAGAACCGAGAAATGAATCATATTATTGATTTTATTCAAAATAATAGAAATGATGATTCTATTTTAGATATTGGATGTTCAACAGGGCATATGGTAGAAGCAATGTCCACAAGGTTTGGGCCACAGCATGTACATGGTGCAGATATTCATATTAATTCTGTTGAACGAAATAGAATCGTTTTTAAACAAAACCAATTTCATCATATTCGGAATGGTTTTTATAAAGAAAATGAAAAGAAATATAGTGCAATAACATTAATGCACGTTTTGGAACATGTTGATCACCCCAGTGATCTGTTAAGTAATATAAAAAACCTTTTAACAGAAAATGGAATTTTAGCATTAAGTGTTCCTCAAGAAAGGCTACGGGGAGATTTAGCGATACCTGAAAATATTTTTAATATAATGAAAGGGGATTTCACAAATGTCCATGTTCGAAAATATTCATTTGACTCAGTAAAAAAAGATATTGAAGCTGCAGGATTAAATATAATTGATCATAAATATATTCATCAATTTTATCCAAATAAAAATCAAAAAAGTTTCGCGAATTATAGTCTCATTCTATTTATAAAAAAAATCAAAATTAGATAATAGAGCCACCGAGAGGATTTGAACCTCCGACCCCTTCATTACGAAT
>JABIHN010000055.1 GCA_018649625.1 Fidelibacterota bacterium | reverse complement strand
AATTAGAAATGAAAAAAGATAAAGATATGCCACAAAAATCAGAAATAATCATTTACCAAACGGCAGATAATGAAACCAAAATTCAAACCCGTTTAGAAGATGAAACCGTTTGGTTAACACAAGAACAAATGGCACAATTGTTTGGGAAAGGCCGAACAACAATTACTGAACATATTGGCAATATTTTCAGAGAGGGTGAACTCAATGAAAAAGTGGTATGTCGGGATTTCCGACACACCACTTCGCACGGCGCTATCGAAGGCAAAACTCAAACAAATTCGATAAAATGTTACAACCTTGATATGATTATTTCTGTGGGTTATCGAGTTAAATCACCACAGGGAACACAGTTTCGCCAATGGGCAACCAAGCGAATTCACGAATATATTGTTAAAGGTTTCACAATGGATGATGACCGTTTAAAGCAAGAAGGAGCACGGTCGCGCTATTTTGAAGAATTATTACAACGCATCCGTGATATTCGCAGTAGTGAACGCAATTTTTATCAAAAGGTCACGGATATATACATTACCAGTATTGATTATCAGAAAGATGCCAAACAAACCCACAACTTTTTTGCCACGGTTCAAAATAAAATACATTTTGCCGTTCACGGTAAAACAGCAGCGGAAATGATAGTTGAAAGAGTTAATTCTGAAAAATCTTTTATGGGATTAACGAATTTTGAAGGCAAAAACATAACCACCCGCGATATTGGTATTGCTAAAAATTATCTGACTAAAAAAGAGTTAAAGCAATTAAATCTGATTGTATCCATGTATCTTGATTTTGCAGAATTACAAGCGATGGAAGAAACAACAATGAAAATGCAGAATTGGATTGACAAATTAGATGATTTTCTAAAAGTAAGTAAAAAGAAATTGCTGACACATTCAGGGAAAACAAGTCATCAAGAAGCTATTGAAAAAACAAAAATAGAATATGAAATATTTAGAAAAAACGAAGATAAAAAATATATTTCAGATTTTGATAGAGAAATGAAACGCTTGATAGAAAAAAATGAGACCTAATAAAATACAAATTCTTACGGCAAAAAAAGCCAACCCAAAAGCAGACCCGCCTGAAAAACATTGTCGGACAGGCACCAGTGCATTAGAAAGAGAAATTGATATGTTGGTGTATGAGTTGTATGGGCTAACAAAAGAAGAAATTATGATTGCCACACAAATCCTGCAAATAAGAAATCAGGGCTCAATATAAATGAGTCACATACCAGATTTAGCAATTATCAGCCAACGTGTATTTACGCCGCAAGGAGAAAGAGCAGCAGCTATATTAATCTATGGTGAAAAAATATTAGATATTATTCCTATTTCAGAAATACCTGTTGATTGTCCAGTAGAAGATATGGGGAATCATGTGGTTATGCCGGGATTGGTGGATACGCATGTTCATATCAATGAACCGGGAAGAACAGATTGGGAAGGATTCGAAACGGCCACAAAAGCGGCGGCGGCCGGCGGAATCACAACCCTTGTTGATATGCCCTTGAACTGTATTCCGGTCACCACAACTGTGGATGCATTCAACCAGAAAATTTCTGCCACAAAAAATCAACTTTGGGTTGATTGCGGATTCTACGGTGGATTAATTCCAGATAATCTGCAGGATATTGAACCCTTGGCTGAAGCGGGCGTATTAGGATTCAAAGCTTTTTTGAGTCATTCTGGTATTGACGAATTTCCAAATATTTTAGAAAGTGATCTTCGTGATGCGTTGCCCATTATATCAAAAAAAGGTATTCCTATTTTGGTTCATGCAGAACTGGAAAATGGCGCAATCCAATCAGAAGAATATAAATCCTATAAAAGTTTCCAAAATTCCAGACCCAAATCATGGGAAAACAATGCAGTTAAATTGCTCATTCAATTGAGTAAAGAATTTGATGCACGAATTCATATTGTACATTTATCATCTGCTGATATACTTTCTGAAATTGCACAAACGCGGAATGATGGCTATCCCATTTCTGTCGAAACATGCCCCCATTACCTTCATTTTTCATCTGAAAATATTTCGGATGGTGATACACGTTTTAAATGCGCCCCACCTATTTGGGAGGGTAAAAACAGAGAAAATCTTTGGCATGGATTAGAAAAAGGGATGATCGATTTTATTACATCTGATCACTCACCCTGTACTGCAGAACTAAAAAATATGGAAGCAGGCGATTTCGAAAAAGCATGGGGCGGAATTTCGTCTATTCAGTTTGCACTTCCTGTTATTTGGACTGAATGCAAAGCGCGCGGATTTTCTATAGATCAGCTCATAAATTGGATGAGCGCGGCACCTGCAAAATTCATTGGCAAAGATCAGCAAAAAGGTCAGATTTCTCCTGGTTTTGATGCAGATTTAGTATGTTGGAATCCGGACGAAAAATATATCATTCAAAAAGAAGCCATTCATCATAAAAATAAATTAACCCCGTACGAAGGTGAATCGCTTTATGGTGTTGTGAATGCAACTTTTCTCCGGGGACAAAAGGTATATGAAAATGGAAAGTTTTTAGGCGTGCCAACCGGTAAAATAATTAGGTCATAATAAAAAATGAGTTTGAATTATTAAAATATGGTTTTAGTGAATAGTTATTGGGCTAAAGCCCGTCATTTTTTTTAAACTTCAACCCCAACGCTAAAGCATTGAGTAAATGGGTTAATATTCACTAAATCTTTAATAAATTCGAGAAAACAATATTGAATAAAAATGGAAAATAATTTTAAAATAATGGATAATACATTGATTGATCTCGCTTTAGAATCAAATGGTGGTCGTACCTTATTGGCCAGCGACGATTTTTTTGCACCCAAAGAAAACTTACTCAAACCAGGTCGCGGCGTATTTATTGAAGATAAATATACGGACCATGGCAAATGGATGGATGGATGGGAATCTCGTCGAAAACGAACGGACGGCAATGATTGGTGTATTCTTCGGTTAGGAAAACCGGGTGTCATTACAAACATAGATATTGATACAAATCATTTTATTGGGAATTTTCCATCTCATGCATCTGTAGAAGCCTGTACCATGCCCGAATATTCTGGATTAAATGAAATTATTGAAAATGGCGAATGGAAAGAAATTTTATCCAAAAATGAACTCAATGGCAATTCTCAAAATAAATTTGATATTTCGAGCAACCAATCATTTACCCACCTTCGACTCCATATATATCCGGATGGTGGTGTGGCACGATTTAGAGTCTATGGGAATCCTGATCTTGCCAACAAAAACGAACCTAAATTAACCGATTTTGCGCTGGTTGATAATGGTGGAAAAATGATCTCTTGTAGCGATATGCATTTTAGCCATATGGAAAATTTAATCAAGTCCACGACAGGTATCGATATGAGCGATGGCTGGGAAACCAAACGTCGGCGTGGTCCTGGATATGATTGGTCAATATTAAAATTAGGTTCGCCATGCAATATTGAGCGAGTGATTGTTGACACACTCCATTTTAAGGGAAATTTTCCGGATTCCTGTTCGATTGAAGGATGCTTTGCGCCGGATAAAACCCATGATTCAATTATCGAAAATAATTCAGCATGGTCAGAAATATTACCAAAATCAAAACTTTCAGCAAATCAAGAATCTGTTTTTATTCTCAATTTAAATTCACCCATGACACACATTCGACTAAATATATTCCCTGATGGTGGCGTAAGTAGATTAAGGATTTTAGGGCGCACATCATCATGACAATTGAAGCCTTAAATTCATTAACAAATTCTGAAGCAAATGAACAATTTGAATTATGCTGTGGTGCTGATAGTTGGGTTCAAAAGATGAATCAATCTCGCCCATTTCAAAATAAAAATGAAGTGTATCAAAAAGCGAAATCTATTTGGTTTTCGCTTAAATCAGAAGATTGGTTAGAAGCGTTTACCCATCATCCGAAAATTGGAGATATAGATTCATTAAGAGCAAAATTTCACAACACAAAATCTTTATCCGAGACTGAACAATCAGGTGTAAATAATGCGACAGAATCCACCTTAAAAAATTTGGCTAAATCAAATCAATTGTACGAAGATAAATTTGGGTTTATTTTTATTGTCTGTGCCACAGGAAAATCTGCAGATGAAATGTTAGCACTCATTAAAATGAGACTTAAAAATCATGCAGAAATAGAAATGAAAAATGCGGCTAAAGAACAACATAAAATCACACAACTACGATTAAAGGCATTATTACAATGACATCATCATTTACGACTGAAAATATTGGCGATATTAATAATCGCCTTAAAACTGCAAACGCTCGTTTTAGTGAAAACTATCCCGGCGAATCCACTGAACGGCAACCTGTCCATACTGTTTATGGCGGTGCACATATTTTTAAAGAAGGAACTGCTAAAAAGATGGGATTGGGTGCGTTGAATCACATCAACGCTTATGCGCCAAATTTTGTAGAATTTGCAAAGATTTTTGAATTAAAAGGATATGACCTGCTTCCAAATTCTCAAGATGAAATTTCTGCCCTTGAAGATTATTTTATAAATGAATCATCTGAAGGCAAAAAAGAACATGTTGGCTATATCGCTTTTACCGTTTATCAACGTGTTTTAGAAAAATTATCAAGAGAAGCGGTTGAAGATTTTCGAATTGACTTTGAAGATGGATATGGAAATCGCCCCGACAAAGAAGAAGATGGGCATGCTGTTTCAGCTGCTGAAGAAGTTGCAAAAGGCATGGCTTCAAATTCACTGCCCCCATTTATCGGTATCCGAATAAAATCATTAACGGAAGAACAAAAAAATAGAGCTATCCGAACCCTGGATATTTTTATTTCCACCCTTTCAGAAAAAACAAAGGGAAAACTGCCTGATAATTTTGTGGTCACCATTCCAAAAGTCACCATCCCAGAGCATGTTAAAACCATTGTTCAATTATTTGATCTATTAGAAGAAAAAACAGAGTTGGCTTCAGGATCACTCAAGTTAGAATTAATGATTGAAACACCACAATCCATCTTGGATAATAATGGAAAATCAGCATTACCCACATTGGTGAAAGCGGCAAATGGCAGATGCGTTGCCGCACACTTTGGAGTCTATGATTATACCGCATCTACCAATATTACTGCCGAGTATCAAAGTTTAACCCATCCAAATTGCGATTTCGCTCGACATATGATGCAAGTTGCATTGGGCGGAACTGGTATTCGCCTTTCTGATGGTGCTACTAATATCATGCCCGTGGGTCCCCATCGCCCCAGTGATGGAAATCCATTGACGGAAAGTCAAATTGAAGAGAATAAATCTGTGGTACATCATGCATGGCGATTGAATTTCAATAATATAAACCATTCCTTACAACATGGCTATTATCAAGGTTGGGATTTACATCCAAGCCATTTACCATTACGATATGCAGCGGTATATTCCTTTTTTCTGGATGGATTGGCTTCCACATCATTACGGTTAAAATCATTTATGGGCAAAGCCGCCCAAGCAACTTTAATTGGTGATGTATTTGACGATGCCGCCACAGGTCAAGCACTCTTAAATTATTTTCTTCAAGGCATTAGTTGCGGTGCTATTTTAGAGAAGGATGCCGAAAAAACGGGGCTCACTCTGGATGAAATTCGGACACGGTCCTTTAAAAAGATTTTAGAAGGGAGACAATCATGAGATGTAAAATTACAACGCACGTTTTGGATTTAGTTCAAGGTTTGCCGGCTAATAATATTCCTGCTATACTGGAAAAATTAGATGAATCTAATACCTGGAAAACTATTGGAAATGGTACAACAAATGATGATGGTCGAATTGATAATTTAGTGAGAGAAAGTGATTCAATTTTACAAGGGTCTTATCGTTTAACGTTTGATGTTTCATCCCACTTTGAATCAAATGGCTTTTATTCATCTATTCCAATTATATTTAATATTACAGACACAAATCGACACTATCATATTCCATTATTATTGAGCCGATTTGGTTATTCAACTTATAGGGGAAGTTAAAAATGGAATGGTACACATATACAATTTCTGAATACCTAAATTTAGCGTTTCGATGGTTTCATATTGTTGCTGGCATCAGCTGGATTGGGCAAACGTATTTATTCAATTGGATGGAAAGAACTTTACCTCTAGAAATGGATGCAAATGCCGATGAAAATGTTTCTGGCCAACTTTGGATGGTTCACGGTGGCGGTTTCTATTTAGTTGAAAAACAAACTAAACCGAAAGTAATGCCCCGAACACTCCACTGGTTTAAATGGGAATCGGCATTAACATTTTTAAGTGGATTTTTCCTACTCATTATTGTTTATTATATGGGTGGACTCATGCTTGAGCCGGATTCAGAAATGGGTGAGCTAACCGCAGCTTTAATCGGAATGGTTGTATTGATTCTCGGTTTTGGTGTATATCGCCTATTGTGGTCATCTCCATTAGGAAATAATGAATATATTGGTGCAACCATTTCTCTTATACTCATTATTGGATTATTTGTTGGGATGGATCAATTATTTAGCTCCCGTGCAGCGATGTTTCATATTGGTGCATTATTTGGCACCATCATGGCTGCGAATGTTTGGATGATTATTCTTCCTGCTCAACGAAAAATGATTGCCGCTGTAGAAAATAATCAACAACCGGATATGTTATTGGGTGCCAAAGCAAAAAATTGCTCAAAACATAATACCTATATGTCCATTCCCGTTATTTTCATTATGATCAGCAGCCACTTTCCAGTAAGCACTTATGGCAATTCGGATAACTGGCTTATGTTGGGGATATTTATTCTGATTGGTTGGGCAGTTGCAAAATGGATGCGAGGGTAATTTTAACAAATATTAATTTTTAAGATTTTTCCATGGATATTTTTCTTCACCAGAAAGTATCTTTTTAAAATAAGTCCAACTTGTTTCATTGGGGCGAGAATCATCTAACGGTGGAGGCTCTTTATATTTCGGATAATGTGAATTTATTGCGTCTTTCAAAACTTTTGGAAGTTCATCGAAGGAAGCAACTCGTTTGCCTGACCCATGGTAAAGTGTCTCTCCCAATCGACTCCCCATCTTCATCCAAGGTAACCATTGAGCATTTCTAGTCCAAGCAATAGTAACATCATCAGCTGTTGATTTTTCTGCATCAAATAGATCATCTGTACGAGCATACCAATTAAACATTTCATGAGCTTGATACATACCACCTACAAATTTCTGAAATTTACCGCCTAACGCATTTTGGTAAAAAAGTGGGATTGATAGTTTCATAAGAAAGTGTCCATCATGAATAACCGCCGGTAATTTAAAGGGACCACGAGATCCATTTGCATAAATAGGAAATCGACTATTTACCGGATCATTTGCAATATGAATTATATCTACAGTTTCATTTGTCCAAGGATTCTCCCAAGTATGTATTATTTCGTCTGTTTTCGGATCCGTATAAATTAATACTTCCCTGGAAACCCATGCGTAGCCATATCCATTTTTATCATTGGAAACCGTTTTGGTCGCGCGAATATTCATCCCTTGAAAGTTGAATAATAGCTTGTCTTTTTCTCCCACAATATGACTGAAAACACTTCCATAAAACCAAAATAGAGTTGGTTCTCCATCTTCCAATGTTGCGGTCACTTTTCGCATTATTCTAACAGCATCTTCTGGATTTTCAGGATTTAATCTTTTTCCTCCTGCATTTAAAGATGTAACTATTGATAATAATGCAAAAAATAAAACATATGACGTAAGTTGTTTTTTCATGAATAACTCCTTTCTATAATTCTACCGTTAATCTTAAGGAAGCGACTATTGCATTTTCAATTGTGGAATTCCCCCCAGGATGAAAAACCCATTGGATATCTGGCTGAAAAATTATTTGATTCATTAACTTAAATTGAAGTGCAGCTTCAAGTGCCATTTCATAATCTAAATACAAATCTAAATCAGTTTCAGAATCACCATGAGATAATTTTCCATAAACAACTCCAATTCCAAATACATCATCTTGAACATGGGAAAAAGGATCGATTAAATTTATTCCACAATCAATTACATATTGGTACAATTGTGAGTTTGATGAAGTACTTATTCCACTTCTCAAAAAGTATTTTAAATTTTTATTCAATAATGTGAAAGTTGGTTGATATTCAGTTGCCCCATAAAGACCATGCTTTTTTTCAATTAAATCTTCGTTTTCTAACCAACGATTGTAATTCCAAAACCCGATTTTCAAGGTATTAAATTTTGTATTCCCCGCGAGTCGTCCATATTCTATAATGGAAAAGAAACCTTGAGCTTTAGAAATTTCCCAATGCATCCCATGCGCAGTTAATTCGCCATCTCCTTCAACATTATCAAATGCATCACCATCATAAATCCCTGCTTTTAAATATTGATTATCATTTAATTGATAATGAAGTCTAAATCCAGGTGCAGTAACAAAAAAGGCAGGACCAGCATTCAAAGTATTTCCGGAAATATATGCAGGCCAACCGAATGCACTATTCAAAAAGAATCCTCCAATTTCATTCACTGAGAATTCAGTGTCAGCCAATAGGCTTCCGATTCTGACATTTGTTTTTTTATTTAAAAAAGAGCGTTCAATCCAAAATTCAAACAGTCGAAAACTGTTATATCCATGCATATTACTCACGCCAAAGCCATCCCCAATATAGCTGGATGGGTTTTCGCCATTAAGCCAAAGGAAGCTACCTAATATTTTGGTTTCCTTATAATTAATATTTAATTCAAATTGGCCCAATACATTCAAGACAGATCCTTTTTCTATCCCGCCTGAAACATTATTCATTGATTCCATAATCCCCGTAAATGAATAATCCATTTCAAATTGTTGATTATTAGGAGATGAGAATACTACAGTAAAAGCAAAAATAGTGGATAAGGAAAAAAGATGATACTTCATGGCAGAATCAATTTAATCTTTGGAAATAACTGATTTAGCTTTCTTTCTTTGAGTATGGATATAACCGCCTATCGCCATCACTATCACCACACCATACAAACCTAACAATCCTGTTTGTAATAAGGACCTTTCTTGAATATCCAATATGAAATAAATTAGGATTGCAGGAAAAATAATCATTTCTGCCCAAAAAACTTTTAAGATCCACATATTACCAACCTCCTTCCATCATCGGTGCACCCATTCTAGAACCAACCAATGCTATTATAATAATTAATGCCAATAAAATATGTAGTGTAATTGCAGGGTAGGCTAATTCTTTAACTCGTTTGGCAAGAAGAGCTTCATTAGACTCTTCATCTCCCTTTCCATCTTTTATATCCTGAAGAACACCCACCGTTCCCGCAGCTCCGGTAATCAATATGATTGCCATTATTAAAATTACACCAAATAAAATAAGTTTATAATTCATCCAGGGTAATGTAATCAGGGGAGAAAAACTCCTCCAGCGTAACCAAGCAAGTACAAGTCCAATAACCGGTGTTGCCAAAAAAACCTTTGTCACCCACATATCAAATTTCTGGGCCAATTTTGCTCGATCTAATCGAACATCAATGGGCAAATCGCGATTCATTAAACTCCAACTTAAGCTAAAAACAACAAAATCACTTCCAAGCCAAACAACCACAAATAGGATATGAATCCATAAAACAAGAATCGTTAACCAATCCATATAATCACCTTTATTTTAATATGGTCGTGAGAGATATTGACCTTTTGGCTCTCCCACAACCGTTCCATTTTCATAAATTTTCATTCCTCGCAAGAAAGTTGATTTTACTTTTCCTGTTAATGCATATCCATCAAAAGGAGAATACCCTTGAGTAGATTCTGATTCTTGCGAATTCACTATAAATGTTTCATTTGGATCCACTAACACTATATCGGCATCATATCCGGGTGCCAAATCTCCCTTAGATTTAAATCCAAATCGTTGAGCTGGATTCCAGGATAAAAGTTCTGCTATCCGATTTGCAGAAACCCCCCGTTTTGTCCCTTCACTGAAAAGACCCGATAATAAATACTCGGTCCCACCAAATCCAGACTTTGCCAGAAAAACATTGTCAGGATCTTCTAAATCCACTTTCATCTCTTTGGAACAACAAGCATGGTCACTTACCACCCAATCAATATGCCCATTTTTAAGCGATTCCCATAATGCTTCTACATCAGATCGAGGTCTTATGGGCGGATTCACTTTAGCATAATTTCCATTTGGACAATCCACATCCAACAAAAGGTGCCCCACGGTGACTTCTCTTCTAAAATTAATATGTGGAAATGTGGTTTGCATCATCATAGCAGCATCAATGGCTTTTCTTGATGATAAATGGAGTAAATTAATATTTACACAATTTGTTTCATGAGCTAAATAGGATGCGATAAAAATCGCCAATCCTTCTGAATGCTGTGGGCGAGAAGCACTATAGGCAGCAAGCCCAGATAATTCCCCTTCTTGTTCCACTATTTTTGAATAGGCGGTCATTATTTCAGCTGTTTCACAATGGAGACTTAAACTTATTATGTCTTTCTTTTCAGGATATTTTTCCATGGCTTTCTGTATGCCACGCATAATGAATTCGAAATGAGCAATATCATATTTATCATCGGGGCCAATCATAAGAAAATTACTTTGATCATCAGATTTACCATGAAGCCCATGACTACCGTAAAACATAAATATCTTGAATGAGGTGACTCCAAATTCTTCAATAATATATTCAATTTCATCAATGTGACTACCCATCATAGGCGCCAGATGGTAGGCATAATCCACATGGAATTTTCCATCAGAAATCGCTAATACTTCCGGAAAAAATTCGCGATATGGACCTGATTTATTTAAATAATATTGTCCCGTTCTCATATAATTAATGCTGGTTGTAACGCCACCCATTGCAGCGGCCCTACTTTCAGTTATAGCATCTTCTTTCAAATGTGTATATATCCCAGTGTGCATATGGGCATCCACAAGCCCTGGAAATGCCAAATAATTATTTCCATCGATCACAGACTTCCCTACTTCGGGATTAATATCATGCTCTAACGAAATTATTTTCCCACCTTTAATTCCAATATCCAACGATTCAATCGTCGTTTTTTTTGGTCGAACGACTTGTATATTTTTTAAAATTGTATCAAATTGGGTTTCCATTATAATCTTATCTTCAGTTTAGGTTTATTGTTTTAATTAATGCCATTCTATAAGACCGGAAAGATTTCAGCCTATAGACTGATGACTTAAGTTTGGCTGTAACACTCTCATACATGCTGAAAATGGTACTACGAAATACAACTAAATTATATAACATTTAAAGTATCACCTTTTTAATTTTTCAGTCAAAATGAATAACATTATTTTTTTTAAGAGTTTCAATTTCCAATTGACTATATCCCAACTCAGATAAAACCTTTTTAGTATGCATGCCAATATTCTTAGGCGGGTGATGCCTTAATCCAAAATCTGATTTTCCATATTCTAATGGAATTCGTGGCATTTTTGTTGTCGTCCCATCTGGAAAGTCGGTTTGAATTAATCGATTATTATAATTGAGTTGAATATCATTAAATAAATCTTCCGGTTGAGCAATGGGAGCGAAAGGTATCCCTCCTTTTTCACATCTATTTGTTATTTCTTCTTTTGTAAAAGATGCTAATAATTTTTCTATTTCAGGTAAAAACCACCGTCTCTCATTAATTCGATCGTTATTCGTTTTTAATCGAATATCTTCAAATAAATCTTGTCGGTTGAATTCAATACAAAATTTCTCCCAATGTTTTTCACTAATGATGCCTACAAATATTTGATCTTCATCCTTTGTGTAAAATACTTTATAAATCGCCCATGCACTAATTCGTTTTGGCATTGGCGGTACTTCTTCATCAGATAGAGCTGAGTAAGCCATATGTTGCCCCATGATAAAAGCACATGTTTCATATAAAGCGCTTTTTATGTATTTCCCTTTATGAGACATATTTCTTTCGTAAAGTGCAGTCACTATTCCTAATGCAGCAAACATACCTCCTGCTATATCAACCACAGATGCGCCGGCACGTAATGGTTGTCCCGGAGGCCCAGTCATATAAGCAAGTCCTCCCATCATTTGTACAACTTCATCCATGGCATGACGATTCTCATAAGGTCCCGATAAAAATCCTTTTAAGGATGAGTAAATAAGGGCTGGATTTATTTTTTTCATTTCTTCAAATCCATAACCCAATCTATCCATGGTACCTGGTCCAAAATTCTCAATTATAACATCAGTCTCTTTTACCATTTTATGAATAATTTGTCTACCTTCTTCTGACTTTATATTGACAGCAATACTTTCCTTATTCCTGTTGTAAAACGGATAATACCCTTTCCCAAACCCTTTTAATTTTCTTGTAGGATCGCCAGTTTGTGGTTCGACACGAATAATTTCTGCTCCTAAATCCGCCAAAATGAGTCCACATGATGGTCCCATAACAGCATGAGTGAATTCAATCACTTTTACATCATTTAATGGCAGAGATTTCATATCGATCATTAATCGTCCTTAATTGAATTAATGACATGTTGAACATCATCCAAATGTGATTGCATAGCTATCTCAGCACCGTGTTCATCTTGATTAATTACAAATTCTAAAATTTCTTTATGATGATCTAAAGCTGACATAGTTTGGTCTTTAAAATTCATCGCATAGGTTCTTTCACTCTTTAATATCTGGATTATTGCTTGAATCAAAACAGTGTAAGCAGTGTTTCCCGATGCTCGAGCCAATTCAATATGAAATTCGGTATCAGCATTAATAAATTTTTTAGTCTGTTCCTGAGTTGACTCCATTTCAATTAATAGAATCTTTAATCGCTCAATGTTTTCATCGGTTCTATTACGAGCCGCCATTTTGGCAATCGGAGTTTCTAAAACATTTCTAGCTGAGTGTAAATCTTTCATTTTGACTTGTTCAACATGAAGTAACAAATTGAATGACTCAACAATTCGATCAGTGGTATTATTAGAAACAAAAGTACCCTTGCCAACCATGATATCTACTAAGCCAATTTCAGATAAGGATTTAATTGCTTCTCGAACTGCAGTCCGACTTACGCCAAACTGGCTTGCCAATTCTCTTTCGGATGGTAACTGGTCTCCTTTTTTCAAAACGCCAGACACAATCATTTTTCGAATTTGATTTACAATGGTTTTATATAATTTTTCTTGGGGTCCAATGGGTCTGTATTTCACATTCATATAAACATCCTATTATGGAGTAAAATTGTATTGCATAAGTTGAAATAAATCTTTAGTCTCTTTATGAGATAAGTGGTCTAATGGTCATACCATCATACCATTTAAGATACTTATTCTCAAGCATAAATCATATCATTTATTTTTGAATAAAATAAAACAGACGAGAGGGAGAACCTAAATGTCCGGATTGACACTAACAGAAAAAATTATGGCGAAGCAGAGTGGTAGAGATTCTGTGCGACCCGGGGAATTGGTCTGGGCAGACGTGAATTCCATCATGACCATGGATTATTTAGGGAAATCCACCTTCAATATATTTGATTCTCTAGGGGCGAAAGAACTCTTTGATCGTGACAAAGTGATTTGTGTGTCAGATCATTTAGTTCCACCACCTACCGAAGCATTTGCCAATTTACTAAACGAATGGCGCGCAATTGTTAAAGCACACAATATCACTTATTTTTACGATTTTGGCAAACAAGGCATTGCGCATCAAATTATGGTTGAAGATGGACACGTATTGCCAGGAACCGTCAGTATCGGAACCGACTCTCATGCCAATTCTTACGGTGCTGTTGGTGCGGTGGGAAATGCAGTCAGTGTAACAGATGCTGCTGTGGCCATGGCCACAGGGAAATGCTGGTTTCGTGTTCCTGAAACAGTGAAATTTCATGTCACCGGAAAATGGCAGCCTTGGGTCATGGGAAAAGATTTATCATTGCACATTATGAATATGATGCATTGGAATGGCGATCTTATTTATAAAGCGTTGGAATACGATGGTCCCGCCATGACTGATTTATCTATGGGTGGGCGTATATCTCTTTGCAATATGACCGTGGATTTAGGTGCGAAAAATGGCATTGTTGCGCCTGATGAAAAAACACAAGCTTATTTAAATGGCGTAGCCAAAGGCGAATGGGAAATGGTTTTCAGTGATTCCAATGCAGAATATGAAGCCGAATATGAAATTGATATTACTAATGTTGGACCCGTGGTTGCGAAACCGGATAATTTAGACGATGTTGTTAATGTCGAAAAAGTGGTGGGAACAAAATTGAATCAAATTTTTATCGGCACTTGCACCAATGGTCGCGTTGAAGATTTTGGTATCGCCGCAGCTATTTTAGAAGGGAAACAAGTGCATCCTGATATTAATATGCTTATGGTGCCTGCCAGCCAAACGCAATATTTAGAAGCAATGGAAAAGGGATATGTTTCCACTTTAGTAAAAGCAGGTGTGGCCATTGGCACATCTGGTTGCGCACCTTGTTTTGGAACCCATCGTGGTGTTGCCGGAGATGGCGATGTTGTATTAAGTGCGGGAAATCGGAATATGAAAGGGCGAATGGGAAGTAAATCTGCTGAAATTTATTTAACATCCCCAGCTGTCTGTGCAGCTTCTGCTCTAACAGGAACGATTGCCGACCCTCGAGATTTACCCATGCCTAAAAACTTTGGAGTGACCTATGGCGAATAATTTAAAAGGAACTGTTTGGAAAGCCGAAGGCTATGTATTTGCTTACGATATCATTAAACAAGAGTTTTGGACATCCGCATTAGACAAAGAAGAAAATAGCAAATGGGTTATGGGTGGCGTTCATCCTGACTTTGACCAAGAAAATGGATTTAAATCCAATGGGTATTCATTTATCGTTGCCGGACATAATTTTGCTGGTGGTGGAAAAAGTATTGAGCACGTCATTACAGGTCTCATGGGCGCTGGCATTAAAGCTGTTATAGCTGAATCATTTTCGCGACTTCAATTTCGAAATGCTATTAATTATGGACTACCTTTCATCACGTGCAAAGGCATCGAAGCTATCGCTTCTACTGGAGATGAATTGGAAGTAGATCCTATTTCCGGGCAAATTAAAAACCTTTCGACTGGTAAAGAAATTCAAGCAGCACCTGTGGCGCCATTTGTAGCTGAAGTTGCTGAAGCGGGTGGACTAATTTCTTATATCCAAAACATCATTAAAGAAGGAAAAGTGGACGAATTGAGATAAGATGTGCCACGAAGACACCAAGACTCGAAGTTTCATTTTATTTTTTCTTTGTGTCTTTGAGCCTTGGTGGCTAAATATTTATAAGGATAAAAATGAAAACAAATAGTATGAAGACAAAATTAAGCAATGGTGAACCAGTCTTTGGTTGTATTGCACCCAATTCAGATTCCATTCTGATTGAGACCATGGGACTTATTGGCTTTGATTATCATATATTAGACTGTGAACATGGTCCCGCAGGCGTTGTGGAAGTAGAAAATTTCGTGCGTGCGTGCGAAGTGCGTGGTATGACACCACTTGCTCGCGTTCGTGAATTAAATCGCCATCTCATTCTCCAATTTATGGATGCCGGTATTATGGGGCTTATTGTTCCCGGTATGAAGAATGCCGATATGGTGCACGAAATGGTAGATGCCGTTAAATATCCGCCCATGGGGAATCGTGGCCTTGGTCCTATTCGAGCCGCTGACTATATGTTAGGTAAAATGAGCCAAGAAGAATATGTCACATTCGCCAATGAACAAACTTTGGTTTTACCCTTATTCGAAGATATTTCTGCTTTAGATAATTTAGATGAAATGGTAAAGGTCCCAGGCATCGACGGTTTTATAATTGGGCCACGAGATTTAGCTATGTCTATGGGATATATTGATGGCCCAGCAGGGCATGATGATGTAAAAGAAACGGTCGATAAAGTGATCAAAACAGTCACAGATGCTGGCCTTGTTGTAGGAACAGTTGCTCCAAATGGCGCTGCAGCAAAAGGACTGATAGAACGGGGTGTTCAAATTTGTCTTGGCGGCGTAAATGGCTTGCTGGCATCTGCTGGTAAAACATATTTAAACGAAGCAAAAAATTAAAATTAATAAAGGAAAATCTTATGTCAACTCTCATGGTATTATTCAATTTAAAAGAAGGTCAATCAGTTGAAGATTATGAAGCATTTGCAAAAAATGTAGATGTCCCAGGAGTAAAATCTCTGAATTCCATTGATGATTTTAAAGTCTATAAATCACAAGCCCTTTTATTTTCTGATGACGCTCCCCCTTATCAATATTTCGAAGTCATTGATGTAAATGATATGGATGGTTTTGGCAAAGATGTTCAAGATGAAAAAGTACAAGAAATTGCAAGGAAATTCCAAGGCATGGTGGACAATCCCATGTTTATACTCACTGAACAAATCGCCTAATCATGTTTACTCTACCCCCATTATCCCCCTATGACAGGGGGATTCGTAAGGATTGCAGCAATATTAATTTTCGAAAATCCATTTGTCTTCTCCCCTGTAATAGGGGAGAATTAAAGTGGGGTCATAAAAATAATTTTCAAGCATTCTACTCTAAGTCTATAGATAGGATAAACTCATGAAATCGTTAGCAGAAAAAACAGCCATCATTACCGGTTCCGGCCGAGACAAAGGAATTGGAAAAGGTATTGCCATGGCTTTCGCAGATGCAGGATGCAATGTAGTTATTAGCGATATAGGCATTGCAAAAGATCATCGTTTTGATGAAAGTCATATTGGATCAACCGATGAAATGAATGCCATTGTTCAAGAAGCCAAAGATAAAGGTGTGGATGCCATTGCTGTAACCTGTGATGTGCGAAGCGAATCCGAAGTTAAAAATTTAATTTCAACCACAGTGGATCATTTTGGGTCCATTGACATTATGGTGAATAATGCAGGGATTGGGTATCTCATGGAGCCACTGGTTGAATTCAAGGAAGAAAGTTGGGATGCCGTTTTGGACGTAAATCTCAAAGGTGCATTTCTTTGCACAAAACATTCAGCCATTACGATGATTTCTAAAGGAAATGGTGGACGCATTATTAATATTGCATCTCAAGCAGCTAAATCTGGATTCCCATTTGCTGCAGCTTATACCGCGTCCAAACATGGAATGGTGGGATTAACACGTTCTAATGCTGTGGAATTAGGTCAGCATAAAATTACCGTTAATGCTGTTTGCCCTAACCACATTACTACTGGACTCGGTCAATGGCAGAATGAATTTTTCAGTGAAAAGATGGGGATGAATTATGACGATTATATTCAAGGGATTCGCGACAGAGTTCCATTGGGACGTGTCGGCATGGTAGATGATATTGCTAAAGCATGCATTTTTCTGGCATCGGACCAAGCGGATTATATTACCGGCGAAGCACTGAATGTCAGTGGCGGCGAAGAGATGCATTAAACATATGAGCTTTCAACTTGGAATTGATATTGGCGGAACTTTCACGGATGTGGTTTTGCTGGATGAAAAAAACGAAAAACTCACTTTCGGGAAAACGCTCACCACGTATGGCGATCCCACCGATGGAATTGTTAGCGGTATTCAACAAGTATTAAGTGATAATCATGTATCCGGAAAAGATATTCGACGCGTTCTTCATGGCACCACATTGGTTACCAATGCCATCATTGAACGAAAGGGCGCTAAAACAGGATTAATCACAACAAAAGGGTTTGAAGATGTATTGGAAATTGGTCGTGAACTCCGATATGATATTTATGATTTAAATATTACCATGCCCAAACCATTGGTGCCAAGGAATTTGCGTGTAGGCGTAAGCGAACGGGTGGATAAACAGGGAAACATTATCCATAGTCTCAACCAATCTGATGTAGAAAACTCTGTTCAAAAACTTGTAGATCAAGGCGTAGAAGCGATCGCCATTTGTTATATGTTTGGTTTTATGAATCCTATTCATGAACAAGAAACCGCTCAATATATTCAATCTAACTTCCCGGATGTATATGTGAGTGTTTCCAGTGAAATCATGCCAGAAATTCGAGAATATGAACGCACATCCGCCACAGCAATGAATGCATTTGTCCAACCCCTGACACATACCTATTTATCCCGTTTAAAAACACGTTTGAATGAAATGGACATCACAGGTGTTATCAATATTATGCTTTCAAGCGGCCGACTCACTACACTTGAAGGGGCAAAACAATCACCCATTCATTTATTAGAGTCGGGTCCAGCTGGTGGAACCATGGCTGGTGTTTTTGTGGGAAAGCAAACACATCGAGAAGATTTATTTGCATTTGATATGGGTGGCACAACAGCAAAAGCATCACTCATCCATAATCATGAGCCTGACATTACAAATCAATTTGAAGCGGGTCGTGTAAAAAGATTTCGCAAAGGTAGTGGACTGCCTGTGCGCATTCCAGTGATTGATATGATTGAAATTGGTGCAGGCGGCGGTAGTATCGCTCACGTTAACCAATTAGGTCTCCTAACAGTTGGACCGGAGAGTGCAGGTTCAGAACCTGGTCCCGCTTGCTATGATCGTGGGGGCGAATTCCCGACAGTCACAGATGCTGATTTAGTTTTGGGTTATTTAAACCAAGATTACTTTTTAGGCGGCACCATGACGTTGAACACACAAAAAGCAGAAAATGCGATTCGTAAACATTTAGCAGAACCTTTGGGCTTATCTGTAGAAGAAGCGGCATTAGGTGTCCACAGAGTAGTCAATGAAAATATGGCCAATGCAGCTCGCGTTCATATATTAGAAAAAGGGCAAGACCCGCGTCATTATACCATGATGGCATTTGGTGGAGCAGGACCTGTTCATGCATTTCATGTTGCACAACGACTAAATTTGAAACAACTCATGGCTCCGGTTGGAGCAGGTGTTGCATCAGCAATCGGATTTTTAGTCTCTCCTGTTGCCGTCGAATCCGTGCGCAGTCACGTGAATAAATTAGAAACGATGGATTGGAATCAAGTCAATATATTCTTGGATCAATTAGAAGAAAGTGGACGAAGTTTTCTGGCAAAATCAGGTATAGAAGATGCGGATGTTTCCGTCACACGCCAATCAGATATGCGTTATTTAGGACAAGGATTCGAAATTAAAGTGTCTGTCCCAAATGAAACATTAACTCATAATACCATCAAAGAAATTGAAGAGAATTTTTCCAATGTATATAAAACATTATACTCTCGAACGATTGATGATGTGCCCATTGAAAGTGTCACTTGGCGTGTTTTAACTAAAGGTCCATCTCCAGAGATACGATTACAACAAGTGTTTGATGATAATAGTCAGAATGCGCTAAAGGGTTATCGGAAAGTGCGATTTGCAGAAATGGAATCAGCGGTAGAATGCCCTGTCTATAGTCGATATGGATTAACCGTTGGAGATAAAATGAATGGCCCAGCCATTATCGAAGAAAAGGAATCCACATTTGTGATTGGTCCAAATAGTCAATTTTCTGTGGATAAACAAATGAACATTGTTGTGGATATGGATGCATCATGAGCCCTAAAACTTTTGACGGAATCAACTTAAGTATTTTATGGTCGCGATTGTTGGCCATCGTGGATGAAGCTGGCACTGCATTGCAACGCACATCCTTCTCAACTGTTACGCGCGAATCCAATGATTTTGCTGTCGTTCTTATGGATACACAAGGGCGCTCAATTGCACAATCCACTATTTCTGTCCCATCTTTTTTAGGGGTGATTCCCATGATGGCAAAATATTTATTGAACGGGGATTTCCCTTTAGACTCATGGAAACCCGGAGATGTTGTAACAACAAATGATCCCCAACTTTGCGCCGGACACAAACCTGATGTGGGTGTGGTTTCCCCCATTTTCCATCAAAATAAATTGGTTGGCTTCATTGGCACTATTTCTCACGTGCCTGATATTGGGGGTGTCCTATGGGGCGCTGGAGCTCGTGATGCTTATGAAGAAGGGTTACTGATTCCGCCCACAAAATTGTATGCTGAAGGTGTTCAAAATGAAACACTCATCAGCTTAATTGAAAATAATGTCCGGGCACCCATGCAAACGATAGGTGATATTCGTGCTCAGGTCGCCGCAAATGATCAAGGCAGAAAAGGACTAATCTCACTAATGAGTGAAGTGGGTTTAGACACTATTGAAATATTGGCAGAACAGATTATTGGAGCATCAGAAAAAGCAATGCGTGATGCGATTACAGCGGCACCAGACGGAACGTATAAATATACATATGGGGCAGATGGGGATGGGCTAGATGAACCAGTAACGATTGAATGTTCTATTACTATTGCTGGTGATGAAATTTGCGTGGATTATGAAGGCACAAGTGATGCTCATACTTTAGGGATCAATGCTGTTTTGAACTATACTTATGCTTACACCGCTTATCCGATTAAATGCACATTTAGTCCGGATGTGCCAAATAATGATGGAGCGTTTAAACCCATTACTGTAAAAGCACCCCGGGGTTCTCTACTAAATGCCACAGGATATGTTCCTGTCGGCGCTCGAAATATGACAGGAAACATGCTTCATGCACCCGTTTTCGGTGCATTGGTCCAAGCTGTTCCAGAACAAGTGCAAGCCGATTGTGGCGCACCATGTTGGTGTGTTGTTTTAAATGGAAGACACCCTGAAAAAGACAACATGGAATTTGTCGAATATTTCTTTTTAAATGGTGGTTATGGTGCAAGACCAACTCGTGATGGAGAAGGAATTTTAAGCTTCCCAACAAATGTTTCTAACGTGCCTATTGAAGTATTGGAAAGCTCAACACCCATCCGGTATCATGAAAAATCTCTCATCCCAAATTCTGCCGGTATGGGAAAATATCGTGGTGGATTAGGGCAAAAGATTATTTTTGAAGTATTAAACGAATCTGGGCTAAATATGTCCGTATTGACTGAAAAATTAAAAACAGTTTCCAAAGGACTGATTGGTGGAAAAGATTCTATCCATGGGAAAATATCCATTTCACCAGAACGTTTTATTCCGCCCAAAGGTATTATTCGGTTGAAAAAAGGTGATATTATTACCATGGAAATGCCTGGTGGGGGTGGTTATGGAAATGAGAAAGACCGAGACCCAGAATTAATCAAAACAGATAACGATTTAGGATATATCACATAGTGAACATGCAAAATCACAATCAATATTTTAAACCCCCATTATCCCCCTGTTACAGGGGGATTTGTAAAGATTGTAAAAAGATAACGGAGTTGAATTCCGTTTATTTTCTCCCCTGTCATAGGGGAGAGTTAAAGTGGGGTCAAAAGTAAAATTATGAATTCTTCTAATCAGGAATTTCTTCAAGAATTTTGTGACAAACAATTTTCTGCCGTCATTGAAGAACGGGTCAAAGATATTATTAGCCATTATAATGATTCACCAGATACATATGTGTTTGTAGAAGGCCCCAGATGGTCCACTCTGGGATTTGAAAAAATATCTACTGGCTGGAATGGTTATGTAGATTCTCCCATCAAAGTAAAAAAAATTCAATTCGTCGAAGGACCCAAAGGTCGCGTGACAGAAAAAATGGCATGGATCGGTCATATCATAAATATGACTGTAGATATCAATGGAGAAAAAAAAGAAATAAGATTCCGTGGAACATTTGTCATTGGGAAAAACACAAATGACGAATGGAAAATCGAACATGAACATTTTTCACAACCCGCTTCTGATCCCTATGGCACAGGAGATTGGTTAAAAGAAGGAGAACAAAATGCCTAAACCATTAGAAGCATATAGAGCTCTTCCCTTACAAGTGATTTGCCAAGCTGTTAATAAAACGACGACACGAGAAGAAGAAGCTCAACTTATGTCCCATACCATTGAAAAAATTGGGAAGCAGATTTCATCCAGCAAACGATTCATTGGTGAAGATTGCAAATTGGTAGTTCTACCCGAATATTTTCTTACATCTTTCCCAATGGGAGAATCCATATCAGATTGGGCAGAAAAAGCTGCGATTGACATGGATGGTAAAGAATATGAGTCATTAGGAGAAATCGCTCAAAATAATGCTATTTTTCTTTCTGGGAATGTCTATGAACGTGATCCCAATTTTCCAGGAATCTATTTCCAAACTTCTTTTATCATTGACCCATCAGGGGATGTGGCTCTTCGGTATCGTAGGCTAAATTCCATGTTTGCTGTTACGCCACATGATGTATGGGATAAATATTTGGATGTATATGGCGCAGATGCTATTTTTCCTGTAATTGACACAGAAATCGGAAAATTAGCTTGTATTGCGTCAGAAGAAATATTGTATCCAGAAGTGGCCCGTTGCCATGCGCTAAAAGGTGCGGAAATTTTCTGTCATTCTTCTTCCGAAGTCAATGGTCCCATCACTACACCAAAACGTATTGCAAAACAAGCACGTGCTTTTGAAAATATGGCGTATGTGGTATCCACCAATTCTGCGGGTATTTATGGTATCGATATTCCAGCATCATCTACAGATAGCGGATCCATGATTGTGAATTATGAAGGACTTATTTTAAACGAAACTGGACCTGGCGAAAGCATAGCTGCCTTTTCAACCATTGATATTGCGGCTATTCGACGTGCACGAAAACGGGTTGGAATGGGAAATATGATTGCACGCCAACGTTTAGAACTATATGTGGATTCTTATAAAACTTCTGGATTTTATCCTGTTAACTCTCTTTTAGAAAAAGAAGCAGATCGATCTCATTTTAGCCAAACACAAGAAGACACAATCGAAAGACTTATCAAAGCAGGTATTCTTTCTTAATGTCTTTTTCTGTCCGAAATCCCCGGACGGGTCAAGTGGATTATTCCTTTGATTCTCCCACGCAAAATGAGATTTCATCCTTATGTCAATTAGGACGTAAAGCTCAAAAGACATGGGCAAAAAACGGAATCAATTATCGTATTGATATTTTACAAAAATGGAAAAAGGCGTATGAAGCTCACCAAGATGAAATCGTTAAAGCTTTAGCCATTGATACTGGGCGAATTCATGAAACTAAATTAGAAGTTGATACTATCCCTAAATCCATAGATCGTTGGTGTGGTATAGCCAAAGAATTATTTACAGAACCAAAATCATCTCCATCATCCATTCCATTTATTTCTATGGAGCAGCAATCAATCCCCTATTCATTGGTAGGAATTATTAGTCCTTGGAATGTGCCAAATTTATTGGCTCACATTGATGCCATCCCTGCCCTATTAGCTGGAAGTTCGGTCATTATTAAGCCAAGCGAATTCACACCAAGGTTTGTTGAACCATTACAACACATTATGGATTCAGTCCCTGAAATGAAGGGTGTTTTAACTTATATTCAAGGGGATGGAAACACAGGTGCTTCTTTAGTAAACGAAGTGGATCTCATTTGTTTTACCGGAAGTGTTGCTACAGGAAAAAAAGTGGGTGAACAAGCAGCCAAAAACTTTATTCCTGCATTCTTGGAGTTAGGTGGAAAAGATGCAGCTATTGTATTGGAAAGTGCCGATCTGGAAAAAGCAGCATCTGCTATTTTATGGGGTTCAGTCGTTAATGCTGGACAATCCTGTTTGTCGATTGAACGTGTTTATTGTATGGAATCAATTTACGATTCATTTATTTCACTCATTTCACAAAAAGCTGAAACATTAAAATTGGCCTATCCTGATATAGACAGTGGCGAGATTGGTCCCATCATTTCACCCAACCAAACTGAAATTATTAAAACACATTTAGAAGATGCAAAATCAAAAGGAGCCCAAGTGCATAGTGGTGGAGCTATTGAATACCATGGTGGCGGTGATTGGGTTTTTCCAACCGTTTTATCTCAAGTAAATCATTCTATGAGAATCATGACTGAAGAAACGTTTGGACCTATCGTTCCCATCATGTCTGTGTCTTCTCACGATGAAGCCATCCGGTATGCAAATGATACAGAGTTTGGATTAAGTGGTGCTGTCTTTGGAGAAGAATCAGTCGCGAAAACCATTGCGGAAGAAATGGAAGCTGGCGCCATTAGTATAAATGATGCTGGTTTAACATCTATATTGTATGATGGTGAAAAAAATGCTTTTAAATCATCTGGGTTGGGGGGCTCTCGCATGGGACCCGCATCTATCCAACGATTTTTACGGAAAAAAGTTTTATACACAAAAACAAATTTAGAGAATGACCCATGGTGGTTTAAAGTATGAAATTGCCACAAAGGCACCAAGACACGAAGTTTATATTAACAACTTTTTTTCTTTGTGTCTTTGAGACTTCGTGGCAAATAATTAAAAAATGGAGAATCTATGTCAGCTAAATCTAAATTCTTTTACGGATGGATTATTGTTCTATCATCCTTTGCAATACTATTTATATCCCAAGCCTACACTTTAGGTGGGTTGAGTGTCTTTGATAAAGAAATCCTGGGTGAGTTTGGATGGACAGTTGGAGATTATAAGCTCAAAGGGCTAATCACTTTTTTATTCGCAGGGCTATTGGCGCCGTTTATGGGTGCCTTGGCAGATAAACATGGTGTGCGACCATTGATGATTGTGGGTATTTTTCTTTTGGCTATGGGATATTTTTTCTATTCCAAAGTTGCGTCGCTTACTCATGTATATATGATTCATATCCTTTTTGCAGGTGCTTTAGCATCTGCGGGACTCGTGGTCAATGTTATGTTGGTATCGCGTTGGTTTAATAAACGACGTGGAACGGCTCTTGGACTCATTCTCATGGGAACAAGTTTAGGCAATATGATTGTTCCGAAAATCAATGTTCAGTTGATATCCATATTTCAATGGCGACCTTCTTTTGTTTATCTTGCTATCATTCCACTTATTCTAATTCCGATAGTCCTTTTTATCATTAAAGAATATCCATCAGATATTGGAGATAAACCAGACGGAGTCAAAGAAGATGAATCGGATGATTCTACAGCAGCCCACATAGAAAAAGGTGGAATGGAATATGGCGAAGCCATGAGAAACCGAAAATTCTGGGAATTAACCATTATTGCCATGTGCACTTTCTATGCAATTCTAGCTTTGGCTGATCATATGTTTTTATTCATGCTTGGACAAGGACATACTCCCCAAACAGCGGCATCGGGTCTCTCTGTTTTATTTGGATTAGCTTTAGTAGGAAAATTTTTCTTCGGATTTTTATCAGATCATATGGATAAACGAAAAGTTTTTAATATTAATATTGGAACCATGTTTGCTGGCGTGGTGGTTTTGGTTATTGACCCACAATCACTATTATGGCCTGCAGTCATTCTCATCGGTCTCGGTTGGGGCGGACTCTATACATTGCTCCAAATTTTGACTGCTCATATTTTCGGCATGAAAGCATTCGGAAAAATTATGGGGACCATGTCCATTTTGGATGCGTTTGGTGGCGGAATGGGTATGTGGCTCACGGGCGTTTTATATGACAAAACAGGGTCATACACGTTAGCATTTAATGTGATTGCCGTATTAGTCGGGATAGCATTTATATTATCCTTCTTGGTAAAAAATTCATCTAATAAAACTCAAACTGCATAAGGATTAAATATGTCTGAAAACGCACATTCAATTGTCGTTGTTTTACGCGGAAAACTTGCCGAAGGAAGTAAAGAGATTTATGGCAAATATTTAGAAGCATCCACGCCAATCGCTAAAAAATATGGCGCTAAAGTCTTAGCCGTTGGAGATACACTTACACGAGAGTATCTTGATGTGACACTTCCATTAACTATTGTTATTTCATTCGAAACAGAAGAAAATTGTGATGGATATTTTCTCGATCCTGAATACATCGAAATAAAAGAAAAATATAGAGATCCAAGTTATGAAGAAGTTCATATTTCTGTCTTTAAAGTGGGAATGCCCATTACAGAAAATGATACGGAATGTGTTGTTGCCAGTTTTGCCAATTTGATTCCTGGGACAGAAGAGCAATACCAGGCGTATTTACATGGCGTATTAGGAATTGCAAAGAATTTCGGATTAAGTTTATTGGCAGGCGGAAAAGGATTAAATAAATCATACGCAGACCCGAGCTTTGAAATTAATAGTCTACTTAAGTTTCCTACTGCGAATGAAGCAGACGCTTTTTTCAATGATCCAGAATATCAAAAAATTGCAGAAAAACGCCACGCATCTTATACAGATGCTGAATTGGGTATGTTTAAACCAAGAGTTCTGAATTTAGATTGATGAGCTTTTTAGCCGCAAAGAACGTAAAGATGCACGAAGGGAAAGAAAAAAAGAATCTTATTCAAATATATACAACTTCGAGTCTTGAAGACTTCGCGGCAATATTAGATGGACTAAATAAGTGAATTATCCAAATCAAATCATACTAACTGAAGTTGGACCAAGAGACGGCTTGCAAAGCATTTCAGAACCGATCTCAACGGATCAAAAATTATCTATGATTCGTGGTCTTGTGGATGCCGGAATTAAACAAATTCAAGTAGCTTCATTTGTTCATCCAAAGTGGGTGCCGCAAATGGCAGCTGCAGAAGATATATGCGCACGTTTACCAAAAACGAATGATGTAATATTCAGCGGACTCGCTTTAAATAACCGTGGAGTAGAACGAGCAATTGATGCAGGGCTTCCCCGGATAGAAGTGTCTATTTCCACAAGTGAAACCCACAGCAAAAAAAATGCAAATATGACATTGGATGATGCTATGGCAAACTTGAAATCCATGATTCAATTGGCAAAAACAAATGGATTGGATGTTCGCGCTGGACTCCAAGCAGTTTGGGGATGTGTTTATGATGGGATTCCGCCCATAGAACGAATTGTTAATATGTCAAAATTCATCTTGAATTTGGGAGTGGATACATTATCCTTGTCTGATTCAACTGGAATGGGAAATCCAAATACAATTAAGAAAATTTTAGACCAAATTCTCCCCCATTCAGGAGATACACCAATTGTTTTACATTTGCATGATACACGTGGGTTGGGATTGGCTAATGTCGTCGCTGCTTTAGATATGGGTATAAATCAATTTGATTCGGCTCTGGGTGGCATTGGCGGATGTCCTTTTATCAAAGGAGCTACCGGAAATATTGCCACGGAAGATACAGTGCATTTATTCCATGAATTAGGCATTGAAACAGGGATTGATTTACAAAAAGTTGCCGCTGTTTCGCAATCGTTGGTTCCTATAATAGGTGATAATTATTTTTCTGGGAAATTATATAAAATCAAATGATAGCCACGAAGTCTCAAAGGAAAATGATGAATAAAGACAACATTATTTATTATCAACTTTGCGGAAGTTCAAAACTTTCGCAAAGACTCTTATCATTTTATTTTACAATACCTTCGAATCTTGGTGTCTTTGTGGCAAGCTTATAATATGGGACAAACAATAACAGAAAAAATTCTTTCTACTCATGCGGGTCATGATGTAAAAGCGGGAGAATTGACCATTGTTGATGTGGATAGTGCAATGGCTTCAGACACAACAGCCCCATTGGCATTGAAAGCGTTTAAAGAAATGGGTGGCGTTAAGCCATGGAATCCTGAAAAAACTATTTTTGTGATTGATCACGCTGCGCCTGCTCCCAATGAACGTATTGCAAATCTTCATAAACAGATGCGAGAATTTGCAAAGCGCACCCATTCAATATTATATGATGAAGGGTCTGGTATTTGTCATCAAATTATGGTGGAAGAAGAACATGTAAAGCCCGGGCAATTGGTTATTGGAGCTGATTCGCACAGCGTAACATATGGTGCTCTTGGTGCTTTTTCTACAGGCGTAGGATCAACTGATTTAGCGGCAATTATGCTTACAGGAAAAACGTGGCTAAAAGTGCCTGAAAGTATTCAAATCATATTAAATGGGAAACCCAATCCTGGCATTACAGCAAAAGATATCATTTTAGAAATTGTGGGACGAATTGGATTAAATGGTGCCACGTATAAATCATTGGAATATTCCGGCACAACTTTAAACACCCTTTCTTTAGGTGACCGAATGACCATTGCCAATATGGCGGTGGAAATGGGTGGAAAATCAGGACTTTTTGAAACTACCGGACTGAAACTTCCTTATGATTTTGAACCTGTTTTACCTGATCCAGATGCGGAATACTCACAATCAATAATTATTGATGTATCAACAATTCGACCAAAAATAGCCAAACCACATTCACCAGATAATATCTGTGATATTGATGATGTTATAGGAACAAAAATTGATATGGCATTTATTGGAACTTGCACGAATGGCCGCTTGGAAGATTTACAATTAGCTTCGTCCATTATGAAAGGAAAGCAACTTGCGCCAAACGTTCGAATGCTCATTACTCCTGCATCTAGAAATATTCTAAATCAAGCGATGGCAGATGGCACTATGAATGTATTATCTGAAGCTGGTGCCACATTTATTCCACCCGGATGCGGACCTTGCGTTGGAACACATTTAGGTATTCCGGGAAATGATGATGTCATTCTTTCTACTGCAAATCGGAATTTCCCCGGTAGAATGGGAAATCCAAATTCAAACGTTTTTTTAGCATCGCCTGCTGTCGTTGCTGCATCAGCCTTGACCGGTGTAATTACTGATCCAAAAGAAAACAAATAAACATGGTTGGTAACGTTCATTTATATGACATAGATAATATTGACACGGATAGAATCATACCCGGTAAATATACAAAAACGCTGGATATGTCTACATTCGCTAATCACTGTTTGGAAGATTTAGATCCTGATTTTAAAAATAAAGTTCAACAAGGAGATATTTTAGTGGGCGGTTGGAATTTCGGCTGCGGCTCTTCTCGTGAGCAAGCACCCATTGCTTTAAAAGTGTCTGGAATTTCTATTGTCATTGCTCGCTCATTTTCACGTATTTTTTATCGAAATGCCATCAACATTGGGTTACCCATATTGGAAATCCCGGAACATAATATTTCGAATGACTCACGTCTCCTTATAGAATTAGAATCGGGAAAAGTGGTGGATGGAAATACGAAATATTCTTCGACTCCCCTACCACAAATCATGATTGATATATTAAATGCAGGTGGATTGGTCTCCTATTTAAAAAATCACAAGACATATTCATTGTAATTTGATAGAAATAATAAATGCGTAAAATAGGGTTCGGATCGTTTGTTTTTATTTTATTAATTTTGGCTATTGGGCCAAAAATAATCCCAACAAAAGTTGATGCCCCTTTAAACATTAATATTGAAACGACAACAGAACGAGTTGCTCGGGGAGATTATTTAGCCAATCATGTTTGGGTCTGTATGGAGTGTCACTCTCAAAAAAATGATCAATTTTATTCAGATCCGGTTAAGCCTGGAACTGAAGGTATGGGCGGACTCCTTTTTGATAGCGAATTTGGAAAAATTTATGCATCCAATATAACGCCACATAAAATTGACAATTGGACTGATGGTGAATTACTCCGTGCAATTACAGAAGGCCTAAATAAAAACGGCGATGCATTATTTCCATTCCATCCTTACACATTATACGGATCAAAAGATTTAGAAGATGTGTATTCGGTTATTACTTATTTACGAACATTACCGTCTATTAAAAACGATGTTCCAAAACGTGATACAAAATTATGGGCAAATGTTATGGTTCGATTGATGCCTAAACCTGCAACCTTTATCCAAAAACCCGATTCGAGTAATACAATTGAACATGGTAAATATTTATCGGGCGTTTGCGCGAGATGCCATACTCCACAAACTAATGGGAAACCAAACCCGGAAATGTTTTACGCCGGCGGGTTAGTTCATCCCCTTTCGGGTGATGAAATTATTCGGTCATCAAATTTAACGCCAGATTTAGAAACAGGTATTGGGAATAAGAGCAGAGAAAATTTTATCGGTATTTTTAAAGCTTTTGATTCAAAAGATTCAAAAACGATTCTCATTCCGAAAGGTGCTCGAGAGTCTGATACTCCAATGGCATGGACTCAATTTGCTGGGATGACAGAAAATGACCTTGGAGCTATTTATGATTATTTGCACACACTACCACCCATTACAAATCGAGTAGAAAAATACGGAGTGAAATAATTATATTTTTAAAAAAGCTAAAGATGATTCAGTAAAATCTCTGAAACTGGTAGGTGTCGTATTAGAAACAGATCGGGAATGTTCAGGAACCAAAATACCTTCATTATATGCTTTATACATGTTAATTAAATCGTCGGTATAATTTTCAGATGCTCCCCTATATTGAATAATGGCATTTTTCGTATCTTCATAAGTGGATTCCACATATTTCAAATTAGGTATATTTAGCGTATCTGCCATGATGGTTGTGGCTTCTTGGCAAGTCATGGATTCGTGGCCCAATAATTCTTTCACACCCGGTTCTTGTTCTCCAATTAATGCAGAAACAACATTGGCTGCAATATCCTTCGTCGCTGTCATATTTAATGGTAAATCGGCTTTTATGGGAGATGACCAGAAATTCATATTTTGTATGGTTCCCGCACTAAATAAAACATTCTCCATAAAATAATCCGGACGAAAAATATGCAAATCAACATCCGTGAGAGTAGCCAATCGCTGTTCATGTTCATAATGCCCCGAGATATGACTATCGTTATCCGATATATGTGCACCGATACTACTCAATATAGCTACTCGATTAATTCCAGAATTTTTAATCGCGCTTGCTTGAGCTTTGCTTGTTTGACGCATAAACTCTCGAACATTTGGAGCAGATAAGTCTGGGGGGATGAGTGTAAAAGCACCATCCACATCTGAAAATGCTTCCGTTAATTTTTGCGAATCATCTAAATGACTTACAAAAGGTTCTGCCCCTTTTGATAAAATTGATTCTAACGATTCTTGACTTCGACTTACTGCTCGAACGTCGTGCCCAAGATCTAGTAAAGATTGTGTTATTTGAGAACCTATTTGGCCCGTTGCTCCAAGGATAGTGAATTTCATAAAAGGATTTATTCTTCCGTGAATTCTTTGACTAAATCTTCTACGGCTTCATTCATGTCAGGAGCTGTTTCTAATGCTTCCCTATCTTGTTGAATTATTCGCATTATACGTGCCAAATATTCTGCGTGCCATGTTTGACGTTCATTAGCATCATTTTCTGATGGAATAAACGATTCAATTTCATCACGATTCATGATACCTTTAGATTCTAAAATACGCTCTAACGTATCTAATCTTTCTCGGGCCACAGCTAATTCTCCTGCGATGGCCATAGTGATTGATAATACTTTTTCTACTTCTGGATTATCCAAAAACCACGGACGCTTCCCTTTTGCTTTTTTCCCTGCATCTGCGATATAATCTACATTAAGTTTTTTCATGATTTCCATGCTCCAAAAACAGTCCAAAGTGCTTCCCTTCCATAATCTTCAGATACGGATTTTGCCGGTTTGGTTACATCGCCATTATCCGTATTGGCAGCCGCTTGGAATTCCATATAATCTTCGTCTTTAAAACCGCCCATGCGCATAATTTCTTTTGTATCCATTCCATGCATTTTAGACCAAAAAGGTTCATTATTATACCAACAGTCCCAATCTCGAATCGCTTGTTCCAGCAAATCCATTTTTGGAGTGTAATTAGGCTGTTCCACTTGGAGTAAAAGACCTCCGGGTTTAAGCATTCTTCCCAATTCACTCATTATTTTTCGAATGGATTTTGAAGAAAGCTCATGTAAAAACATTGTAGTTTGTATCCAATCAAAATATCCATCTTCATAATCCAAATTTTCTACATCAGCTTGAATAAAAGTAACATTGTTTACACCTAATGCTTGTGCCCGGGCATGCCCATATCGCAATACAGGCGCTCCAGTATCTATTGCAATCACTTCTGCATCTGGATATGCTTTAGCTATGGGCAACACATTATGCCCGATTGTACAGCCAACATCCAAAATACGTTTTGGTTTGAAATCAGGAAATTTCTGTTTTACTGCAGTTGCCACTGCTCTTCCTCCTCCATCAATTCCTGGTCCAACACCACCGGTTGTTGTAACAAAAATTCCAGAATCATAGTTGGCTCCGACAGAAATATCACCTTCCACTAACTCGGTATCATATCCACCTACTTGAAGATGAATATCTACTGCGGAAGCATATCTGGGTGATTTAATTTCAGAATTTAATTGTAGAGTAGATTTTCCTTTATTCAATATTTCAGCTTTTTCATTGAGCTCATCAATTTGACGCAGCACAACAGACCGTCCAGCTTGCTGTCTCATTTCCATTGTATTTCTACGAAGTGCTGACCATGTTTTCCAATAAGGGTCTTTCTTTAATGCGCGATGAACTTCGTGCCTATTCTCAAAATCCCGACCATTCTCTTTATTGAAATTCGGTTTTAACCTTTTCTCATATACGATTTTATTTCCGGCAGCCACTCCGGCTAAATGCTGATTTAAGCTAGCAATAAAATTAAATCGCGCAGTTTCATCATGGGTGGGTTCTGGAAAGATATCATGACGAATTACCTTGTCATACGTAGGGGGCAATTGACCTGAATATTCTGATTTTTTCATTTTCAAACTCCTTTTGCAATTGGTATAAACCATACCAATTTAATAATTGCTAAAACTTCTATTTTTTTAAATACTTAATAGGATAGCATACTCGTATTTTAAGTTTTTAATCTCACTTAATCTAATTCATTGAATATTTATTCCCAAAATAAATAATAAAAATTCCGGTGAAGCACATAACTAATCCATATACACCAGACGACACAGCAAATTCTGCATTACCTAACAAAGCAGGTGATGCAGCTATGGTCATACCCATCACACCATTTTGAATTCCCGTTTCAATAGAAATTGTTGCTCGTCTTTTAATATCCAATTTAAATAATGTGGCAATTCCAAATCCAGCGCCCAACGTTATTACATTTAAAATAATCACACTGGGACCGGCAGAAAGAATATAGTTTAATACAGGGCCCTGCTTTCCCAATAGCGTTAACATTCCCCACAATGCTAATAAAATAAATCCACCTGAAAGCCATTTTAAAACAAACTCAATTTTTTTACTAAAAACGGGATATTTCAAATGAATAAGCATACCGATAAATGTTGGCAATGCGGTAAGTTTAAAAATATTATAGATTGTTTTCATTATAGGTAAATGCATTTCTTTCCCTGGAATACCAAAATATGATAATGAATAATTTACAATAAAGGGAATGGTGAAAATAGTTATCATGCTGGAAAAAGCAGTAAGAGAAATAGACAATGCTGTATCGCCTTTTGATAAATGAGAATATAAATTTGATGTGGCACCACCCGGGGATGCAGCTATAATCATGAGACCAATTGCAAGATATGTGGGCAAATTCATAACAATTGCCAGTAAAAAAGCAATCATAGGTAGAACGATTAATTGGCTCCCTAATCCCACAAAGATACCCTTTGGATCCGTGCCCACCCTTTTAAAATCATTGAAAGAAAGTGTCATACCCATTCCCAACATTATGAGAAAAAGAAGTCCAGGCAATAGAAGGGTTGAAATGAATTGAGTGGTCATTTTTTATTTTAAATAATATTTTTTTAAATCATTATGAGATTGCTTGTAATATGATTAAGCTTCTTAACCATTAAGTTAATATACAAAATAGATTTAAAAGTTCAATCATGAATAATTCACAAAATATTTTTGAAAAAAACATCCATGACGAAATTATTTTTTTGCTTTCGGATATTGGAAATTTCTTCAATAAAAAAGGAGATCTCGTTGCTAAAAAGGCAGGACTTACCACTCTGCAATGGATTGTATTATTAAATATCGCAAGAGACCCCAACTTACCTTTTGCAAAAAACACTGAAGCTCCCCATCCAGGTGTATTAGCATCAGAGATTGCAACTAACCGTGGAGTCTCACGCGCTAATATTAGTCCAATAATCTCCACCCTTATTAATAATGAATATATTACTCAAAAAGATCATCCCACTGATCGGCGGAGAAAGACACTACATGTTTCTGAAAAAGGAATGTCAGCTTTAAAGTCTATTCAAAATGAACGACGATTTTTAAATGACCGATTATTTGACACCATTTCCGAAAATGATCAAACAGTTCTAGTCAATTCTTTACAACATTTACTCAAAACTGTGAGTGGATTTCCTCATGCAGAAGAACAGAAAATTATCCTATGAAAAAAATTGATCTCGAAATGAATCGTATTAAAGAAGAAATGAGAGTGGATTATTTTCCGGCCATTTCACGACGAAAATTCTTAACTGCTTCGGGGCTAGCTGGCTTAGGACTAATGCTCAAATTTTCACATCTTAAAGCAGCAACAACGCTGGATCGTCCTTATCGCAGATTTGAAGATGTAATGCGAAATAAATTCACTTGGGATCGTGTTGCTCGAGGAACTCATGGCACTAATTGCGCAGGAAACTGTGCTTTTAATGTATTCGTGAAAGATGGCATTGTATGGCGAGAAGAACAGCAAGGCGAATACGAAAGCACGGATGATACACCAGATTATGGTCCCCGGGGTTGCCAAAAAGGGCTTCGTCACGCTAAATATATGTATGGGAATCAACGTGTTCTATATCCCATGAAACGAGTTGGAAAACGGGGTGAAGGAAAATGGGAGCGCGTAAGTTGGGAGCAGGCTCTGACCGAAATCGCTGACAAATTCATTGATGTTGTGGAAAAGGACGGCCCTGAAAGCATTTCCTGGGGCAGTGGAACTCAAATGAGTGTGAAGATTGCATCCTACGCTGCTTTGGCTCGTCTTGTAAACATCACGGGTGTCACAGTTCCAGAATTTTATTCTGGAGTGGGAGATTTGCCTACCGGAGTTTACACAACGTTAGGAAAAGTATATGTAGGCGATACCATGTCTGCCATTTATAAATCAAAATGTGTTTTAGTATGGATGGCAAATCCAGCAGTAACACGAATTCCTGATGCACATTTTTTCTGGGAAGCTAAATATAACGGCACAAAAGTTATTTCCATTTCACCTGAATTCACACCCACGGCAATGCATTCAAGTCTATGGGTAAATCCAAAACCTGGCACTGATGCTGCATTGGCCATGGCTATGGTTCATACCATTATTAATGAAAATTTAATAAATGAACCATATATCCAAGAACAAACGGACCTTCCCTTTTTGGTTCGAACGGACACTAAAAAATTCCTTCGAAAAGAAGACACGTCCATTGTATCCACTTTAGCAGTGGAAGACAATATTTTTTATCTTTGGGATAAGAAAACCAATCAAGCTGTAATTGCCCCAGGGACCGGATTAACCGATCCGCCACTTGGACGAGATCGAAGAAAATTCGATACGATTGATTTGGGTGACATTGATCCGGCTCTTGAAGGACGCTGGATCGTATCTACTTTAGATGGAGACGTGGAAGTAACCACAGTTTTTGAATTTCTGAAAGAAGAAGCGGAAAATTTCACACCTGAAAAAGCATCAGAAATTACCGGAGTCAGCCCGGAAGTGATTCGCCAGATAGCACGAGATTTTGCCAAAGCTCAACCAGCAATGATTTATTCTGGATACGCTGCTTGTAAATGGATTCATGGCGATTTGTTGCAGCGTTCATTTGTATTACTTTTATCACTTACAGGAAATATCGGACCGGAAGGAAGTGGACTTCAAATTTCTAATTCACCCAAGGTACGAGGACTCATGGCATTTGCTTTTAATGGAATCGGTCCAGCAACGCGCATGGTCTCAGCTACAAATTGGGACTATGAACAAGGAAATATGATAGAACTAACCAAAAATGTTTATGGTAAAGAATTAGCAGAAGAGTGGGATGGAAAGTATCAGGAATCCATCAAGGAAGATTGGTTCCCTCAATATGGGAAAAAAGGTTGGAAGATGGGGTTTTTCGCAGGAAATAATGGTGCCAACTGGCGGGCATCAGGCAATAAATGGCGAAAGGATGCTTTTGAAACATTAGAATCCATTGTAGCAATTGTTCCCGATATGGGTGTCACGTCACATTATGCTGATTATGTTTTACCTGTCGCACATCATTATGAACGTGCGGATATTATGCTTCAAGCCCGAACACCCTATGTTCAAATTTTGGATGCTGCTGTTCCCCCATTAGGTGAATCCAAAGATGATTTTACCATTGTGCATGACTTTACAAAAATGTTGTCCAAGCGCGCCAAGGAACGAGGCATGAAAGCTTTCCACGATAATGTGGACGGCAAAAATATTCGCAGAGATTTTAAACGTGCTTTTGACCTATTTACTATGAATGGAAAAGTCACAGATGTGAAAGATGTGATTCAATTTATCATCAACACAACACCTGGAATTCCAAAAATGTCTTTCGAAGAATTGGCTGCCATTGGCAAAGTTCGCGTGGAAGGATCAGATAAAACGTATTACGATAAAGAATCGCCCTATCATTCTGAAATTATGGAAAGTGTGAACGAAAAACGACCCTACGAAACGCTCACATCTCGCCAACAATTTTACATAGATCATGATTGGTTTATTGAATATGGCGAACAACTCCCAACCCATAAGGAACCTTTAAGTATTGAAGGATATCCTTTACGAATGATGATGGGACATGCTCGACACGGGATTCATAGCATGTGGCGAGATGATCCACTTATGCTGACACTCCAACGGGGAAAACCTGATATTTATGTGAATCCTGATGATGCAAAAGCGCGGGGTGTAAAGGATGGCGATAATCTTCGCATATTCAATACTGGCGGAGAATTTTTTGCCATGGCGCACTTCAGCGCTGGGATTCAACCAGGCATGACATTTATGTATCATGGCTGGGATCCTATGATGTTCAAAGATCAGCAAAACTTTTCTGCAGTCATATCTACCTCCGGACTCATAAAACCCACATCCATGGCTGGTGATTATGGCCATTTAGGATATAAAATTTTGGCGTATGCCCCTAACCAGACTTATAAAGATTTCACCTGTGATTTTGAAAAGGCAGACGATGTTTAAACAATTGGTATTGCAACCAATTATTGGCAATAAATAAGATTGAAAAATTCAGCTATTAAACAATCAAATCCTGAACTGTTTGCTCGCTCCGCAGCATATGCTCTTTTTTCAAATTTGGTGAGCTCTCCCCATGAAGGACATATTCTTTTTAAAGATATTCAAACTGTGATTTCAGCCATCCAAAAAGATTTGCCTTTCCAAATTGATTTTGATTCTATGACTCAAGAGACCAAAGCTATTTCGAAAAAAGAGTGGCAAAAGCTTGTCCGTTCTTACAGTGGATTATTTGAAGTGGGAAACGATGGGCCACCGATTCCAATTCGAGAGAGCGCTCACCCATCCCTTACATTCAAACGGGAAGAAGTAACACGTTATTATGAATATTTTGGATATGAAATAAATGAAAATTTCCAGTGGGAATCAGATCATTTAGCAATTGAATTAGAATTTTTGCATTTCCTATGTCAGGGTGGAATGACTAGCGGTGATGCACTCTCCTTTCAATTAGCACAAAAAGATTTTATTGAACGACATATCAATCTTTGGGTTTCATCTATTATTTATCGATTAAAAAAACAAACCACACATCCATACTGGTTATCAATATTTACCACCTTGAATGATTTTTTACAATTAGATCTAAAATGGCTAAATACCAATTTAGATGAAGTAAAGGAAGCAATATAATGGCACGACAAATAGCAATGGTCATGGACCTAAATAAATGTATCGGGTGTCAAACGTGTACAGCAGCATGTAAATCCATGTGGACCGATGAGCCCGGGCAGGAACACATGCTCTGGAATAATGTAGAAACAAAACCGGGTGAAGGATATCCGAAAAACTGGGAAAAGAACGGTGGAGGCTGGAACAAAGACGGAACTATTAATCCCGGGACTATTCCTAATCCTGCCGATTATGGAAGTATCTGCGATACCAATGCGCAGGAAGTATATTTTGACGGAAAAGAAAAGGTGTTAGGCCGAAAAGAATCCATGGAATATGGTCCCAATTGGAATGAAGATTCCAGCGTTGGTGAATATCCCAATAATTATCATTTTTATGTTCCGCGAATTTGTAATCACTGTACCAATCCTACGTGTTTAGAAGCATGTCCGGTTCGTGCTATATATAAACGTGAAGAAGATGGCATTGTGCTCATTGATCAAGATCGTTGTGAAGGTCATCGCGAATGCAACAAAGCATGCCCTTATGATAAAATTTATTTCAATATGGCAACAAAAACTTCGCAAAAATGTATTTTTTGTTTCCCAAGGTTGGAAGAAGGAATTCCTCCTGCATGTGCAACTCAATGTCCAGGAAGATTAAGATTTATCGGGTACCTCGATGATGAAAATGGCCCAATCCACAAACTGGTTTATAAATGGAAAGTAGCTCTACCTTTACACGAAGAATATGGTTGTGAGCCGAATGTATTTTATGTGCCGCCGATTTTGCCCCCAACCTTTGATGAAAATGGAAATATTTCCGATAAACCGCGCGTTCCTATTGAATACATGGAATCCCTTTTCGGGAAAGGAACCAAATACGCTTTAAAAACCATTGAAGCTGAAATGAAGAAAAAAGAAGCTGGAAAAGATTCAGAACTCATGGATTTACTCATATCCAAAGATTGGAAGGCGCTGTTCAATATTCCTGATGTGAAATTGATGTAAGAAATGAACGATTTTTCAATCAGTAAATCTCGCCGATTTTGGGTGATTTCCGGATTACTATTATCCAGTGTCATGGCAAGTTTGGACTCCAGTTTTGTCCCCATCGCATTTTCGGATTTAATTGATGATTTAGATACAAGTACAAGTCAGGTGGTTTGGGTAGCATTAGGATATCTTATCGCGGCCACCGGCCCCATGCTTTTTATGGCCCGTGTTGCAGATCGAATCGGAAGAGCGACCATGTTTGGGATTGGCACATTAGTTTATGCCATTGCCATGGCTGGCTGCGGGTTTGCAGAATCTGTTTCTGTGCTCATTGCCATGAGAGTGGTTCAAGGATTTGGAATGGCCATGTTTTTGCCAACAACTTTTACATTAGCCACAGAAGTTTATCCACCGGAAGAAAGGGGGAAAGCTTTGGGTATCATGGCTTCAGGGAATGCATTCGGGTTTTTGCTCGGTCCCATATTTGCAGGATGGCTTTTGGATGCGTATGATTGGCATGCTTTATTCTTGTCGCGGATTCCCATCGGTATCATAGCTGTGGGTTTGGGCTTTACGATATTCGGGAAAAATATTGGACGAGAAAAATTAGAGCGAAATCATTACGATATTGTGGGTGCTATTTTGCTTACTTTGAGTCTCTTTGGATTACTATTTGGATTAAATCGTCTTCCTGTTGAAGATAACCATTTAGACTTTTTTGTGTGGGCTATTTTTCTCATGGGCATTGTTTTGTTTCCCGTATTTATTAAACATGAACAACGAAGCCCCGACCCAATTATTGATATTGATTTATTTAAAAATAATAAATCATTCACTAGAGCAGGAATGGCTTATTCCATCATGTTTGCCAGTTTTCCTGCCGAACTTTTTGTACTTCCTATGTTCTTAATTGTTGGCTTGGAAATCCGGCCATGGGATGTTGGTTTTTTAATGGCTGTGGGGGCAGTTGTAACTTTTATCATTAGTCCACAAGCAGGTAAACTGGCTGATAAATTCGGTGCAGAACGACTTTGCACAGTAGGAACCATCCTTGCCATTATTGGATATTTACTTATGATGTTAGTTCCTCTGGAAGGCTCCATTTGGATTTTATATATAGCCATGGCTGTGTTTGGCGTTGGCACAGGCTTGTTTTTTTCCCCCAATAATAGTATTATTATGTCCAGCGTTCCACCAGAACGAGCATCTATGGCCAGCGGACTTATAGGAACTTTTCGTCAAACAGGTTACGCTTTAGGATTTGCTATCATTGCCAGTATGGTCACAGCATTCCAAGATCGATTTGAAGAAAACTGGGCTGGCGCTGCCGTGGAAAATCTGCAAGAATCATCCGCTATTGAAATATCCAATTTTTTTCATCTTGGAAGTGTTTGGTCCCCAGAAGTTCTTTTATATATCTTCAAAATGTCTGTGATTTTATGCGCATCAATTTTATTAATTACACTCTTTTTTTCCTTACCAAATATCAAATTCAGCCGATTCACAAATATGGCGACAATCGGGTTTATCTTATTTGTTGGCATAGGAAGCATGACACTTCTTGGAAATACGTCTATATTAAAAATGAAACCGAGTTTGATTTTCTCTTCACCTGATTCAAAGAAGATTAAAAAGCCACAAGCCTTTTATATGGAATCAAAATTGCCGGTTGATATTGAAAAACGATTTGCACTTCAAGGCGGAAAAGATTTGTTTATGTCCAATTGTGCCGTTTGTCATGGTGAGCAATTAGAGGGTCTAGAATATCTTGGCGTAAAACTAACAGAAAATGAATATGTAAATGGTCACTCTGTTAATGAGCTTGCTGATCATATTAAAAGAGGAAGACCCTTAGCAGATCCCACAAACAGAACTGGAATTATAATGCCTGGCTTTCCACAATTTTCTCAAAATGAGTTAAATCTTTTAGCGGCATTCTTAAAAAGTAATTCCAAATAAGTATTAATAAGAACATTTACAGAAAATAAAAAAAATCATTGTATTATAAATCAAGAAATGTTTACCTTTGCAATTGGTATGACCATCATACCAATTTCTTTGATGGCAACACCTTGATTATTATTATACAATAAAAGGAATAAAATGAGTTTAATATCATTAGCTGTACTTTACATTACCATTGCATTAATTTTTTATTCAATAGCAGTTTGGAGTGAACGATTTGCCGGTAGATTAAAATATTGGCATCTCGCTTTTTTTTGGTTAGGTCTTATCGCTGATTTTATTGGAACAGATTATATGAGACAAATTGCAGGCGGAATACATTTGAATCTCCATGGTTCCACTGGACTTCTTGCAATATTTCTCATGTTAATTCATACAATATGGGCAACTGTCGTTCTCGTAAGAAAAGATGAGAAATCCATATTGAAGTTTCATGAATTCAGCACAATCGTTTGGGTTATTTGGTTAATTCCTTACCTTACAGGCGTCATTATAGGCGTACTTAAATAATTTAGGTATTATGAAACGTCTTTATAAAAATGTCAAGTTTGGGGTATTTGTTTTGCTTGTTATTACAAATATAAAACTTTTTGGTGGAACACATACTCTAACAGGATTCATTTTTCAATCTGAGACCAAAGACCCCATGGTAGGCGTTAATGTAATCTTGATTGGAACAGATTTAGGTGTAGCAACATTATCAGATGGCTCTTTTTCTATTTTGAATGTGCCCAATGGAAAATATGATATATTATGCTCTGCGATTGGATATGAAAATTATAAAGCAAAAATTAGCATTCCTCATTTAGGAAAACTAAATATCCCAATGATTGAAACATTCCTTCAAATGGAACATGTTGTTGTAACAGGAACCAGAAATCAACAAATAAATACTTCATCGGCAGTAGCCACCGAAGTTATTTCTCGGAATGACATTGAAGAATCAGGTGCTCGGGATGTCGCCGAACTATTAGAAGAGAGAGCTGGAATTTCTGTTTCTGCTTCAAAAGAAGGTGGCAAAGTTATCAACATGTTGGGAATGGATTCAAAATATATCCTTGTGATGGTGGATGGACAACCAATCATCGGGAAATTCAATAGCCGATTAAATCTAGATCAGATTTCAACAGCCGTAATAGATAAAATTGAAATTATTAAAGGACCTAGTTCTTCTTTGTATGGAAGCGAAGCCATGGGTGGTGTAATTAATATCATTACAAAAAGGAATATTTATCAAAACCCATTTTCTTTAACAATGAGATATAGCGGTGGACTGACATCGCCAATTAAAGAATCATTTAATCCAATTGATTTGGGTGTTGGAAAAAGAGATATTCGGCTCAACTTAAATGGACAAATGAAAAATGTCGTATTTCATTCTGATATTGATTATCTGAATGCAAATGTTGATAAAAATTTACAATACATTGATGTGGATGATTATAATAAATATTCCGTACGTGGCGATGTCAATTGGACCGTGAATGAAATGCATTCCTTAAAATTTAATACTGGACGATTTTACAATAATGAACAAAACCACTCAACTCTTTTAGATGGCCAAACTCGAATTATTAAAAACAATTATAATGGAGATTATAATTTATCTCTAAATGACCGATTAAATGTTCAGGGCGTTTTGCATAATGAAAACTATACACGACAATATACAGAGGTTAGACCTCAAACCGGTGACCTAGTACGATCGGATACAACTCTAGAAGGAAAAACCGAATTAGAAATTCACACGATTTATCACGATGAGAATAAAACAATAAATATAGGCAGTGAGTTTTGGATCGAATCTTATTCAAATGCGAGAGTTGATGATGGGAAAGATCAACTATTAAAAGGTGTGGGATACTATTTCCAATATGAAAAACCAATTTCTGATGATTTCACAATCGTAACGGGACTTCGGTCTGATAATAATAATGAAATGGAGAAAGGTATTGTTAGCCCTCGATTTGCCTCTATGTATAAAATTTCAGATCGTTATAAAATACGTGCATCATGGGGCAAAGGTTTTAGAATGCCATCTTTTATGGATAAATACATGGATTGGAATCATTGGCAATTTGGATATGCCATTATTGGGAATCCTGATTTAGTTCCAGAAACATCTTCTGGTTATAATATTGGTTTAGAATACTATCATCCTGGAAAGTATAAATATAGTATTACATTTTACAGAACCATTTTTGATAATATGATTATTGATGATCAAGTCGAACCTGGTTTATTTACTTATTCAAATATTGACAGAGTAATTTTTACCGGGATAGAAGTTCAACATCGTGCCAATTATACGAAAAATTTCACTGGATACTTTGCCTATAATTTGAGCCATAACCGAAATGTGGTAACCAATGAAGTTGTACCAGGAAGTCCTGAACATTCAGGAAATATTAAATTGAGTTACAAAAATTCATCTAGCAAATTAAGATCATCCTTTAAAATCAAAATTGTAGCACCCTACAAAGTTCAAGAATTTGTACCAGACGGGTCTGGTGAAGAAGTAAATGAAGGATATTTTGATATCAGAGATCGAGATGGCTATTTACTTTTAGATATTGATAGTCGATATAAAATTAGCCCTAAATTGACCGTGTCATTTGGTATTAGAAATATCAACAATGTAATGGATCAACTTTATGGTCCCTTTGTGGGACGTACAGTCTATCTTGAATTAAAAACAAAATTCTAAAAAATATGAATACAATAAATATGAAAAACAATAATTGGCTTTTATTCGGAATATGTTTACTCATATCTGCCTGCCCAGATAATAATGATAATACAAAAAATGATGATGGTATTGTTATTACCGATAATATTCGTTTCCCTGATGGCGCATCACAATTATATTCATTGAGTGAAGGTGATTTTTTAAGCGGATCGTATGATATTTACCTTTATGAAATTTTTGATCCGACAGATCCAGATGCATCGGGCTCCTACCCTTTCGTCTCTAAAATCGGGCTCAATAATGCTGCAGGAGTCTCCGGTGCTTTGGTCTTAGATTCTGATTTTACAACAGCCACACGACCAGATTCAGGCTTTGCCATGGATGATTCTACTGAGCTTATCATTGGTTCCAATTGGTATGGACAATACGATGGCGTCACACATTTCATGGCCGGGAATGGAACAATCTATTTCCTATTTACGGCAGATAACAATTGGGTAAAGTTGGAAATTATTAAAGCAAGTACTTCCTTTTTTATTCAATACTCCATCGAAAATGATGATCGAACCTACGGAGATCCAGATACGGTTGAAGTTCCCTTTTATGCTTTAGAGCATGGAAATCCTGGTGCATTGGGTACAAGCAGTGACCCAACTTATTTTTCCTTTACAAATGGATTATTAGAATCTGCACCTGAATGGCATTTCGGATTTGGAAATTTGCTTAATTTTTCTGTAGAACTACAATCCTTAACCTATGTGCCCACTGCCTTAATTAATTTTGATTTAGATATATCCGTTAGCGTAATTGATGGTAGTGTTTTTGAAGACATAATTGTTGTACCCGAAAATATTATTTGGTGGTCAAGTCCCGATGATATTAAAAAATTATGGTCTTGTGCCGGAGATGGTGTTGTACAATTGGATGAATGTTCTGATGCAATTATGATTTATGATTTCCCAACATATAATAGTCATTTGATGCAAATACTTGACCCGACAAGAATTTACCTTTTTTCTATTAATGGCACTATTTACAAAGTAAAGTTAGAAGAAGATAGCTATAGTTCCAGTAATGATGGTCAGCTGATTTGGTTTATGACTGAAAAGTTATAACATACAAACAACTCAAAATACAAAAATTCACGAAAATATAATTTTGAAAAACACTTTCCATAATACCGAATTACATTTTTTGCGGCTTTCATGGAAAACAACTTAAGATAGGAGATTAAAATTCATGCGTTTATATAAAGTCAGTTGCATAATATTGGCTGGCATTTTCATTTTTTCCATTATGATTGCTAATTCAATGCCAATCCTAATGGATGATTACAATGATCACCCATTAAGCATTCCGCAATACAAGGATGATTGTTTGGTTTGTCATGTTCGAGTAGATGGGTCTGGCCCTTTAAGTGGTTTCGGCGAAAAATATGATCGAGCTAATTTGGAATTCACAGATGATCTAGTTAAGGCATACCCAAATTTGTTTAATGTTGCTGGGTTAAGCGAAAAAGAATTGGCGTCAGCATTTTTGGAAAAAGATAATAAGGAAGAAACTATCGTCCCAGGGAACGAGCCATTTGATTTAAAAACATATTACAGGGAAGAATGTAAAAATTGTCATGGTAAATATGGCGATGGAGATCCTTTCCAAGGCGTACCTGCGTGGGCAAACAAAAAATGGATAAATGAACGCGCGCCAAAATATGATGAATTATTAAATATCATTTTAGATGGTAAAGATAAAATGATTGGTCATGCTGGAAAAATAACCAAAAATGAAGCCAAAGAGCTTCTTGATCTGGTTATTAAAATTGCTAAAAAATACTCATAATACGTATTACAAGGAGACTAGTAAAATGAAATTAATTAATAGAAATCGGTATTGGATCATTATTTCAATGATAGTGATGATGTCATTTGGCTTCAGTAAATCAGTTGATTTGCGGGATTATTATCCATTAGACCAAGACAATCAATGGGTTTACCAATTCAGAGCATTTCAACCTGATGGACAAATAAAGTATAGTATAAAAACTTACACAGTTACCGGTGAGCTGGAATTGGAAAATGGTGAAATTGTCAAGAAGCTAGAAGACCATCGCGGTTGGTATTATTTACTCACCGTTGAAAAAGATAGATATCTACATTGGGGTGAACATGAAGATCGCGGACTTATCACAAATGATCCGCCTTTTCGATTTTTTGATACCAATTTTACTTATGGTAAAGACTATGCATTTGCACACTTAATAAGTGATGGTTCTGCTCGTGGGACCAATGTCGTTTTTCACGGATTTGAAAGTATTAAAACTCAAGCAGGAGAATTTAAAAACTGTTTGAAAAGTACTTTTACTTATATTAATCCAAATGGATCAACATTTGAATCAGTAACTTGGTTAGCGAAAGGTGTTGGCGTTGTTAAAAAAGAGTTTGCAATTTTTTCACCAAAAGCTGGACAAACTTTACGATTTGATCGTGAATTAATTCATGCAAATATTAAAGGTAACAAAGTTGGTGGCAAAAATGCACCGACTGTTGACAACTGGAAAAATTATTTCCCGTTTTTCCAGGGAGATTCTTGGACCTATGACTGGACCTACACGTTACAAAATGGAATAACAAAAACAGAAGATCGGAAACGAGAATACATAGGCACCGAATTTTTTGATACTGGCGTTGCATTCAAGCTAGTAGATAACAAAGGAAGTTATTTGTATTACAGTGCCTTTCCTGACCGTGGTATTATGATTCATGGATCGTATGAAAACCGGCCTGGCGGACAAGTATTTACGTATCAGCCTGCCATAAAATTAATAAGGCCCAATCAAGTAATAGGTCGTGAATATACTTGGAGTGAACCAGAAGCTGATCAACCAGAAAATGTTGGAAGATATAAACGACTTCAACATTGGACTTCAGAAATAGAAGGATTCCAAATATTAGAAACACCCGTAGGGCAATTTGAAGCACTCAGAGTTCGTTTAGCTTGGAGCACATCTAAATCTTGGGTTTCTCAATACTATTATCTTGCTGAAGATATGGGAATCGTTGGAATGGATTACGAAGCAATTGATAAAAAAACTGGAAAACGATTGATTGGCTTGGTAGCTAGATTGAATGAAGCCACGCTTCAAGGTGACAAGATTACCAATTTAGAGGATATTGAAGTTCATGTAGAAAATGTTGAAGAAGCCATGGCAAAATTAAAAGACGACCCTAAAGCACGAAAGATCTTTAAAGCTGCCTTTGAAAATAGATATACATGGAAAGATGGCTTCCCTGGACTAAAAGCAGATTTAGCAATCATCGATCATCAGAAAGAACCAATAATGGCTTCCATCACTGTTGATCGGAATCTTGTTGTTGATTTTGAATGTGATGATTGCGACGGAGAATTAAGATCTCTAGTTCGAGCACAAGTGAGTCAATTTGTAACGCATCGCGTTTATGAGCCTTTTGATGAAAAATATGCAAAAGGCGAAGCTTTTTTCCAGATTGTTAAAAAGCGTAAAAAGGGAATGTGGGAAATTACTGCCGATGGTGAAACAGCCATGGGATCTTGGTATTTAATTGACTCTCGTACAAATGAAGTACGTCAATTAACAAGAGCCCTGGGTGGCCCTGTGAAATTTATGATTATTCATGAAAAAAATATTATCACAGAAAAAGGGAACTATATTGCTAATTATTATCCTGTGAAATTCTATATTGAAGACGGTGATAGAAAACACGATCTAGGAGAAGTTGTCTATGATGATAAATTTGTCAAAGATGGCAAATGGTGGTTGCCTGAACATCGTATTTTAAAGGGAAAACTTCCTCAACCGGATATGTCAATTATTGATGTAGATCTAGAATTATTGTTCCAAAATGTAACATACATGCAATAATCGTTTATGTTTTAAATTCGAAGACTATATAATTAAATAATTAACTTAATTATATAGTGGACCTACTATAAATAAGTGTACAGTGAGTTAAGCAACTTTTTAATTTAGATAAGTTAAAAGGAAGCAAAATGGAAAATAAACGAATACGAAAGACCTACGACAGAGATTTTAAAGTATCAGCCATGAAGTTGATCTTGGAAAAGCATCAAAGTTTATCCAAGGTGTCCAGAGATCTGGGCGTAAGCCAGAATACATTGCATTTATGGAAAAGATCTTTTCTAGAAGACTCCCGGAACTGCTTT
>JABIHN010000054.1 GCA_018649625.1 Fidelibacterota bacterium | reverse complement strand
CTTTATCAAAAGTACCAATTCTATTTGATGCAGATATTGAATATGGACTAAATCAAAGGTATCCATCAGGAACCGATCTTCCACCTCTTATGGCCATTGCTGCAACTGGAGATGTTGATAATGCATATCGTACAGGAAAAATAATTGCAGAAGAAGCAAGATTATTTGGAATCCATTGGAATTTGTCTCCTATTGTTGATGTGAATAATAATCCATTAAATCCTATAATAAATACAAGGTCTTTTGGAGAAGATGCTAATCTTGTGAGTACTTTTGGAATTTCACTAATGAAAGGGCTTCAAGAAAATGGAATGTTAGCAACAGCAAAACATTTCCCTGGACATGGTGACACAGAGACGGATTCTCATTCTTCTTTGGCCATGATTCCAAGTGATTCTGCTCGTCTTTGGTCAGTGGAAATTCCACCATTTCAAGCCATGTCTGATGCTGGTGTAGATGCTATTATGGTTGCACATGTTCATGCACCAGATTTTCAACCCGAATCAGATAGGCCTTCATCCATGTCATCATTTTGGATTCAATCTATTCTTAGAAAAAAAATTGGGTTTAATGGCGTAATTATTACCGATGCAATGGCAATGGGCGGAATTACTCAAAATTATTCTGATGCCTTTGCACTTATCGAAACTATTAATGCCGGAAGTGATGTTATTATTCAAAACTATAACCTGAAGAAATCTATTGATACAATTGAAAAAGCGGTAATGAATGGTTCAATATCAATAAATCGGATAAATGAATCTGCGCTTAAAGTTCTAAAGATGAAGGAGAAGGTAAAATTAAATGAATCTATTACAATTTCCTTAGATGACATTTATAATCAAAACAATTTTAAAGACCACAAAAAAATTGCTGCACAAATTGCAAAAGAAGCGATAACATGTGTCAAAATGGATTCTCAAATTTTACCTTTAAGTTCGAATAAATTGGATTCTCTTTTTGTGATTGATATTTATGATTCGGGGAATAATCATTCTATTTCAAAAGTAACTAATGGACTGAAAAAATCAGGAATAAAGATAATAGCTTTACAGATAGATGAATCTGATTCGGAAGTTGTTCTCGATGCATTGTTAAATGAAATACCAAATAATGCACCAGTTCTTATCAATGCATTTACGAGTCCCAAAGCGAGGAAAGACAGAATATTTCTGCCTGAGAATGAAAACAATTTCCTTATGGATTTAATCAAAAAAACGGATAGAGTAATATTAGTAAGCCTAGGTACACCCTATTTAATTCAAGGATTTGCAAATATTCCAACTTATCTCTGTGCCTATAAAAATAATGCTGTTATGCAAAATGCAATGGTGAACGCATTATTAGGGAAATCGGATATATCTGGAAAATTGCCAGTGTCTATTCCGGGAGTGGCAACAATTGGAGATGGGATTATTGTAAATAAAATTTCACAATTTCATTCTAAAACATCCTTTGAAAAAGGCAAAGAAGTTGTTCAGGTCTTGCCCGAAGAAATTGGAGTTACGAACGATGCGCTCAGTGCTTTATTGAAAGACGCTGTGAAGGATAAAGCTTGGCCAGGCGGTGTGTTGTTGGCATCAAAAAATGGAAAAATATTTATAAAAGAAGCCTTTGGCTATCACACCTATGACACAAACAGAGAAACACGGGCTAGTGATATTTTTGATTTGGCATCCATTACAAAAGTAGTATCAACGACATCATCGATTATGAAATTAGTTGAGATGGGAACAATTAAATTAAATGATCCCGTTGTTAAATATTTACCTGAATTCAAAGGGAAGCAGTCCAACTACTTTAAACAAAAATCGGAAATAACTATAAAAAACTTGATAACACATACAGGAGGGCTTGCGCCTTTTAAACAATTCTATTTAATGGATACAAATTCTGAAGGAAGATTAGATAGTTTATTTAATAGTGAGCCTGAAATAGGGATTGGTGTAAAAACGGTTTATTCCGATATTGGACTTATTACTTTGGGGAAATTAATTGAAAAAGTAAGCGGCATTCCTTTAAACGAATTTGTTGATTCACTTGTGTTTAGTCCTTTGGGGATGAATTCAACATTTTATAATCCATCGAAGGAAAAAATGCATCGAATCGTGCCGACCGAAATTTCCGAAGAATATAGAATTGGTCTGATTCACGGTGAAGTTCATGATGAAAACGCTCATAGTATTGGTGGAGTTGCGGGGCATGCAGGCCTTTTTTCTACGGCGAGGGATTTAGCTCGATTTTCGCAAATGATGTTGAATAAGGGCATTTATGGAAGGACACGCGTGTTTGATCCGGAAACCGTAGAATTATTTACACAGCGAGCGAATATAGTAGATGGAAGTTCCCGTTGTTTTGGGTGGGATAGCCCTGATGGGAAAGCATCGGGAGGCGTTTATTTAAGTGATCAAAGTTTTGGTCATACAGGATACACTGGAACGTCTCTATGGATTGACCCCGTAAATCAGGTGACGGTTATTTTACTTACAAATGCAGTTCATCCAAATCGATCATGGAAAAATCCGAAATATTTTGATTGGCGACAAAGAATCCATTCAGCTGTATATGAAACTCTTGGAATTACAAAACGAAACCCGAAATTAAGCTGGAGGAAAAAGTGGTAAGAATTAAGGGAGTAGTTTATCGTCTTTTATATTGCAACTTCAATTCATATATCTTTAGTTTCGAATAATGAAACTTATTAATATTTTTACTTTTTATATTGTTTTTCAATCTTTTTTATTCTCAAGTGTAACGGGAAAAGTATCTGGGAAAATTACTGATTCAGGAACAGGGGAACCCCTCATTGGTGCCAATGTTATGATTGAAGGCACGTCTCTCGGAGCAGCAACAGATATTGATGGCCATTATAATATTTTAAATATATCACCGGGATTCTATTCATTGCGTGTGATGATGATTGGGTATGGACAGAAAACGATTACAGATATTCGCGTTGAAATTGATTTAACAGCCATGATTGATATTGAGCTGTCAGTCGAAGCCATTTCGGGTGAAATGATTTTTGTCAGAGCCAATCAAAAATTAGTTAAAGTGGATGTGGCATCTAGTCAAAAATCTATATCTGCGACACAAATTGCAGAAATGGCAGTAAGTAATGTTGCTGATGTCGTCGGATTATCTGCTGGTGTTTCAGGGTTATCAGTGAGAGGTGGAAGCTACAACGAAACTCAGTTTATGGTCGATGGCCTTGTTATGAATGATGAAAGGACGAGTGAACCAACGACTGGAATTCCATTAAGTGCAATCCAAGATATTTCATTACAAACAGGCGGGTTTGGAGCAGAGTATCGGAATGCTCGCTCTGGGGTAATAAATGTTGTCACGAAAGAAGGGTCAAAAGATTCTTATTCAGGCTCTATAAGTATTCGACAATCTTCTGCGGCACAAAAACATTTTGGAACATCACCTTATGATGCTGAATCTTTTTGGTTTAAACCTTATTTAGATTCTGAAGTTGCTTGGACTGGGACCAATAATGGATCATGGGATGAATACACTCAAAGACAATTTCCATCTTTTGATGGGTGGAATAGTGTTTCTGAACAAACTATGGCGGATGCTAATCCCGATAATGATTTAACGCCATCAGGCGTTCAAAAACTATTTTCATGGGAACATAGAAAAAATGGCGCAATAAGTGCTCCCGATATCAATTTTGATGCAGGGTTTGGCGGACCCGTTCCTTTTGTATCGTCAAAACTTGGTCATCTGCGTTTTTATTTTTCAGCTCAACAAGAAAAGGATATGTATCTTTATGAAGTAAGTCGAGCAGGGTTAGAAAAATCTTCGTATTTATTAAAATTAACTTCAGATTTGAGTGAAACTTCAAAATTAGTTTATACACAATTTGGTGGGCGGACAGAAGGCACTTCTTTGTCTCGCGGTGGTGGTACATCAATTATGAATGATGTTTGGGATCTAGCAAGTCAAGTTAATCGTAGAGGATTTACAATGCCATGGCGATTGTTTACCAATGAATATTGGTCTCCAACTGTAGTGAAAAATTCTATTCATGCTTTAAAATTTACCAAGCAAATTGATGGTGATACGTTTTATGATATTTTAGTGAAATATGATACAAAAGATTATAATACAAATCATGGGACACGTAGAGATACCGTCACTGCTTATAGTATTTTTGGCGATGGTGATAACACTTGGTATGCTGACGAAGCGCCTTATGGATTTTTTGGCGGCCCACTTTTTAGTGTGGAAGGTAGATTGGCCTTTGGTGGAGCAGTAAGTACCGCCCGTGACTTTAGCCATGTAAAAACCATTACGCTCAAAGGAAACTATACAACTCAACTTAATAATGTGAACCAATTAAAGTTTGGTGGCGAATTAATTTTTTCTGGACTTGATTTAAAGTATGGATCGCAGAATGAGTTTTTACCAAGTGGCAATTATTGGTCAACTATGGATGTTGATCCATATCGATTATCCTTATATGGACAAGATAAATTAGAATTCAAAGGATTTATAGCTACAGTAGGATTAAATCTAGATGTAATTAATCCTAATCGTGGATGGTATAATGTTGATGTATATGATGATGATTTCTATTCATCAAATTATACGAGTGATTCTGAAACAGATTTTGAACAAAAAACAGTTGACCCGCAAATTGAATTAAGTCCTCGCCTGGCTTTATCTCATCCTATTACTGAAACATCAAAATTATATTTTAATTATGGACATTATCAGCAAATGCCTATCGCTGAGTCATTATATCGTGTAAGACGAGGGTTTAGTGAAGAAGTCCTTACAATTGGTGATCCTAGTCTTGCAATGGCAAAAACGATTGCGTATGAAATTGGATTTGATCAATCAATCAATGAGAGCTATTTAATTAGATTATCTGCATACTATAAAGATATTTCGGATCAGCAAAATTATACACGATTTATTAGTGCAAATAGTAAAGTAAACTATTCAAGATTGACATCAAATAGCTATGAAGATATTCGTGGATTTGAATTAGAGTTATCTCGAATCAGAGGGCGTTGGGTAACTGGATTTGTAAATTATGAATATCGAGTCAATACATCGGGATATTTTGGGTTAGGTAGTTATTATCAAAATCCATCTGATCAGCGAAATTATGAACTCAATAATTTAAAACAATATAAACCGAGGCCAATTCCAAGAATGAAATCTGTTGTAGATGTTCATTCGCCTGTTGATTTTGGTCCTGAAGTATTAAATCAACATTTATTAGGTGATTGGCATTTGAATATAATTACTAAATGGTCTGCAGGGTCATGGTTTACTTATAACCCCAATAATGTTTCGGGTATTGAATATAATGTACAATATAGAAATAATTATAATGTGGACTTGAAGATTTCTAAAATATTCCACATGGGTAAATTAAATCTCAAAATCTATGCTGATTTGTATAATGCATTAAATGTAAAAACATTCTCGGGTTATGGATTTGAAGATGGCTTTGATTATAATTACTATATGCAATCTTTACAGATGGATGATGATATTGCAGGTGAACTCGGATATAACTATTTTGAAGGAAATGATTTGCCCGGGGATGTTCGAAAAGATGGGACAGACTTTGTTCCCTTTGAATGGATTTCTAATGTAATGCAATTAACATCTCCAAGCGAACGACCTATTTATTTTGATTCGGCAACTGATTCATTTGTACAATGGACTGAAGAAAGTGGCTGGGCTGCCGTTAATCAATCGTTTTATGACGATGTGATAGAAAATAAGCAATATATTGATATGCCTAATTTATCACATTACATTTTTCTAAATCCTCGCGATCTTTTTATTGGAATTAATGTTAGCTATGATTTTTAAACGACTTTTATTCATTAGTTCCATTTTAGTTGGGACAAGTTCTGCTCAAGAAGTAAAGTGGATGGCGATTGGCGATTTGCATAATTGGTACTCTGCTGTTGGTTGTGAAATTGAACTCGGTAGAACAGGCCAAATCTCTGATCAACAAGATGGGTTGAGATATCCCGCTTTTTATCGTGTACAAGATAATCAGGCCGCAAAAGGTCTATGGTTGGGTGCTAAAAACTTCTATGACCCGCTTGTATCAAAAGATTACGAACATAAAGTTGTACAT
>JABIHN010000053.1 GCA_018649625.1 Fidelibacterota bacterium | reverse complement strand
GATATGGGGAAACTTTTATTTTTTGAGGGCTCAACCATTCTGAATAATTATTAGATAATGAATCTGATTCTTCAGAATCAAACCAATAAATTCTTTCCGGAATAAACCCTACTTCTTTTGCGGGCATATCTGTTGAAGACTGAAACCCGACTTGATTCTCAATAGAAAAATCATCTGAAACTGAATTTTGAACTTTATATTGATTTTGGGTTATCTTTAATGGGAGTGATTTTTGAAACTTCTTAGATAAATTAGTTTTAGGCAAGTCATCCTGAATTTCATTTTTATTTATCTTAGCGCTCTTATCAACGTGGGGCTCAAGCTCTATCCATTTGGGGATGTAATTTTTTGATTTATAATCCTGGTTAAGTGTCAGGTAACTATCATCTACGATTGGAACAATCTGTTTTTCAGGTATAATAAGATTATCATTTGTTAGTTGATTTAGCTCCAAATTATCCGGAATAGATTGAAGACCCGAAAATAAAAAAAATTCATTTTCATTTGGAATATTTGTTAAAAATATTTTACCATTAAATTTAAAAAATGAATTTGGACCCAGGTCCATGCGAGCGCGTTCAAAAGCTGCATTAAAACTAACTGTATTATATTGAGGGAAAATGTTTACCATTCCACCTTTAGAATAAACGGGTTGATTTTTTCTAATTGCATCTGCAGCTTCCTGTGACTCGGCAAGATGTATAAAGACAATCGTAGCGAATTCAGTGGAAATATTAACAATTTCATATCCCAATATTGGTTTTTTAAACATAAATGAAAGTTGGGTAGACCCATCAATATCATCTAAGATAATACTGGAAATAGGACCGGAAAATATAGGATAAGGGCCTTTGTTTTTTTGAGGAGTTACATCGAGTAAAGTCAAATACATTTTTCGCTGATCTGATTTCCAAGCAATAATGTTATCATAATCTATCGAATTAGAATAGGACAAATGAATCTCTACACCATTCTCTCGAACTTGGTATTGAATATCTTCTAAATGAGTTTTCGCAACTATTGATGATATGAGCACAAAATAAACAAAACTGACCCTTAAAGCGAATGCTCGCTTTAAAAAAACAAGAAAGTTAGTCGACAAAATAACTAAACTCATATTGAGATGTTTCATGTTACTAAAAATTTATATTATCCAATGTATTCACTTTATAACCAAACCCACTTATTGAAATTCGTCGACAATGAAATTGATATCATCAAGGAACCCTTCATAAGTGATATTCTGTTATAGAAGATAAACATTATGCGCATTCTTATCAAACAGACTGGGGAAATTGTGAAGACTAATTATACCAAGATTAAGTCACTGAGTTTCAGGACATATTTCAAGGAATTAGAGAGTTATATCTATTCTCAAAAAATGTAAATGACCATTTGAATTATCCGATTCACTATCTAAAATTTAAGGATGATGGTAAGGGAAAATCGCACAGCTTGGTTCGGTGCCCTATTGCTTATAACGGCTTTGGGAGCAAAAACAACAACAGTGAAGGTATTTCACGTGTTTAATAGTTTTGGTACTGAAACTCAAGAACTAAAAAATTCGATTGTGATGATGTATGATAAAAACGGATTTTTAGTCGATAGCACAATTTATACCCACACTCTTCCTTTAAGTGAAAAATATGTATATGTCACTGGACCACACGAAGGGCTGAAGCTCCAACGTAGCTATGATAGAGAAATGATTTTAGCCTATCGATTTAAAAACAATAATTCGGGACAAAGAATGAGTACCAGTCTCTACGGTTCTGGAGATACACTTTATTGGAAAGAATTTCACAAATATGATGATCACGGATTAATAATCAAACGTATACGATATAACCCCCAAGAAGCAATTAACCCCGAAATGATGGTTCTAAAAAAAGATTCTGGTGAAATGATTTGGGGGGAAAGCTATGATTATGATTCTACAGGGACAGTCTTAGAGCATCGAGAATTATACGATAATTATGTTCTCGAAATAACAACTTATGATTTAACTCCCTTAAAAGACCCTAAAAAAAGAAATGAATATTTTGATCCATCTGTGATTTTCCGCACAATTTATTTCCATGATGAGAATAGCCATTTAAGTCATGAAATTTCAGTAGAACGACTTGGAAAATCTCTTGGCTCATCAAAGTACGAATATGATATTCTTGGACGACAGGTTAAGTCAACATTCTATAATTCAAATGGAGTGATTGAAGAATCTTTAAATACTGTATATGATGATAACAATTTTAAGCAATACGAATATTTAGCAGATTCAACACTTAAACTAATTTCCAAGAAAGAATTGCTCTTAGATGATAGTGGACGTCCTTACATTGAGGCAATACTCGATGGAGAGGAAAGACTCTTAGAAAAGAATGTATATTCCTATGATGAAAAGGGGCGATTATCCCAAATTAAACAATATGATATGATTCGACGGGGAAGAGATGATAAAAAAATTCCAGTTCGTGTTAAAATGTATGAATATAAGTAAATTACACAATATTCTTTCAATGACAATAATTCCGGGAGGTTTCTATGAGAGTCATTGATCCAAAAAGTGTGACCATTGGTGTTTTAGGAACATTACTGGTTTTTTCAACTTTAGGGTTTCGAGCAAATACAGACGAGTTAGGACACTTAGTGGTACGTAGCCTAACCATTGAAGATGATCGTGGTGTTATCATGGGGTATCTTGGTAACGGGTATATGCAAACTTATAACCAATATGGTGAACCAACTTTATTTATTGGAACAGGTAAAGATG
>JABIHN010000009.1 GCA_018649625.1 Fidelibacterota bacterium | reverse complement strand
ATGTTTCTATGAGATACGTCTTATTCATAATCTAAATTTTTATCAATTAATTGGAAGCGTCAGTAAAAAAGTAATCAAGCGGATTCTGAGGGGATCCGTAATAATGTATTTCATAATGTAAATGAGGCGCAGTTGAGCGTCCTGTGTTTCCAGTATATCCAATAATATCGCCACGCTTTACTTTTTGCCCATGTCGAACCTTAAATTTGGATAAATGAGCATAAACAGTTGTATAACCAGATCCATGGTCAATTTTAATATGATTTCCAAAACCACCAACATAATACGCGCGTTTTACAGTCCCATCTGCTGGTGCATAAATAGGGGTACCTTTGGCAACTGTAATATCCTGACCTTGATGAAACCGACGAATATCATCAAAAGGATCAATTCTATAGCCATAACTAGAATTTAAATATCCACCATTTACAGGACGAATAGAAGGAATTTTAGAAATTCTTGAAATATCTTCCTGTACCTTTTCATAAATAGACTTATAACTATTCAATTCTAGATTCACCTGGCGAGATAATAGTTCTACATCCATTTCTAAAATTGATAATTCCTTATTCACTGCAGGTGCAAGATTGTCTGAAAACGATTTTGATTCTGTAGATCGACCACCAATTCCTAATTTTCGAATATCCTGATCAATAGTTGGCATACCAGCATACGTACGTACCGCATTGTCCTTTTCTTCAATTTTTTCCATCTGTTGATCAATTTGCTCAAGACGGTTCCGAAGGATTTCTAAATTATTGGACACGTGTGCATAGTTAGATTTCAACTCAGATAATCGTTGTTCATACAAATAATTACTTAAGAAATCTGCACCTAAAAATAAGAAAGCACCTAATACAATAACAGTTGCACTGGTAAGCCCCAAAACTTGTTGACGCGAAAAATGCCACTGTTGGACATCTTCATCGGTCTCTCTTTGAATAATGTAGTTTTTTGATGTAAAAGAATGTTTCATTAATAAAATTTTTATGAAAGGTTAAAACATGTTACATCAAATGAATGAGAATTAAAACTCATTTATTTGAATCCAGATTTTCAGATTCAATATTATCATCTGTTATATCATCGCTATTTTCTTCTGAAACATCTTCAATGATAATGTTCGATTCTGGAGATACATTTGATGAAACACTAATTATTTCATCATCATCAATATCATAGTCTTGTTTTATTTTTTCTATTTCTTCCTGTTTTTCCTTAATTTCATCTTTAATTTCATCAACACGATTAACAATTTCAAAGAAGTCTGTATTGCCTGAAAATGATGCCATATGGTCTTCTTTAGTATGAGTATAAGCTAATTTTCCCAATGCTTCATACTTACGATCCATTTCACGTTGGAGTTGATGAATCTCAAACTTTATTTTTGAAATTCGAGTCATTTCTTCAGTTTTCGCCATAGCGATCCGGCTCATTTCTTCAGCCTTTTCTACTGCAGAACTGCTCCATTCTTTCATGTTCTCTTTTAAGTCTTCCCAAAGTTTTGACATTGAGCCACCCTTTATTAATAATTTATTTTGAAAAATAAGTCTTAAATTTACAAAATTATTTAAACAATTCCGAAAATTCAATTAAGCACATGGATCTGATTTACAGATTGAATATCATCAATATTTCGCAAATGATCCAATGCATCATCCGTTAATGGATTTTCTACGCGAATAACAGCAAATGCATTTTCATCTTCGCTATTACGATCCAAAATGTATGCAGCAATATTAATATTCAAACTACCTAATAATGATCCCACATTTCCAATGACGCCGGGAACATCTTTATTCTCAACCATTAGCATTGTTCCTTCTGGCGTTATTTCCATTTTTCTACTCATTATATTGACCAGGCGAGGACGTTTATCATCAAATACACTTCCATCTAAACGATATGAAATATCCCCAATGATTACTTTAGTGGAAATTAAATTTAAATAACTGGACTCAGATGTCGAATAATTCATATTAATCTCTATCCCTAAGTCTTTTGCAACAGTTTCTGCATTAATATAATTAATACGTTCCGGAATACGAGACTGTAATAATCCCTTTAAACATGCCAATGAAATTGGTTTAATCTCATCTGCAGATCCAAAACATTCTATGGAAATATGACTGATTGGTCCTTCAGCAATTTGAGATTGTAAATGCCCCAACAATTCAGCTAAGTCAAGATAGGGTTTTATTTCTTTGAGTTTTGCCATATCCGAAATCGGCATATTTAATGCATTGGATAGTTTTTCATATAAAAGGCAATCTCTGACCTGTTCACAAATCGCACGACTCACTCCTTCTTTTGCTTCTTGAGTGGACGCACCTAAATGTGGCGTAAGTACAATATTTTGTACACCTATCAAAGGATGGGAGCTATCAATAGGTTCTGAAGTAAAAACATCAATAGCTGCTCCGGCAATTTTTTCTTCAGATACTGCTCGTGCAAGGTCTGGCTCGTTAATGATTCCACCACGTGCAACATTAATAATTCGAGCTGAATATTTCATTTTACAAAGACGATTATAATCAAAAAGATCTCTGGTTTGATCATTTAATGGAACATGAACCGTAATGAAATCAGCCATTTCTGTTAAAGTATCTAAATCAACAATTTTTATATCTTCTTCAGAAAACATATCTTGGCTAACAAAAGGATCATATCCGATTAATTTCATCCCGAAAGACCGACATCGTTCCATGACTTCTCTACCGATTTTTCCTAATCCAACTATTCCCAATGTTTTATTTAATAATTCAGTTCCAACCAATTCATGACGGTTCCACTCACCTTTTTCTAACCCACCATGACCTCTATGAATATTTCGTGAAGATGTTAACATTAATGCAACCGTATGTTCTGCTGCAGAAATTGTATTTACATCAGGCGTGTTCATAACTACAATACCCTTACGAGTTGCAGATGGAAAATCAATATTATCCACCCCAACACCTGCTCTACCAATAACTTGCAAATTGTTTGCAGATTGTATCATATCTGCAGTTATGTTTGTACCACTTCGAATAATCCAAGCATGTACATCTTTTGCTACATCCTGAATTTCATCTGGTTCCGAATTTGGTAAATAAACAATTTCAAATCCTGCATCATTTAAGATTGCAATACCTGCATCTGTAATTGGGTCAGAAATGAGAACTTTCATGGACATAATTTTTTAATGGTTTGCACTAATTAAATTGAGAGCGGATCCAGCCTTAAACCACTCAATTTGAGTATTATTATACGTATGATTACAAACAATTGTATTTTGGGATCCATTTGAATGTTTAACGGAGATAGTAAGCGATTTCCCAGGTGAAAATTGATCCAAATCTAAAAAGTCAAACGTATCATCTTCTTGAATTATATCATAATCAGATTTATCTGAAAAAGTTAATCCCAACATTCCTTGTTTTTTCAAATTTGTTTCATGAATTCGCGCAAAAGATCGGACCAGTACAACAATTACACCTAAATGCCGAGGTTCCATGGCAGCATGTTCCCTAGAAGATCCTTCACCATAATTTTCATCACCAACTACAATTGTTTGAACATTCGCGGACTTATATGCTCGCTGTGTAGTTGGAACTGCTCCATACTCATCTGTAAGCTGATTTTTAACATGATTTGATTTTCCATTAAAAATATTAATCGCACCCGTTAGCATGTTTTCTGAAATATTATCTAAATGACCACGAAATTTTAACCAAGGTCCCGCCATAGAAATATGATCCGTTGTACATTTCCCTTCTGCTTTAATGAGTAATTTCATTCCGGTAATATTTTTTCCATCCCAAGAATTAAACGGCTTCAATAATTCAAGACGGTCAGATTTCGGATTCACTTTTATTTCGACAGATAATCCATCTTTTACTGGAGATTGATATCCTAAATCTTCAACAGCAAATCCATTTCCCGGAAGATCTTGGCCGGAAGGTGGTTCTAAAAGAATTTGCTCACCAGCATCATTTATTAATGTATCTTTTAATGGATTAAAGGTAAGGTCTCCCGAAATTGCCAAAGCAGTCACCAATTCTGGTGACGCAACAAATGCATGCGTATTTGGATTCCCATCGGCGCGTTTAGAAAAATTTCGATTAAAAGAATGAACAATAGTATTTTTTTCTTTCATATCTGCACCTGAACGTGCCCACTGACCAATACAAGGTCCGCAAGCATTTGCAAATACATCTGCACCTAATTTTTCAAAAACATCAATAAATCCATCTCTTTGAATGGTATATCGCACTTGTTCTGATCCTGGTGTTATGGTGAATTTTGCTTTTGTTTTCAGACCTTTATCCACAGCCTGTTTTGCAATAGATGCAGCACGCGAAATATCTTCATAAGAAGAATTTGTGCAGGAGCCAATTAAACCAACTTCAACTTTTGTGGGCCAGTCATTTTCTTGCGCAACTGATTTCATTTGGGATACAGGCGTTGCTTTATCAGGGGTAAATGGGCCATTAATATGAGGCTCTAATTCAGATAAATTAATTTCAATAATTTCGTCAAAAAAGTCCGTTGGATTAGATAAGACCTCATCATCAGCTCGCAAATTATCTTTCATTGAATCTGCAAGATCAGCGACAGCACTTCGTCCAGTTGCTCTTAAGTACTTAGCCATATGATTATCATAACCAAATATGGATGTCGTAGCACCAATTTCTGCCCCCATATTACAAATCGTTCCTTTTCCTGTGCAGGACATATTATCTGCACCTTCTCCAAAATATTCTACAATTGCGCCAGTTCCACCTTTTGCGGTTACAATGCCTGCGACTTTGAGAATAACATCTTTTGCGGAAGTCCAGCCACTCATTTTACCAGATAGTTTAACACCAATTATTTTAGGGAATTTCAATTCCCAAGGCATCCCAGCCATTACGTCTACAGCATCTGCGCCGCCTACACCAATGGCAATCATTCCTAAACCGCCAGCATTCACCGTATGGCTATCAGTTCCAATCATCATACCACCTGGAAATGCATAATTCTCTAAGACAACTTGATGAATAATACCAGCTCCTGCTTTCCAAAAACCAATACCATATTTATTGGATACTGATTCAAGAAAATCATATACTTCGCCATTAATATCCTTCGCTTGAGCTAAATCAATACTTGCGGATTCTTTTGCCTGAATCAAATGATCACAATGAACTGTGGACGGAACAGCAACTTTATTTTTTCCTGCCATCATAAATTGCAGTAATGCCATTTGTGCAGTAGCATCTTGCATTGCAACACGATCTGGTGCAAAATCGACATAAGTTTCACCTCGATCAAATGATTGAGTTGGAAGACCATTATATAAGTGAGAATACAATACTTTTTCTGTAAGTGTCATTGGGCGATTTAATATTTTACGCGCTGCAATGATATTTTTCGCCATTCGGGTATATACACCCTGAATCATTTCCAAATCAAACATAAGTTAATTATCTCCATTGTGGCTAAAGTTTTT
>JABIHN010000052.1 GCA_018649625.1 Fidelibacterota bacterium | reverse complement strand
GCAAAGAGAGTAGAAATAAAAATTAGTATTATGAAGATTTTTTGCATCCGATGGGTCATTTTCTAGAACCTAAATTTGGGGATAATCATTGGATTAAACCAATTCAAAATATTGGCAACTTTATTTGCCATTATTTTTGAAAAACTTTGCCCATGAATCCCGCAATGATACTGCACGATTAAAAACTAATTTCCCATTCATTGAATCTTTTTCATCTTTAATGAAATAACCATTTCGTTCAAATTGATAGGTAATATTTTCCGGGTTACTCAAACTGGATTCTAATTTTGCATTAGCTTGAGTTTTACAAGATTCAGGGTTTAAATTAGCCAGAAAATCATCTGTTTCACCTGGGTTTTCATTTAAAAATAGCCGATCATATAAACGAACTTCAGCATCTATAGCATCATTTACCGATACCCAATGAAGGGTGCCCTTCACTTTTCTTCCATCCGGTGCAGAACCACCTTTGGTCTCAGAATCGTAAGTACAATGTAATTCTATTATTTCGCCTGATTTATTTTTAATGACTTCATTACAGGTAATAAAATAAGCGTATCGAAGACGCACTTCCCTTCCAGGTCCCAATCTAAAAAACTTTCTTGGGGGATCTTCCATAAAATCAGATTGTTCAATATATAATTCTTTTGAAAATGGAATATCTCGTTTCCCAGCATCAGGATTTTCCGGATTATTTACAGCCTTAAGTAATTCAGTTTTATCTTCAGGATAATTGGTAATAACAACTTTCAATGGATCTAAAACACCCATAACTCGTGGTGCAATTTTATTTAAATCTTCTCTAAGAGCATTTTCTAATCGAACAACATCAATAATTGAATCTCGTTTTGTAACGCCAACATCTTCAGCAAAATTTCGAATTGCCTTTGGTGTGTACCCTCGTCTTCTCAACCCCGAAATAGTGGGCATTCTCGGATCATCCCAGCCACTCACATGATTTTCATCAACCAATTGTTTCAGCTTTCGTTTACTCATCATGGTAAAGTTTAAATTTAATCGAGCAAACTCAATTTGTTGAGGATGATAAATATCTAATTGATTTAAATACCAATCATAAAGAGGTCTGTGGTCTTCAAATTCTAATGTACAAATAGAATGTGTTATTCTTTCTATTGAATCTTCTAATCCATGAGCCCAATCATACATGGGATATATGCACCAATCATTTCCAGTACGGTGATGCTTGGCATGCAATATTCTATACATGACTGGATCTCTCATATTTAAATTGGGGTGCGCCATATTAATTTTAGCGCGAAGTACTTTTTCACCATTCCCAAATTCACCATTCTTCATTTTATGAAATAATTCCAAATTTTCTTCTACACTTCTGGTTCTATGCGGACTTTCTAATCCAGGTTCATTTAAGGATCCACGCATATTTCTAATTTCATCCCCAGAAAGGTCACAAATATATGCTGAACCATCTTGAATTAGCTGGATGGCAAATTCATAAAGTTGCTCAAAATAATCTGAAGCATAAAACAATCTATCTTCCCAATCAAAGCCAAGCCATTTTACATCTTCAATAATCGATTGAACATATTCTTCTTCTTCTTTGACAGGGTTTGTATCGTCAAAACGAAGATTACATGTGCCTTTATTTTTTTCGGCTATACCAAAATTTAAACAAATAGATTTCGCATGACCAATGTGAAGATACCCGTTAGGTTCAGGTGGAAAACGAGTATGCACTCTATTATTCCATTTCCCAGAATCAGAATCATCATTTATTATTTTTTGAATAAAATTATTCATTTCTTTTTTGACTTCATTCATATTAAAAAGTACCTATAGCTTTATTAATTCTGCGAATACATGTTGATTGTCCAATCAATTCCATAATTAAAAAAAGCGAAGGACCATTTACACGTCCGCAAATTGCAAGACGTACTGGTTTCATCACTTTCCCAAACCCCAATTCATTTGACTCCATAAAATCTTTTAAAGTATCCTCTAATAATTCAGCATTCCAGATTTCCATTGAATCTAAAATTGAATGAACCGATTCAACAATATTCGATGTATCATCTTTCCACGTTTTACGTAAAACTTTTTCATTAAATTCGGTCGGATCTTGAAAATAATAAACAGAATTTTCAATTAAATCTAGCAAAGATTTAGATCGACCTTTCATTAAGTTTATCACTGATAAACAAAAATCATTCGATTCTGTTTTACCCCAATTTGGTTTAATTAATCTTATCCTAATCAAAATATCTTCATTTGCTTGCATTCCAAGATGCTGACCACTAATCCAATTCAACTTTTTATCATCAAAAACAGCACTTTTCTTATGAACTTTTAATAAGTCAAATTGATCAATAATTTTTGATAATGACATGATTTCCTCTTCAGTGCCCGGATTCCAACCAAGCAGAGAAAGATAATTTAATAATGCTTCTGACTGATACCCTTCATCTCGATAAGTTTGCACACCTGTGGCTCCATGTCGCTTACTTAAACGTTTCTTATCCTGTCCAAGTATCATTGGTAAGTGAGCAAAAATGGGCACAGTCCAACATAAAGCCTTATATATGAGTATTTGCTTGGGCGTATTTGCTATATGATCTTCTCCTCGAATAATATGCGAGATACTCATATCATAATCATCCACAACATTTGTTAAATTGTAAACTGGACTTCCATCAGAACGGGCAATGATAAAATCATCTATTTCAGAATGAGAAACAGTAATTGACCCATAAATTAAATCATCAAAAGAAGTCTCGCCTGTTTCTGGTGTTTTTAAACGAATAGTGAAAGGTGTCCCCTTCTGGATTTCGAGCGCTACATTTTTTTGATCTTTATTTCTCCATAATCCTGGATATAAATAAGAACCTGTATCTTCCCTTATTTTATTTAATTCTTCTTTTGAAGCAAAACATTGATATGCATTTCCTGATTTAAGTAACACACTAATGGCTTCATGATAGAGTTTTATTCTCTGGGATTGATACACCAATTCTTCATCCCACTCTAAACCAAGCCAGTTTAAAGATTCACAAATTTGATCTGTGAATTCTTTTTTAGATCGTTCTAAGTCTGTGTCTTCTATACGAACTAAGAATTTCCCTTGATGGTGTTTTGAAAATAAATAATTAAATAAAGCTGTACGAGCTCCACCAATATGGAGTTGTCCTGTTGGACTCGGCGAAAATCTGACACGTGGATTCATAATTTATAAAATCTTTTTTGTATTGAAATGAGTCTGGAAATTACTTGATGTACTGAAATCAAAAAAGCTTCTTAAGAAGCTTTTTATTGAAATTAATTTTATAAAATTGATTGTACTAAGTGATTCATAAAAAGTATCAAAACTAAAAACTTTAGATTGCGAAGAAGGATGAATCTTCGCTCATGCCTCGATATTTGAACTTCCCATCTAAACTTTCTATTATATAAACATACCACATATCTAATATTAAAAAAACTCTGAAAATTCTCAGAGTTTTTTTGATTGCGGAGGGGGAGGGATTCGAACCCCCGATACCTTACGGTATGCCGATTTTCAAGACCGGTGCATTCAGCCAGACTCTGCCACCCCTCCGGGTATATAATTAATAGTGCGGAGAGAGTGGGATTCGAACCCACGGTACGCGTAAACGCACACACGCTTTCCAAGCGTGCTCCTTAAGCCACTCGGACACCTCTCCAAAAATAAGTTTTAGACTTTTTCTTCTTCTACAACTGCTGCTGTTGGTTCATCCGTTGTTTCAGGTGCTGCATCTACTTCATCAGTCGCAACATTTTCATTTTCTACAACGGGTGTTTCTTCAACAGAACTTTCTTTTACGATGGAATCTGAAAGATCAATATCAGTTAAATTTGCAAGTTCATCTAAACGTTTTAGAGCAACATCTAGGTTTTCACCTTTAGATGTTTGAACTATTTGTTCATTAAAACGCCATTGACCTGTTTTATCAGATTTAACACTTTTCACATATTTGACATAAACTGCTTCTTTATTTTTTGATCCAGCAGCTTTGTCAGCAAAACTTTTTTGTTTTTTAGCCATTATTTAAATTCTCCTAGGAAATAAGCCGGCAAATTTATTAATCAATTATTTGAATCCAAATGAATAAGAATGTTTTAAGCAAACTTATTTCAACTCAATTTTCTTGAGTTTTTTGCTTTCATCTTCGCAGATGCCAATTTTCGCATGTCCACAACATGATCATGTTCATCGACAATTTCCACTCCTAAGAGCGTCTCAATGGCATCTTCTAAAGAAATTAGACCAGTAGTAGTTCCGAATTCATCTTCAACTATAAATATTTGTTCACGTCGTTTTACAAAATTATCCAATACATCAGAAACAGATTCTTTTTCATTTACAGCGTGAATCGGTTTCATAAGTTTTTCCATTTTAATATCAAATTGATCTTCAGCTTGTTTATTTACAACGGTATATCGATTGACTAACCCAACAACATGATCTAAGTCTTTTTCAAAAACAGGGATACGAGAGAATGCAATTGGTGAGTATTTCTTAACTACTTCTCCAACAGTTTCATCATGGTTGAATGCAAATACAACGGATCTTGGTGTCATTACATCCTCCACTGGAATATTATCAAGCTTTATTAAGTTTTCAATAATATCACCTTCCTGCTCATCAATAGACCCTTCATCTTCACTGATTTCGGCCATGGCAAGCAACTCTTCTCTAGATGCTTTTAATTCAACATTATTTTCTCCTTGAAGAATCAATTTCGACATGGACTCCGATAATAAAACAAAAGGCCATGCAATTACCATAAGAAATCGAACAGTCATCGCTGTAAATGGAACGAGAGTTTTATTAAAAACAGCTCCAATTGTTTTTGGAATAATTTCAGAAAAGACTAGAATGAATAAAGTCAATATCCCTGATGAAACTGCAACCCATTGGCTACCATAGATAATCATGGTTTGAGCTCCCACTCCAGCTGCACCGACTGTATTTGCAATCGTATTAATAGTTAGAATTGCAGCAAGGGGACGATTTATGTTCTTTTTCAATTCAGACATTATTATCCCAGTTCGACTACCCTTTTTTGCTAAAACAGAAATATGAGTAATAGAAACACTTAATAATACAGATTCAAGAAGTGAACATAAGAATGAAACAAACAGTGCTGCCAAAAAGTAAGTAATGAGTATTGTCATTGACGAATGAATTTAGGGATTAATATTGAAATATAAATAGATAGAACTAATCAAAAGATGCTAAGGTAAAACTGTAATAAATTAACAAAAAACCACTCAAGTTCTAATCCAATGTATTATTTCTTGGAATGTAGCCTTCTTCCCGTACATTAATATGGATGTCCGAAATATTTTTCCTGCTATTTTTAATAATGCCCAACAAGACACAATCATAAGAATTGTAGTATAAAATATTTCTGATATCTCAACGGTCCCAGTTCCAATACGAATAATCATCATAAAAGGAGTTAAAGGTGGAATATAGGATGTACCAATTGTAAATGCAGATCCTGGATTTGTTATAAAATAAGATGCGAATGCGATGGGAAGAACGGCCACTATACTAATCAATCCGCTAGATTGTTGCGCTTCCTGTTCAGATGTAAATAGTGTACCCAACGTAGCAAAAATAGCGGCATAAAACAAATACCCTGTAATAAAATAAATTAGAAAAACAGGAATCTGAGAGAATTCAATCGTTGCCAAATCATTATATCGCGTGGCTGATAATCCTAAAATTAAATAAAAAACCATTTGAGTCATTCCTAATGCTCCTAAACCGAGAATTTTTCCTCGCATCAATTCGTCGGGCGAAACTGAAGACAATAGAATCTCTATGGTTCGGCTGGTTCTTTCTTCCATCACTGAACGAAGTAATAATTGCCCACTCATAAATACAGTCATAAATAAAATCATTAAAAATATGTACGGAATCAAAAAACTTGAAAGCTCATCCCCTTCTGAAGCTTCGCCTTCTTGATCTATTTCAAATGTTTCAAACTCAATTCGCCGACTCAATTCGCCAACCAAAGATGCATTAATATTTTGATTTATCATTCGTTGTTCAATAACTACATGATTTAAAGTTCGCCTTAAGTTTGCATATAATTTGATATTACTTAAGGATAAACTATAATAATTAACTTGTCCGGTATCGAGAATTGAGCCTGGGATAAGAATCATCCCATCAATTGATTTGGAAATAATACTATCTAAAGCAATTTCTTCAGATTGAAATCGACTTAATATAAATTGTGGATTTCCATCTTGAAGACGATAACTGTCATTTATTTGTTCTTTAAATCGTTGAACAAGGTGATCAACATTATCAGGATAGACTAATGCAATTTGACTAATTTCTTCCGGTTCTAGGTCCATGAGCATTGCTGGTAAGTACATCATGGCGCCCATAAAAAAAGGCAATACAAATGTGGTAATTAAAAAGAGTTTGGTCTTAACTCGATTCATATATTCCCATTTTAATATTGTCCAAATCTGCTTCATGATGCTTTTTTTACTTCTTCAATAAAAATTTGTTCTAAGCTGGGAATATGAATTTGATATGATTCTACCTGAACAGATTCATTTATCCATGATAAAAAGTCTTTGGATTTTTTTGATAATATCCCAGACAATGAAGATTCATTTATTTCGATTTCGGAAAAGAATGTTCTCACCTTTTCATGATTTAACTCTCCAGTAAACTTAACATTTACAGCATCACTTGAATGAGAATGACGGATGTCGTCTAATGCGCCACTTAAAATTATTTTCCCTTGATTAATTAAACAAATATTAGAGCATAAACGTTCTACTTGTTCCATTTGATGTGTTGAAAAAAGGATTGTTTTTCCTTCGTCTCTTTTTTCTTGAATAATCTCTTTTAATAAAAGCTGATTCAATGGATCAAGCCCTGTAAAAGGCTCATCTAAAATGAGTAAAGACGGATCATGAATTAAAGATAAAATGAACTGGATTTTTTGTTGATTGCCTTTAGAAAGTTCTTCTATTTTTCTATTTCCTTGATCTTGTAAACCAAATCGTTCCAACCAAATTCCAGTTTGCTTTTTTGCTTCTACTTTTTCTAATCCACGAAGAATAGCAAAATATATAATTGTTTCTTCTAACTTTTGTTTTTGATAAAGTCCACGATCTTCGGGTAAATAGCCAAGTGTTTCTCTGCTTAAATGATTGATATTTTCACCATTCAACTCAATTAACCCAGAATCTTGCTGAATGATTCCCATAATCATTCGAATTGTAGTGGTTTTCCCTGCTCCATTCGGACCCAAAAATCCAAAAACATCCCCCTGTTCAACTTTAAATGAAACATCATCAACAGCTCGATTACCATCAAAATCTTTTTTTAAATGTGTAAGGGTTAACACTTTAGAATTTTATGGCTGTCCCATCACAATTTTCAGGTATATCAAAAAGGAAGATTTGGGCTATTGTAGGTGCAATATCAACTGTTGCTCGTGGTGAATTGTCTAATTGTTTAATCGTTGATTCCCTTGAAAAAATTAAAGGAACATGCGTATCATAATCATAGGGTGAGCCATGTCCTGTTCCATGCGGAGTTTTAGTAACAAACCCAGGAGAAACAATGGCAAATATCTCAGGTGTTTTGTGTGGATGGATCATGTGCTTTAAGCGTTGAGTCATTTTATCTGTTTCTTGACTATCTAATATATCTTGTTTAAAGATTACTTTTTCAATTCCTTCAACCCTTGTTAAATAGTTTTGTACTATCTTATAGATTTCAATTGGATCTATGTCCGCTTTTTTTAATTGAGCAAGATTAAGAAAATAATTTGTTCCAGATCTATGATAATGATTTTTTCCGAATTTCTCTTCAATTTCTTCATCAATCCATTCCCAAGCTTCTTTTAAATGATCTTTATTAATTCTTCCGCCAGTACCGCCCTGTTCAACGACATATTCTGGAAGTGGAAGTCCACCATGATCTCCTGTTAAAGTAAATAAAACATTTTCTAAACCAACCGTTTCATCTATGAATTCGATAAAGTTTCCTAAATATTTGTCTAATTTGATATACGAATCCATTATTTCTTGTGAATTAGGTCCATAAAGATGTGTCATCCAATCCATTGCTGAAAAACCAATAAATAACATATCCGGATTAGAATCTTGTCCAAGTTCTTCATGAATAACAGCTTCCTTCACTAGCTTGAGCATTTCTCTTTCGAACCAGGGACGAGCCATTAAATATTCTTTTGGATCTTCTTTGGGATCAATCCCAATAGGAAAAACGGGTGAATATTCATCATTTAAATAATCATCAACCTCGCCTTGATAAAAATCTTCTCGAGCATAGTTTAAATAAATATCATCCGATAAAGATTTTGTCCAAATAGAATCTTTATAGGATTCAATATTTAGATTTTGATTAAAATCATTCGCCCACTTTGGCAAAGAATCCACATAATAGTCAGAAGAAATAAATCGACCATTATAATTAAAATACAATGCTAAATCAGGGTTTTTTCCTCCTAGGAATACAGCAGCTCTATCTTTTCCGGCAATTGAAATCACTTTTGAATTAGGATTAGATGATTTGACCCAATCTCCAAGTCCTGTAGTATTATACCGAGCGTAAGATCGACCATTACCATTTTCAGCGCCAATCACTTTTGCATTGGGGTCTTCCACGCAATTAACTTTCTTTTTAAGATCTCGATCATAAAAACTATTACCTATGACACCCACTCCCCCGGGATATTGACCTGAGCCAATGGAATAATGACCAGGCCCCGTTGCAGTATAACTGTGTTCATGGTGTGTATTTGTAAACCAAATGCCATGATCAATTAGCCACCGGAATCCTCCTGTATAAAGATCATCAAACCGTGTTAAAAGATCTGGACGCATTTGGTCCACCACAATCGTGATAACTAATTTCGGAGTTGACGGACTAGACTTATTACAAGAGACCGAAAAAAAGGCTGCTAAGATTAGCAGCCCTAATAAATTACGTTTCATCTAATTACCTTTAAAAACCTACGTTTACCTACTTTTAAAATTTGCTCATCAGAAGGTGATATTTTTGCCTGTATATCCTTGATGGGATCTCCATCTAATTTTACAGCACCTTGTTTAATCATTCTACGAGCTTCACCCTTACTTTGTAGTAATCCTGCTTCAAATATCACATTAACAATTAAATCTTCAGATGATAAAGAATATTCCGGAATATCATCCGGAATTCCTTTTCCAACGACAACTGTATTAAAATGATGTTCAGCTTGGATAGCAGTTTCACTATCATAATATAATTCAACGACAGCTCTCGCTAACTCTCTTTTCACTTCCATAGGGTTTATGGAAGAATCTGCAAGTCTAGATTCAGCCGATTTCACTACTGATTCATCTGCGTCGGCAGCTAAAGTAAACCATTTCACAATCATATTATCTGAAATTGATAATGTTTTTCCATACATATCTTCAGGTTTATCATGTAGTCCGACGTGGTTTCCATAAGATTTGGACATTTTTTCAACACCATCAGTACCTTCTAACAAGGGTAATGTTATAATACATTGAGGGTTTTGTCCGGCTGTTTTTTGTAAATCGCGACCAACTAGTAAATTAAATTTTTGATCTGTTCCACCTAATTCAACATCTGATTTTAATGCAACAGAATCTTGACCTTGCGCCAATGGATATAAAAATTCATGAAGTAAAATTGGAATTTCAGACTGAAATCGTTTTGTAAAATCATCTCGTTCTAACATCCGAGCAACTGTATAAGAACTAGCAAGTTTTACCACATCATTAAAATTCATTTCATTCAACCAATCTGAATTATATACAATTTTAAGAGTTTCTATATCAAGTATAGCTTTAGCTTGTTCCACATAGGATTCGGCATTGGATTTTGCTTCAACTAAGGTTAATTGTGGACGAGTCTTATTTCTTCCAGATGGGTCCCCAATCATGGCTGTAAAATCACCAATCACCAAAATAGCTTGGTGCCCCAGATCTTGAAAATGACGAAGTTTTCTTAAAACAACTCCATGACCAATATGTAGATCAGGGCGACTTGGATCACACCCAAGTTTTATATTTAATGGCGTTTGAGTTGCCTTGGATTTCTCCAATTTCTTTATTAAATCTTCTTCTGGTATTATTTCTTCTGTTCCTCGACGGATCAGTTTCATTTGTTCATCTACGGGTAAAAATTTCATTTTTGACTCAATGCTCGTTGTATATCTCTTTGTACATCACGTTTCTTTTTTGTATCTCTTTTATCATGAAGCTTTTTTCCTTTGGCTAAACCAAGTTCTATTTTAATTAATCCACCTTTAAAATATAATTTAGTAGGAATCGCAGTTAAGCCTTTTTCTGCTAATTTTGAACCAATTCTTGAAATTTCTTTCTTATGAAGTAATAACTTTCGATCTCGAACCAATTCATGACCTTCAATACCGGTATGGCTATAGGACGCTATATGAGCTCCCTTTAACCAAGCTTCGCCCTTTCGAATCAATATATATGACTCTTTTAAACTAGCATTCCCTTCTCGGATACTTTTCACTTCACTTCCCATTAATTGAATCCCAGCTTCATAGGTATCCAAAATATGATATTCGTGATAAGCTTTCCGGTTTGATGTAACGATTTTAATTTCCATGATAAAAAACGGGTGAAAAATACGGGAACACCCTGCTATCATCCAAGCCTAATCCTTGTTTTTTACCTTTGTTTTAAAACACAAATTTCCATTTATAATTGAATTTGAAAGTTCAAATATGAATTTCAATATTGTAAATTCCGATGTGAATATCCTTCTTATTGAGCCTTATTTTACTGGTTCCCACAAACAATGGGCGGAAGGGTTCGCAAAACATAGTCGTCATGACGTTCGATTATTAACGATGAAAGGCCAATTTTGGAAATGGCGGATGCACGGCGGTGCGGTCACTCTCGCCCGAGAATTTAATGCATTGAATTGGCGCCCTGATTTAATTCTAACTACTGATATGCTTGATGTCACAACATTTATGGCATTAACACAGTCCAAATCTCATGGAATTCCCATCGCTATTTATTTCCATGAGAATCAAATATCTTATCCATGGTCACCCAATGATCGAGATATTCAAAAAAACCGAGATTCTCATTATGGATTTATTAATTATGCTTCAACTTTAGCAGCAGATACAATCTTTTTTAATTCAGACTTTCATATGGAATCGTATTTAGGTGAATTACCAAAATTCCTACGCCACTTCCCAGACCATCGTGAATTAGATTCTGTGGACATTATTCGAGAGAAAAGTCGTATTCTTCATTTAGGAATGGATTTACAGAAATTTGATATTCATAAAACATCTCATAAAAAAGATCCACTTATTTTATGGAATCACCGATGGGAATATGATAAAAACCCTGAATCTTTTTTTTCCGTTCTCAACAAGGTTCAGGAACAAGGTTTTAAATTTGACTTAGCAGTATTGGGTGAAAATTTCAGTCAATATCCTGATATATTTATAGATGCTCATAAAACTTTTGAAACTGAAATTGTTCAATGGGGATATACTGAGTCTTTCCCTGACTATGCGAAGTGGCTCTGGATGGCTGATATTCTGCCCGTAACGTCCAAACAGGAATTTTTCGGAGGAAGCGTCATGGAAGCAATGTATTGTGACACATGGCCCATTTTACCCAAACGACTAACTTACCCAGAATTGTTACCACCGAACCAACATCTACAACATTTATATCTTAATGAAAATGACTTATATGAAAAATTGATTTGGGCGATTCAAAATATTGATCAAGTTCGTTCAACACATTTTCAACCTATTGCTAAACCCTTTGATTGGGAATCTATGGCACCCATGTATGATAATGCTATGGAACAAGTATAAAATGTTTCGCCACTAAGGTCGCGAAAAACCACGAAGAATTATTATAAGATTCTTATTTTAACAAAATCATTTTGTGGGTTTTTACAAAATCACCTGATTGTAATCTTATAAAATATACACTACTGGAATTACGAGATCCATTCCAATGGAATTTATGAGTTCCGGTTTCTAATTCACCTTGAAATACCAAATCAACCAATCGACCATTTAAATTATAAATACGTACAGACGTTGCATGCAACTTCTGTACAATATTTACTATAATAGTTGTGTTTGGATTAAATGGATTTGGAAAATTATTCAATACAGCAATTTCAACAGGCACAGTATTTTGATTGTCAATTCCTACCGTTTGATCTAATGAAATATCAAAAACCCTCGGTAAATGATCGGAAGCTTCCTGTGTATCATCCCATTCCAATCCATATTCAATTAAAGATTCCGAATCCATAGCCAATGTATTTACAATAAAATGTTTTCCTGAATCAATTGTAGCATCAGAATAAAATATATAATCCAATTTCCCTGGATTAAAAGAGCTTTCATCTTCTCGCCATGTGTAGCCCATCCGTTTGTGAGTATGACGCGAATAAAGATCAACAATCGCCGTAGAATCCCAATCGGGAAGAAAATCTTCGCCATATTCATTTTCGTCTTCAATATCACCGATTCGAAGTGTTTCTACTTGTTGGCGATAACCTACAAAATTAAAATCTCCAACATGAACAAATGGGGTTTCATTTTCCAATTCAAATGGACCAGTTCCATCGGTTACCCAATTTCGCCAAACAAACGAAAATTCATCTACCTGTTGTTGGCGATCATCATTGCTCCCACAACAAGATAAGTGTGAATTAACTATTAGTAGATTTTTTCCTAGTTCATTTTCGGTGTCCAATAAAGCACACATAGTTCTTCCGGAACTAATCAAATTGGCATCATTCAATATTGGGAATCGAGACAAAACCACAAGATCACTATAAGTCCAACTAGCATACCACATTTCTTGTGGAAACCACGACTGAATAATATCATCAATTTCATTCCAATCCGTATGCTCCTGAAGTACAATTACATCTGGATCCAAGGCTTGAAGTATTCTTTGGAAACTGGGTTGTCTGTCTGCTTCTATTATTCCATTCCAAAGTGTATTGTATGTTACGATACGAATATCAGAAGCATCGTTTCGTTCAAATGAAATTGGGTTTGGCAAAGGAACTGCATCTTCACCGATACTAAAGTATATCCCGCCATCTTCATTTGGAACAGTATCTGAATTGGGTGGAGCTTCACTAATTATAATTCGTCCTTCTACCAAAACTTGTGTTGCGTTCAAGGTTAATATATCGGAATCCAGTGCAATTGCAATTTCAAATTCCGATGAAGTAATCGTCGGTGCTATTCTTAATGTTAAATCATTTTGCCAAACATCTGAACTACCGCCATTATAATAAAAAAAACCTTGTCGTTGCCCAAATGTCCAATCCAGTTCAGCACCAATTCCATTATAATCTAGACCTGTGGACGAATTATTATCTGCATCAATATACAGATGGAATGCATTCCAATCCTGCATTAGAAATTCGCCATCATGGAAAGAAAAATAAATAAATAGAAATTCTTGATCATAAGTAATCTTTACGTTAGCAAAATCTGCCCACCATGGTCCGGCTTCATCTTCGTAGGATATTTCTACATTTTCCCAATCCTGGAATTGGCCATCAATATTGATAGGATGTCCAGCCATAAGAATTGAAAATAAAAAAGGGCTGATCGCAATGCGAACCAGCCCCCAGTAATTTGGTATTTCTTTCATTGATTTAGCTATTCAGCATATCCAAAACAAGTCGTACTCCCCATCCAGTAGCTGATCCTTTTGGATCGACACTTGTAGTTTTACTTCCCCATGCAGTCCCAGCAATATCAAAATGAACCCATGGAATATCTTCTCCAACAAATTCTTTTAAAAAGGCACCCCCAGCAATACTGCCAGCCTGACCTGGTGTTCCCATATTTTTCACATCAGCAATATCAGATTTAATTTGCTTGCAAAACTCTGGCCACAATGGAAATTCCCAAATTTTTTCTCCAGAACTTTTCGATGCTAACTTTATTTTGTTCATTAAAGAATCATCCGTTCCCATTACACCGGTTGCAATGTGCCCTAGAGTCACTAGAACAGCACCTGTTAAGGTTGCAAAATCCAAAATATATTCAGGATCATAATGTTTAGAAGCATACGCTAACGCATCCGCAAGAATTAAACGACCTTCTGCATCCGTATTGAGAACTTCAATTGTTTTTCCATTATATGCTTTTAATATATCACCTGGTTTATATGCTTTCGCTCCCAATAAGTTTTCTGTAGATGGAACTATACAAACCACATTTATTTTTGGTTTCAAGGCTGCAATTGCTTTCATGGTTCCCAAAACTGTGGCTGATCCACACATGTCATATTTCATTTCATCCATTTTACCCGCAGGTTTAATTGAGATTCCACCTGCATCAAAAGTAAGACCTTTTCCTACGATGATTTTCGGTTTTGCATCACCGCCATTCATATATTCAAGAATAATGAATTTGGGAGGTTCATCCGTACCTAATGCGACACCTGCTAATGCGCCCATGCCCATATCAGTAAATTCTTCACGATCAAAGACTGTGAGTTTCATTCCACCTTCATCAGCGATTTCTTTTGCGGCTTCCGCCAATCGGGATGGCGTTGTAGTATTTCCGGGATGATTCGCAAGGTCACGAGCAAAACAAACGGAATTTCCAATAGCAGCACCTTTTGCTACATTTGGACTATCGCAGCCAAGTACAGTTGCTGATTTTAAAATAAACCCATCATCCTTCCCTGTTTTATAATCTATAAATTGATAACTTCCTAAAACGAGGCCTTCTCCACAAGATTGGCAGTGTTCACAATCTTCACAAAAGCACTCCATGGCAACCGAATCAATTTTTTTATGAAGCGCTGTTCGAGAAACTGTACCAGCAACCAATTGAACTGCATTTGAATCAAATTTGTCTTTTTTTCCTAATCCTAAAAGTAGAATTCGCTTTCCATCCACATAAAATAAATGAGATTCACCCGTTTTGCCTTTTACGTCTCCTAACTCAATTGCTTCAGTAAATGCACCATTCGATGCTTGGTTAATGGCGTCAGCCATAGGCGTAAATTTTTTATCTTGATAAATACCAACTGCAATGAGCCCCGCATCAGTTTCATTCCACGATTTTTTTGTACTATTTACTATTGATATATGTGCCATTTTTTCCTTTTATTATATAAATATATTATGATCTAAGATACATAAAATTAACAATTAAAATTTACTGATTATTTTTTTTTAAATCAATTAACAGGATTGTGAAAAACTATTTCAGACTATCATTATTTTACCAAAACACCTTTTATACTTTTACCGATTAATATTTGACTATCCAATGTCTTTAGTATTGGTTTAAAAATGTATAGACCTGAAGCAAGCTTTTCACCACCCATATTTTTCCCATCCCAGGATATTTCTACCTTGCCTACTTGAAAAATACCAGTCTCAATTAAACGAACTTTTCGTCCTGTAATATCAAAGATATGAATTGAGACCTTTCCCATTTCTGGAACTTTCATTTTCAATATTGTTTTAGGATTAAAGGGATTTGGAAACAACAGGGTTTCCGCCCAATAATAAAACTATTTTATATGGACCATCTTCTTCTAATTTAATTTTAAAAACAAGATCATCATAGCCATCATCATTCCAGTCATTAACACCTTCAATAAACCCGATGGATTTGAAAGGAACCAGGTTACGCCAAATAAAGAATGGGTCACCATAGCTTTGACTGAATAGCCATCCACTTATTAAAATTAAATTAGGGACTGTTTTTTAAATTGACTCATAAAACTCATATTAAGAATATGGATATTAATAAGAAATATTACAATTATTATTTACCTTGAATAAGACTCTCTACTACACTGGGGTCTGCTAAGGTAGAAATATCGCCCACATTATCCATATCACCTTCTGCGATTTTTCTTAGAATTCGACGCATTATTTTCCCTGAACGTGTTTTTGGAAGTGCCGGTGTAAATTGAATTTCATCTGGCTTGGCATGAGGCCCTATGTCTTTTGCTACAGAAGCACGAATGGCTTGATATATTTCATCCGAAGATTCAATTCCAGTCATGAGTGTTACAAATGCATAAATCCCTTGCCCTTTAATCTCATGAGGATAACCAACGACTGCCGCTTCCGCTACACCTTCAGCTTTACCTATTGCACCTTCAACTTCTGCCGTTCCAATTCGATGCCCAGATACATTTAAAACATCATCTACTCGACCAGTAATCCAATAATATCCATCTTCATCTCTTTTGGCTCCATCGCCTGTAAAATAATATCCAGGAAATTGTTTAAAATAAGTTTCAACAAATCGTTCCTGATCACCATAAATGGTTCTCATTTGACCCGGCCAAGATGTTTTAATGGCTAACAATCCGGATACATTATTCCCTTGAATTTCTTCACCATCTTCTGTGAGTAAAACTGGTTCAACTCCAAAGAATGGAAAAGTTGCGGACCCTGGTTTAGTTGGTGTTGCACCCGGTAAGGGTGTAAGCATAATACCACCTGTTTCAGTTTGCCACCATGTATCTACAATAGGACAATTTCCTTTGCCAACTACATCTTTATACCAATTCCATTCAGGTTCTTTAATGGGTTCGCCTACAGTTCCCAATAATCTCAACGAAGATAAATCGCGAGATGTTACCCAATCATTTCCCTCTTTCATAAGAGCACGTAAGGCAGTTGGTGCAGTATAAAACTGGTTTACTTTATGCTTGTCAACCACATCCCAAAATCGCCCATAATCAGGAAAATTTGGAACGCCTTCGAACATAACCGTTGTTGCTCTATTTGCCAGTGGGCCATAAACAATATAAGAATGTCCCGTAATCCAGCCTAAATCTGCGGTGCACCAATATACATCACCTGGTTTATAATCGAAAACCATCTCATGTGTATAAGCAGCATACGTCAAATAACCTCCGGTGGTGTGAAGTACTCCTTTGGGCGTACCTGTTGACCCAGATGTATATAAAATAAAAAGTGGATCTTCTGCATCCATCACTTCTGGTTCACACTTTGCGTCAACACCTGAAATGGCTTCATGCCACCATAAATCTCGTTCCGTATCCATATTGACAGGCTCTCCGGTTCGACGTACAACGATCACATGTTCGATAGATGGCGTATTTTCTAACGCATTATCGGCATTCACTTTCATAGGGATATTCTGTTTAGTTCCTCGAACGCCTGTATCTTGAGTTACTAAAATTTTACAAGATGAATCATTAATACGGTCACGTAAAGAATCGCTGGAAAAAGCACCAAAAACCACAGAATGAACAGCGCCAATCCTTGCGCATGCCAATACTGCAAAAGCTAGTTCAGGCACCATTTGCATATAAAGACAAACCCGATCACCTTTTTCAACGCCCAAAGATTTTAAGGCGTTCGCAAATTGAGAAACTTCTTTTAACAGTTCATTATAAGTAAATGTACGAGATTGATTCGGATCATTCCCTTCCCAAATAATAGCTTTTTCATTTCCATACCCATTTTTGATATGTCGATCTATACAATTATAGGAAGCATTAAGTTTTCCACCACTAAACCATTCTATCTGACCTCGAACGAAATCAAATTTCCGGACTGATGTCCAAGGTGCTATCCAATCCAATCTCTGAGCTATATTAGCCCAAAATGATTCGGGATCTCGTATGGAATCCTGATATAGCTTGTTATATGATTCCATAGAAGAAACATGAGCTTGACTTGATGTTGAATCTGATGGTGGAAATATATTTGACATAATTAACCTCGCTTATATAGATTTTCCGTGATTGATTTTATAGTAAGATCCATCCGATGTTTTCTTAACAGAAACCATGGTGAATTTTGCGGTACATGCTAAAATTTTATCTTCATCATGACATTCTTTAAACGCATCAACTTGAATAATGATAGAAGAATTTCCAGTATTAATGATTTGTGATTCAAAGTTCACCCAATTCCCTACATGAACCGGTTTTGTAAACTCAATTGAGTCAATAGCGCGAGTAACGGCCACATCTGCTTCTGTTCCCTTTAAAAACCGGAAGGCTGCTTTGGCGGCAGCTATATCCATCCAAGAAACCATTTGCCCACCAAAAAGCGTTCCTACCACATTGGCATCCTGTGGCATTACAAGTTGAGAATAACGTGAAATCATTATTTTTACCTTAAAAGATAGAATTGAATTTAAGTAGAAGTAATAAAGATAAGAACATTAGTAATAATTATTTTTAATTATTAATTACAAACAATAGAAAAACCCCCATTAAAAAATACCTAATAAACTCTTTTCAATGGAGAGTCCACCACATCTATAAGGTTCGTTCCTTAATTGTTAAATTATTTTTTTCCAAAATCTATTGCTATTTTTTCACCGGCATCAAAATCAACTTTACTGAGAAGGAATGCACCAATGATAAATAGAATTAATATAGATAATATCCCAATACGAACACTCCCAGTTAATAAGGTAACATAACCCATAAGAACTGGTCCAATCACTGCAGCAAACTTTCCTAACATATTATAAAATCCAAAAAACTCACCTTCTTTACCCTTAGGAACTAGTCGAGCATACAAACTTCTACTAAGAGCCTGTATTCCCCCTTGAAATAATCCAATTAATGCTGCTAAAATAAAAAAGTGGAATGAACTATTCATAAAATAGCCTAAAAATGTAATAATACCATACCCAGCAATGGCCACAAATACTGCATTTTTTGTTCCTATCTTTTGAGAAAATCGATGATAAAGGAGTGCTGCTGGAAATGCAATAAATTGAACCATGAGTAAAGCAGTGATTAAAACACCAGCATCAAAGCCTAATGATGAGCCCATTTTGACTGCCATACGAATTATAGTATCTACACCATCAATATAAAACCAATACGCAAGAAGAAAAATTCCAATAATTTTCATTTCCCGTATATGATGATAAGTTTCTTTTAATTGATAGGCACCTTGTTTTAAAGCTTTGAGAAAAGGAACTGAATTCTCATTTTTAGGTTCAGGAACATATATTAATATAGGAATCGTAAACACGGCCCACCAAATTGCTACCGATAAAAATGATAGTTTTATGGCAGTCTCTGGATCCGGAATTCCAAACCATTCTGGATTTTTATACATGAGAACATTCACTAAAAACAGTAACCCACCGCCGATATAACCTACTGCAAACCCTAGTGAAGACACATAATCAACTTCTTCATTTGTCGCAATAGATGGCAATAAAGAATCATAAAAGATATTTCCACCTAAAAATCCGATGGAGGCTACAACATAAAAAACAATAGCCATTTGCCACTCACCTTGACCAACCATCCAAAGTCCACCAGTCATGATGGCACCAATAAATGCAAAAACAAAAAGAAATTTCTTTTTAGCAGAACCACGATCTGCCACAGCACCCAAAAAAGGAGAAATAGCTGCAATAACAATAGATGCGATTGAATTGGCTATTCCCAATTGGTATGTGCTTTGAATTACATCACTGGAATTTGACCAGTATTTTTCAAAAAAAATGGGGAAGAATCCTGCCATTACCGTCGTGGAGAATGCAGAATTTGCCCAATCATAAAATGCCCAACTCCATACTTTTTTTCGATTATACATGTTTGCCCTTACCAACCTTGATAATATGTTGTAATGCCACTGTACACGGTCCAGCCAGAATAAATATTTTCTGAAAATAAACTCATTTTTACGCCACCATAAATATCAAATGAAATTGCTCCTAACTTATGAGAAGAGTTAGAATTCAACCCCCAAACTTCTGCAGAAAAATCAAGTCGTTTAAACGCTGAGCTATAACCCCGATGAGATTGCATCCACTTATCCCACTCTAGATCATTGGAAATAAAACTATCTTCCATTTTTTGGGTATGTTCTAATTCGAATCGTAAGCGAAAACGGTTTGGAGAAATTTTAAAATCACCACCCACTTTTGCTCTTAACCAAAATCCTTCATTGAATTTATAGGTATCTCCGATCTGATTCAAGATTGAGTCTGGGTGAGTATGGCCGCCAGAAAATAGACCAATCGGTGTATTTAATATTTCCGATGAGCTAAACTGAAGGAAGGTTTGAAAAAAAAGCATCCCATTTTTTCCTCTTTTCAATCCCGTAGCACCATAAAGTCCAAGACCCAATCTAGATACGCCAGAGCCAATTTTTATTTCCTTAAATTGATTAGAACCGCTTTGCTTAAAAGATGAAAGGGTGCTCCCATAGGGAATCGTTAATTGAATTTTCGCATAAAGAACTTTTGAATTCCCAGTGGATGCCCAAGAAGGTGTCCCATTTAACAAAATGGTGGCTCCAACTATTACATCGTCTACACCTGAACTTTCTCTTTTATCCGGATAATAATATGACACAAGATCTTCCAAAGATATAGTATCGCTCCCAATATCAGATGAAATAAATCTTGAATTGATTAACAAATTATTAATGGGATCATTCCCACCATGTGTAGCCCAGAGCACAGAATACTCACTACTATGGGTATAAAATGTATTAAAAATAGATTGGATTGTATCTTTTAATCCACCATCCAAATTTCTGAAATCATCAGTATCCATGAAATCGATAAATTCGTTTTGAGTATTGATATGATAAGCCAATAAAACATCCCCATTCAATAAAGGACTACTATTGAATTTATTTATAGAACGATTTATTGTATAGCTATCTAATAATGGAATCGCAATACTCAAAGTAACTTCATTTGAAATTCCATAATCAATTTTTATCGATTTCCCACTCACATTTTTTGTCCTTGATTCTAAAAATGATCCAATGAGATTTACACTTTTTGATGTATCAATCGCTTGTGCGCCAAAAACGGGTATCGAAAATCCATAATCAGAGTTGAATTGTGTGAGCCAATGTTCGATCGTTTGAGTTGAATCCAATAACAAGGATCCATTATGGTACAAATCGTAATTCGAGGAAAAACGTAGAGAATTACTGTGAATCATATAATCAAAATAATGTCTACCCACGCCACGCAAATTAAATTCTTGTTCATCTAACGACCAATTTGATTCAGAATAATTTGCACCAACCGAGAATCGAAATACATTACTTGGAACGGTTGGTGAAAATTGACCAAATAAAAAACTAATTGTAAAAAGAAGGGGCTGAATAGCCTTAGACAAGAGACAAAACTTATTTACACTGTTTAGCAAAAGAATCTAATAAATTAAATATGGCTGTCTAAACTGATTAAATTTGTAAACATCATGAACCCATTGTGCAGGTAAATGATCCGGTGGCTTTTTTTGTGCTGCTAATAACCTTAATAAATTTGATCCAAATAATTTATCAATATAGTCATTTGCTTCCCATTGAAATTCCCTGGGATGAAGCTGATTAATTAATAACATTATCGTGGTTGAAGTTGCAATAGGAGAATAAGTATTTCTATCTGTGATTTTTATTTTAATCCCACTACATGATTGCCCATCATACCGAGGAACTCGGTTATGATGTATTGAGCCAGTCGGCCTATAATTCACTGATTTAAATTCTACACCTTTTAATCCCTGATCATTTAATAAATGCACTAAGTAAGATGCGCCAAGCCATGGAGATCCTACAACCATATAAGGTGAATTTGTTCCAAAGCCAATATTCATATTGGTTCCACGGAATAAATCCATACCAACATAAGCTAGTAAACTTTGTTCATCTATTAAAAAAGGCGTTGGATTTTTCCAAACTAATTCAGTTTCATTAAACCACATATTCCGTTTCCAATTTGACATGGGAACAACCGTGAGCTCTACTCTCTTTAAATCTTTAACCCAACCCATTTCATTAATGAGAATGGATGCTTCACCCAAAGTGAGTCCATGGCGTATGGGAAATAAATGATATGACTCATAGGTTTGATATTCTGCGCGTGGAAGTGGACCATCCACAATATCTCCACGAATAGGATTTGGACGGTCTAAAATTATCACAGGTATTTCCCATTCTGAAGCTGACTCAAATATTTTTGACAAAGTTGTCATATAAGTTGAATACCGTGAACCAGTATCTTGATAATCCACTAATATGAGATCAGTTTTATCCATAACCCAATGAGGTGGATGGAGATATTTTTCAAACATGTCTATAATGGGTGCACCATGAACAGGATCAATTTGTTCTCGACCAATTAATGCTGCACGTTTATCATCAATCCCCCAAATCCCATTTTCTGGTGCCAATAATGCTGATACTTTAACACTCGGCACCTTTTTCAACAAATCTAAAATATGGGTCCCATTTCTATTCACCGCAGTTTGATTGGTGAAAATCGCAACAGATTTTCCTTCGATAAGTTTAAAGTCCATTTGCTCTAAAATATCCAATCCGGTATAAACTTGGTTAAAGAATGAAAGGTCAGGAATCTCTAATACTTCAGAGAATAGATACGACTGACGAGATGAATCTTGGGCAAAAGAAACTGTAAAAAGACTAAAACATAAAAATATGTGGGTGAATGGCTTCATTATCTCCGTCAAAGTTAGTCGGAAAGGACCTAAATCTAAATAGGAATCTTAATTGAAAATCATTCTATTGATTTTTACCTAAATTTATCGTCACATTCCACATACTTATGAGTGATTCAAATAATAACAACAGTGGCGGATTCGCCAAAACTACCGATTTCAAATGGCTTGGAGTTGGTCTTTTCATTTTTATATTAATAGCTTTCATCCTCCCCACACCAAATTCAATGATCCAAAAGGCTCAAGACTTGTTTGGAGCGGATTCAACAACAGATGTTTTATTGAAGGCAAATCACATTCAGCTCACCATGGCCCTACTTGCTATGTGTGTGGTATTTTTTGCGACTGAAGCGGTTCCGATGCCGGCTGTTGCCTTATTGATTGGACTTGTTCAATTATTCTTTGGGATAACTGCCCCAAAAATGATTGCTATTACGTATGCTCATGATGCCGTTTGGTTTATTGCAGGCTCACTTGCATTAGGAGCAACCTTAGTAAAATATGGTCTAGATAAACGTGTTGGTATGTTGGTGATTAATATTGCTGGAACTAAAACACGAATGATTGTAATTGGAATCTTATTAGGTACTGCCATTCCCACAGCTTTTGTTGGGGAACACGCAGTAGCCGCAATGTATGTTCCAATTGCAATGGCACTTTATACTTTAACCAATAAAACCATTCCTGCACCACGACTTGGAACATTATTAATGATAACGATTGCAGTAGGTTGTATGATTGGCGGACCCATGAGTCCAACAGGTGGAGCACGAAATGCACTGATGATTGGATTTTTAAGTAATATGGATATTGATGTTTCTTTTATGCAATGGGTGACTATGGGCGTTGCGTATACCGTTATTATGTCGGGTGTTATGGCTGTACTCCTTCCACTTCTATTTAAACCTGAAGTGGATGACTTAAGTGAAGCGGTTAGTTTCCTGAAAAAAGATTTAGAGAAACATGGTGCTATGACCGGGAAACAAAAATTGGTCGCTGCCATTATGGGGTTAGTTGTTTTATTATGGATTACAGACAAATCTTTAGTAGCAGGTATTTTAGGATTTCCATTAGGATTAGGAGGAATTGCAGTTTCTGGTGCTGTATTGTATATGCTCTGTGGTCTTACATCTTGGAAAGATTATGAAGAAAAAGTGAGTTGGGGTGTTATTGTTCTTTATGCGGGATGTATTAGCCTTGGAACTGTTTTTAAAGTAACAGGAGCTTCCAGTTGGTTTGCTGACCAAATTATGAATATAGTAGCTCCTCTCGGACTTGAATCTGGTGTTGGACTTGTTATTTTAATGTGCGCGATTGGCGCCGTACTTACCAATCTCATGAGCGCCGGTGCAACAGTCGCAGTTATTGGTCCGGTTGTTTTAGATATGGCCGTTGGTTCTGGCACTAATCCTGTTCTTGTTGGCGTTGGTCTAGCAATTGCAACTTCAATGGCCTATTGGCTTGTTATTGGAACCCCTGCTAGT
>JABIHN010000051.1 GCA_018649625.1 Fidelibacterota bacterium | reverse complement strand
TGTGTTTGGGTTCAGTCCCGTGTCTTTTAAAAGTGTGTCCGATTGAAGTGAAAGCGTTTGAACGGTGGAATCATCTCTTGTGAGTTCAAAGGTAAACTGGGCAAGAGAATCTTCCGGACTTATGTTTAGGTTTACAGTGGTAACACCGGCAGAGTGGAGCGATAGGGTCAGATTGGTATTTTGCTCATCTTCAAATAAGAAACACGATGAGAAAAAGAGAAAAAAGATTGGGAGTGTTTTTTTCATTTTTTCTATTTTAATATATTAGCCTAATTTATTCATTGAATTTTCATTTTCCACGAATCAAATCATTGGTCCTGCATTTAATACTGCTACATCACCTAAATCATATTGTTTATAATTTTCTTGAAATTTTCGAACTAAATCTTTTGCTGTGGCATGGTACTCATTTAAATTATTCCAAGCACGTACAGGATTTAAGAGATTTGAATCTATATCCCCAAGTGTTTTTGGAATTTGAAATCCAAAATAAGGATCTATTTCAAATTTTGACTCTTCAATCTGTCCACCTAAAATAGAATTAACAATGTCTCGGGTTTTAGGAAGACTAAATCTATTCGCCCCTGACTTAGCACTGGCACCAACCCAACCCGTATTAACCATATATACATTTACATCATATTTTTCCATTTTCTCTTTCAGGAGCTCTGCATAACGCAATGGGTGAAGCGTTAAAAAAGGTCCACCAAAACATGGTGAAAACGTTGAAGTCGGTTCTGTAACACCCAATTCAGTTCCTGCTACTTTGGCAGTATATCCACTAATAAAATGATACATAGCTTGTTCTGCCGATAATTTTGCCACGGGAGGAAAAACCCCATAGGCATCACAAGTCAGAAAAATAATTTTTTCAGGATGCCCCGCTATACTAGGTTTTCCTTGACCGTTAACCGAATTATCAATATGATTTAATGGATAAGATACTCGCGTATTTTCTGTTTTAGATCCATCTGTAAAATCGATTTCCTTAGTCTCCGTATCATATACCACATTTTCTAATAAAGCACCTTCTCGAATTGCATTATAAATATCGGGTTCTTCTTCTTTATTCAGATTGATTACTTTTGCATAACATCCACCTTCAAAATTAAAAATGCCATTATCAGACCATCCATGTTCATCATCGCCTATTAACGGACGAACAGGATCCGTAGAAAGTGTCGTTTTTCCAGTACCGGACAATCCAAAAAAGATAGCTGGGTTTCCTCCATCTAAATAGACGTTTGCAGAACAATGCATCGATAAAATATCTTGTTGTGGTAATAAATAATGTAGAACAGAAAAAATGCCTTTTTTCATTTCACCGCCATATTCTGTCCCACCAATAATTGCAATCCGTTTCCCAAGATGGAATAAAATAAAAGTTTCAGAATTCATTCCCATTGATTCATAATCTTCATTGGCTACATCGGATGCATTAATTATGGTAAACTCGGGTAAAAATCCATCTAACTCTCCTTCTCCCGGGCGAATAAACATATTATGAACAAAATGAGCCTGCCATGCTTTTTTAGCTACAAGCCTGACATTCAAAGAGTAATCCGAATCTGCACCGGCAAATCCATCAAAAACATAAGTTTTACTCTCATCAGAATTGTTATAATAATCAACAACTTTTCGATAAAGTGTGTCAAATACATCTTCTGATATTTTTCGATTTACATCACCCCACCAAATTTTGTTTGATGAACTTGGCTCATCCACGATATATTTATCTTTAGGAGAACGACCTGTATAAATCCCTGTATCAACCATGGTTGCGCCCCGAAGTCCTATAACGCCTTCACCATTATTGACAATATCATTCACTAATGTTTTTACAGAAGAATTCTGATAAACATTTTTCAAATTGATTAGACCAATGTTATCTAATCCCAATTCATTTCCTGTTATTTTCATAATAATATATCCTTTTTATGATCCATGAGGATGTGCATTTTTATAAATAGCTTTCATTTTTTTTGGATTTACTTTTGTATATATCTGAGTAGATGAAATACTACTATGCCCCAGAAGTTCTTGAATAGATCGTATATCTGCGTCATTATCTAATAAATGAGTTCCAAAAGTATGTCGTAGCGTATGGGGACTCGCACCCTCGTTTCCGCCTAATACAGCTGTTAAATAAATTTTCACTCTTTGCTGAATGGTACGAACAGAAATCCGCTTTTCTCCTCGCCCAGTAAATAAGGGAGTATCCTGTGGTGACACCCAACTATGACCACGTTTATTTAAATAATTTTCCAAAGCAATTTTTGCTGGATCTCCAAAGGGTACAATTCGTTCTTTATTACCTTTACCGCGAACTTTTAATATTTTTTCATGCGGATTAATAGATCCAATATTTAGTCCAGTTAATTCACTAAGTCTGATTCCGGTAGCATAAAATAATTCAAGAATTGCCTTATCTCTTTTGCCAATACGACTTGTTGTGTCTGGCATAGCCATTAACTCTTCAATTTTATTGGATTGGACAAATGTTGGAATCCGTTTTTCTACTTTTGGTGTTTTAAGATGAATGGCTGGGTTATCAGAAATGACTTCAGCTTGAACAAGATATTTGAATAGAGATTTAATAGAAGCCAAACGTCTCGCAACGGTTTTTGCAGAATGGCCTAATTCGTATTCTTTTCCTAAATAATGACGAATCGCCTGGCGATCAATTAAATTAAAATCAGTGAGACATCGCGAGTCATATTTATAAATAAAAGAAATGAATTGATTTAAATCACGTTGATATGCATCAATTGTGTGGGCAGAGTACCCGCGTTCATGTTTAATATAATTAAGAAATTCTTTTAAAGTTTCTTCACCATTATTCATAAAAAGACTCAATTGCGTTGACTAAATTTAAAAAGTCTAGTGGCAATGATGCTTCAAAAATAACAGTTTTATTTGTGGTTGGATGTATAAACTCAATTCGACTTGCATGAAGTGCATGTCGATTAAATTTCTTCATTTCTTTTTTATAAAAGAGTGTGAATTCGGGTAAAAACCCTCGGGTTTTTGTTAGTCCGCCCCCATATTTTTCATCTCCAAAAATTGGATATCCTAAAAAGGTTGAATGAACACGGATTTGATGAGTACGTCCTGATTTAGGAAAAAAATCTACATGAGTTAAATGTCGAAATCGAGTTTTCACCTTAAAGTTGGTTATAGATGGTTTTCCATCTTCTTTGACTCTATAAGATGTGGGATCCTGCCTTTTTCGTGCAAGAGGTTGGTCTATTTCACCAGAATCGTTATCCCACAATCCCCATGTTAAAGCAGTATATTCTTTTTTTATTTCTCTATTTTGAAATTGAGAAGCCAAATGAACATGGGCTTTATTGGTTTTTGCAATAATCATAATTCCAGATGTATTTGCATCCAATCGATGAACAATACCAGGTCGGGTTTTTCCATTTAGATCTGATAATAGATTGAAATGATATATTAACCCATTCACCAAAGTTCCAGTTCTATTTCCTGTACCTGGGTGAACTACCAAGCCCGCTTGCTTATTAATGATAATAATATCATCATCTTCAAAAATAATATCCAAATCAATTTCTTCTGGTATTAACATTGAATCAGATTCTAATACTTTTGGCGGATCTACCTTGATTTCATCATTCAACTCGAGAGAATAACCGGTTTTTCTTTTTATTCCATTTACAAGAATATTTTCGGATCTTATCCAGCTTTGAATTTTGGAACGAGAATATTCTGTCAAGTGTGAAACTAAATATTTATCTAAGCGAAGACCCACATCTTCAGAATTTTGAATAAGGAATGAAATCAAGTCGGAGAATCTATATTCGGATTAGTTTCTTGTATTATAAATGAATGATAAATAAAAAGAGTCATTCCAATGGTGACTGCAGAATCAGCAATATTAAAAATATACCAGTGATAATTTCCAATCATAAAATCAAGGAAATCAACAACCTTACCATACATAATTCGATCAATTAAATTTCCAAAAGCACCGGAGAGAATAAGCGCTAAACCATATTTTATCAAAGGATGTCCATCTCTCTCTTTCCAAAGAAAACTAACAATAACCCCCGTAAGAATCACAGTTAAAACAAGGAGCACTATTTTACCTCCGGGCAAAGAAAGCCCAAATGCCATCCCATCATTTGTAACATAGGTAAAATGAAAGAAATCCTGAATAACAGGTATAGATTGATATAGGTTGAGCGAAGTTTTTATCGCAAACTTTGACCATTGATCAACGGCGATGATGGCTACAATGAGCCCAATGAGATTCATAAATAATTAACGTAAATTAAGTTTTTCTGACTCTTTACATTGAACACATTTTGTTGCATTAAGAACTTCTATCATTCTTTCTTCTGGGATCAATTCATCACACACTTTACAAATACCAAAAGTACCATCTTCTATTCGATCCAATGCTTGGTTAAGATATTTATGAAAATCAGTTCCTCGATTCATAAAATGAAATCCCTTCTCCCTCTCATAAGAATCCGTTCCTGCATCTGCCATGTGAAGACTATAAACTGAGTCTTGGGATAGCCCTGATTTCCCATGCGTATTGGTATCAAGGTTTTCCTTTATATCATCTAAATCACCCGAAACATCAGTGAGTTTGGCTTGAATACTTTTTTTGAATTTTTCAAGCTTAGTTTTAGAATATTTTTTTCCTGCCATGATATTTCCTTTATGCTTTTTTTAAATGAATACTATAAGATTTATTTTTCAATTCTATCGTCCCTGAATAATCAGGTTTTTCAAGAGTATCTATTATAGTATTCGTTAATGTTTCTGTTTTAAAATAAGAGTCAAATTTACGAATAGCTTCTGCAAATTGCCCATCTAAATCCCAAGAGATAGTTATACGGTCTTCTACTGCAAATCCAGCATCTTTTCTCATGTTTTGAACCGAACGAACAATATCTCTCACAATTCCTTCTAATAACAAATCTTCCGTTAATTCTAAGGAAAGTCCTACCGTGATTCCCCCTTGACTGGCAGCTGCAAATCCTTCTTCTGCCTCTGTTTCGATAAAAATATCTTCTCGAGTCAATTTGTATTTACCATTTTCTAATTCAATCAAATTTGATTTCTGTATTTCAGTCACTAAATCTGATGCATTTAACGATTCAAGTATGCCGCGAATTTCTGCCAATCCTTTTCCATATTTCTGCCCTAAGGTTCGAAGATTTGGTTTTATTTTATATGAAATAAGTTGGTCTGATTCTGTAATACGTTCAATCTTTTTCACATTCAATTCATCTAAAATAATTTCTTTATTATTTTCTACAAATTTTGCAACTGAATCATTTTCGACTGCAAATAACGCTTTAGACAAAGGTTGTCGAATTTTTTGGTTCGATTGGTTTCGAGCAGATCGCCCCAATTCAACCAATGTTTTTAATGCATCCACATTCTGAATTAAATCATGATCAATCCAAGTTTTATCTGCTTCTGGATATGAACATAAATGTACACTTTCTGGCATTCCATTTTCAGAATTAATAACCAAATTTTGATAAATTGATTCTGAAACAAATGGAAGAACAGGTGCAGTTATACGAATAACATTAGTCAATACATGATATAATGTTGCATAGGCAGTATTTTTATCATTATCATCTTCTGATTTCCAAAACCGCCTTCGATTCCTTCGAATATACCAATTTGATAAATCTTCCATGAATATTTCAAAAGATTTCATAAAGCCATCGACACGATATTCATCCAAGGAGTTTCTTCCATCTTGGATGAGTAAATGCAATTTGGCTAGAATCCATCTGTCTAGAATAGTTAAAGAAGCTTTTTCTAAAGGAAATTTTTCTGGATCAAATCCATCAACTGCGGCATAGGTCGCATAAAAGGAATAAACATTCCAAAGTGTGATTAATTTTTTTCGGACTTCATCTGCGGCATCATAGCCAAATAATAAGTTATGTTCCACATTTTGCAAGGCATACATCCACCGCATAACATCTACGCCCATTTTTTCTGCAGCATCATCAAACCAAATTGCATTTCCCCAACTTTTATGCATCTCTCGCCCAGTTTGGTCTTTGACCAAAGCATGCCCAAGTAATGTTTTGAAAGGCGCAACACCCTCAAGTTCAGCTGACATAGCAAGCATGGAATAGAACCAATTTCTGAATTGGCCAGGGAAGCATTCTGTAACAAAATCACCTGGAAACCAATCTTTCCAATAATCACGATCAGTGTTGTATTTCAATGTTGAGAAAGGAACTATACCAGCATCCAACCAAGGGTTGCCAACATCTTTTATTCTAGTTCCAATTAACCCAGTTTCAGGATGTTTGATTTTCACATTATCAATCCAGGGACGATGAGGTGAATTCCCATCAAATTCTTCCCATCCTTCTACAGCTAATTCTTTTAATTCTTCTTTAGAACCAATAACATAAAATGAATCATCTTCAAACGTCCATATTGGAAGCGCCAATCCCCAAAATCGTTTTTTGGAAATCATCCAATCACCCATATTATTTAGCCATTCATGTTCTCTTTCTTCTCCCCATTCAGGAATCCAATTAATATCATTAACAACTTTTTTTATTTTATCACGCCAATCCATATTGATATACCATTCATCAACAAGTCGAAAAACCAATTCGTCTCCGGATCGCCAACAATGAGGATAAACGTGGGGATAATCTTCAACATGAACAAGGAATCCTCTCTCTTTCAAATCTTTAATAATTGCATCTGTGGTAGACTTATCTGTTGCCAGCTTCCCCGATAACCATCCAAATTTTTCAATAAATTTAGATTCATCGTTCAAAGGTGCAATATTAACTAAATTAAGTTTTTTCCCAACTTTGTGATCTATATCACCACATCCTGGTGCCATATGAACTATGCCAGTACCTTCTCCACCCACCACAATATCATTTCCAATCCCATCTTTTCCAGGATCAACCACTTGATGAAGTTTTTTAGATGTTATACCTTTTTCTTTTAAATTTTCATCTACAATAGGATACCCGCCAGGTTCAGACTGTGCTTCAAAATCATCAAATGGGCCTTCATATTCCCATCCAAGCATTTCTGCTCCTTTAATAATTCCACACTCTTCGTATCCGCCTCTTTCCTTAAACATTTGAGCAATCGTTTTCAATTTCTGAACACCTTCAACCCATTGCTTTTTATCTTTAAACTGTTTATCCAATCGCTGAAATTCTAAATTTTCTTTTGCAAAATAATAAAAAGATCCGTCATGAGCTTTCAACTTCACATAATCCAAATTTACATTTACGCCTACAACCACATTCGATGATAAGGTCCAAGGAGTTGTTGTCCAAACTAAAAGATATTCATTCTCTCGGCCTTTTATAGGAAAACGAACAAATACTGATTTATGAGCGACTAATTTTCGACCTTCAATAATCTCCATTTGAGAATAAGATGTGCCGGACCGACCACTCCAAGGCACAACATCATTTCCACGATAAATTTTACCTTCTGACCATAATTTTTTCAAAAATGACCAAATAGTATAATTATTTTCATCTGACATTGTATAGTATGAATTATCCCAATCCATCCAATAACCAAGGCGCTTAGACTGTTCAGATTGAATCCTAGAATATTTTATAACTCGTTCCTTACAGAGACTTACAAACTTCTCAATTCCAAATTCTTCAACTTCTCTTTTGGTTTTAAATCCTAATTCTTTTTCAACTTCGACTTCAACCCAAAGCCCTTGACAATCAAATCCATTTTGATATCGAAGCTCATGACCTAACATGGCTTTATATCGATTATATATATCCTTTAAGGAACGTCCCCAAGCATGATGGACTCCCATTGGGTTATTTGCCGTAATAGGACCATCTATAAAACTCCACTTGGGTTTACCCTTATTTTGTTTTCTTAGTTTTTCAAAAATATCGCGATCTTCCCAGAAATCCAGGATGTCATGTTCCGCAGCGATAAAGTCGACTTTTGTATTTACTTTTTTTATGCTCATAAGTTTCTATTATTTATATAAAAATGTGACGGGGAAATTATCTATATTTTCCCTAGATAGTCACGGTTGATTTTCAAATAAAAAATGCCCCGTCAGGAGCATTTTATTTTTAATGAACTATTTTTCTAATAATTCAAAGTAAAAAATCTGGATTTTCCATTCGGTTTTTTAACCAGAATTAAAATTGCACCATTATTTTGAGAGCTATTTGCCATCCTTTCAAAATCTGATATGGTTAAAACTTTTTCTGTTCCCACTCGTTTTATAATATCCCCTTCTCGAATTCCCTTTTCAAAAGCTTCGCTGTCAGGATCTATTTGGGTAATAACAAGTGCATTATCAGATGACAAATTATATTTTTCACGTAAATTATGATTTATTTTTTTCAACTCGAAGCCAAATCTATCCAATTTCATTTTTCTTTGATTTGAATACTGCTGAGGGTTTTTTGGTAATTCCTGTAAAACAACTTGGACTATTTGCTGTGCACCATCTCTAATTATTTTAACCCGACTATTATTTTGAGGAGCAGTTAAAGAAACTACATTCTTCAAATTTGCAGGATTTGTAATGAGTTCTCCATTAAATTCAATAATGACATCACCTTCCTGAATACCGCTTAACATTGCGGGACTATCATCCACAACATCTGTAATCAGAGCGCCATTTCTTGTTTGGAGGTTTAATGCTTGCGATGTTTCATAATCTAGCTCCTGAATAATAACACCCAGCCATGATCGTGTTACAAAGCCATTATCAATGAGATCAGACATAATTCTTTTTGCCATATTAGATGGAATAGCAAAACCAACTCCACGATTAGCTCTATCATATCCACCTGTTGCGATGGCAGTATTTATTCCAATAAGTTCACCATCCATATTTAATAAGGCTCCACCGCTATTTCCAGGATTGATTGCAGCATCTGTTTGAATAAAATCTTCATAACTCTGGGTATTCATAATATTACTCCTCCCTAAGGCAGAAATAATTCCTGTTGTCACAGTATGACTTAAATTCTCTGAAAATGGGCTTCCCACAGCCATAACCCACTCTCCAACACGAATTACATCTGAATCACCTAAATCTATCTCAGTGAGTTCTGAAGCTTCTATTTTTAATACTGCTAAATCAGTTTTAGGGTCTGTTCCCACTATAGTTGCATCAAATTCTCTTTTATCCATGAGTTTAATTCGAATTGCGTCCATATCATTAACAACATGATTATTAGTAAGAATATATCCGTTTTTTCCATCGATAATTACACCTGAGCCTAAGGCTTTTGTTTTATAATCTTGTGGCGGTTGGTTTCGATGATAAAAAAAATATCCGTTATCATCAACTTGTCCTTTAGAAATAATCTTATCTGCAATAATAGTCACCACAGCAGGCTTAGCCTTTTCAGCAACATCGGCAAGAGCTTTACTGAATTGTTTTACAACAGAATTTTGAGCTGTTAATCCACTTAATAATAAAATAATACTAAAAAATCTTTTCATATTTTGTATCTCATTTTAGATACTTGAATGTCTAAAAACTTATCCAAGTTCCAATAAAAATAAAAAACCCTCATATTTCTACAAGGGCTTTCTATTAACGATTTTATAGGATTATTTTAAGAATAACATTTTCTTTGTTGCATGAAATTCACTTGTTTGAATTGAGTAAAAATACATTCCTGTTGCAACTTGACTTCCCATATCATTGGTACCATCCCAAACTATAGCATGATATCCAGGCGTCATTTCATTTGAAGAAAGTGTCCTGATTTTTTGTCCCATCAAATTGTAAATCGCAAGATAAACATTTCCAGCTTCAGGAAGGTCAAATTGGATTTCTGTAGACGGGTTGAATGGGTTTGGAAAATTTTGATGTAACGCAAATTCGCCCGGAATCACTTTAACTTCGGATGAATTTGTTCGTGTTACAAATTTAATTAAAGACCCATTTCCACCAGCAAGATTAATACCATCAATTGAAACATTGGCAACATCACGTTCATCTCCTGTAAATTGAACAGGGATAGTCATAAACGTTGATTGAATAGCTTCAATTTGGCCTCCTTCTAGATTTGCAGCCAATACTTTCAATTTACCTGGTTCAATTTC
>JABIHN010000008.1 GCA_018649625.1 Fidelibacterota bacterium | reverse complement strand
CCTGCTTCGCGATTTTGATGAAATTCGCACAGGCATTACATCTTTAAAGGCGAACTATTATTTAGGTGATAATACATTGGAGATGGTTTGGATTCCAACTTTTACGCCAACCATCATGCCGGATGAAACATCCATTTGGTCGCGAATACCTGAATTTCCTTTACCGATTACTATAGACGAGTCTCAAAAGGAAATTACTGGGCGATTAGAGAATAGCGAAGGATTTATCAAATTTTCAGGTATGTCATCTTTATTGGATTATGAAATTATGGCTGGTATCATGTGGGACGATGATCCAACTTTACATATTACTCCAATTGTTACAGTTGATAATCCAATACCGAGTGGATTAATGTTAAGCCCTATTCACCATCAACTCACATTAGCAGGTGGAAGTTTTAGTTCGGAATTGGGTGGAGTAATTTTACGGGGAGAAGGCGCATATTATATGGGAAAACAATTTTCTGCTCTAAATCCGAATCAAATGGACTTGCCAACGAGTTTGTTGGAAAAAGATTATGCTCATTATTTAATTGGGACAGATTTCTCCATTGGAACTACACGATTTAGCACACAATTTATTCAGCGTGCCATTTTGGATTATGACGATTTAATTGTTCAAGAAGAATTGGATAATACTATGACATTTTTGGCAAATCGGACCTTTTTGCAAGAAACCTTAACACTTCAACTCTTTGGGTATGTTGGGCTTAATAATGAAGATGCACTCATTCGTCCAAGTCTAACCTATGATTTAGCCGATGGATTTGAAATTCTTGCTGGTGCAAATATATTTGTGAAAAATGAAGAAAGTGAAACAGCTGGACTATTTGGTCATTACGACGAAAATGATATGGTGTACGTTAAAGTAAAATACAGTTTTTAGGTTGGGATAAATCAATAGAGTTCCCATAAAAAACACAGGATAAATAAAAGGAAAATAAAATGAACAAAAAGACAATTACTATTATCGTAGGGATAATTTTTTTATTTATAGGAAGCATTCTGGTAAAACAGAATTATGGTGAACATAAGTCTCATAATTCCAAGCAAGTAGGAAAGACGGATAAATATGCAATTCAATGGACCCCATCCATTCAATCAGCGTTAAGAAAAGAGATGCATTCTATTACAAAAAACTACCAAGAATTAGTGTCAAATCTTGCACAGGGCGAATGGAATAAAGTGGTTGAAAATAGTCACAATATTCATTCAGCTTTTATATTGAAACAAGAATTGTCCGAAGAAGACATGGATGATTTATATCGAATTCTTCCAGAACGATTTATTGAAATGGATTCGAAATTTCATGACCATGCTTTAAAACTTGCCATGGCAGCCCAAGCAAAAGACGGAGAATTGGCATCGATGTATTCCGGGAAAATGATGGAAGGGTGTGTCAGCTGTCATCAAGTGTATGCTAAGAATCGTTTTGAAGGATATTCAAATCATGAAAAAGTAAGCCATGAGCATTAAATAATATATTTTTATTTATTTTACAAATACCCAGATAAATTAGAGGAACAAAAAAGACTATAATTTTGTATCCTAATTTTCCATCTCAGTTTATTCGCTCGGCTATTTTAATTGCTTTCTGGGCAGGAATCAGTTTAGGGACCCATGTTGCATTTTCGATTGGTTTTGATTTTCAACTGGGAGTTACCTTTCACGCTTATATTCAAATGCACGGCTATTTGCAATTAATGGGATGGGCTGGATTATTCATCATGGGCGTATCCATACCTTTTTTATCTCGATTAGCTCATTTAACCTCAGTAGAAGATTCTAAGATTTCACTGATTTATCGTTTGATGGTTTCAGGATTGATTCTTCGATTTATTGCTCATTCATTTTTACCTTACTTCACTAATTCCTATTGGTATGATTTTTTTGCGATAGGTGTTCTCATTTCAGCAATTTTAATTTCTTTAGGAATTCTATTTTTTATCCAATTTTTATCATCAGTTGTTCGAAAGATGAAACCCGATTTATCTGATAAAAATAGAGATATAAGAGTTTTTTTATTTATGAATATTATCGGTTGGGTTGTTTATGCAATAGGGGCATTTATCCTTTTAATAATAATGTACGTAGATGGAGAAGCATCTTTAATTCATCATTGGCACTTATTCTTAGTTGATTTCTTTATATTATTTAGTGTTTTTCCAATTTGTTTTGGTGTGGGATTAAGAGCATTACCACTGTTTATGAGATTGACATCTATAAAATGGAATGTAATGAAATTTAGCAAAGTATATTTTATGGTTATAATTACCCTAATTATTTCTAAACTTTATTATTATAATGTATATATAGATTGGTTTCCGAAAATGATTTCAATTATACATATTATAAAAGATATCCTAATAATCTGGTTTATTTATAAGTTAAATATTTTATTTAAATCGAAAAAACATCGTGAAATTGAAAATAAAGAAGGGAGAGGTCACGATAAAAAAAAGTATCGAGATTGGTTACCAGACAATGGAGAGTTTGGAAAATTTGAATGGCTAATTCAATCTGCTTTTATTTGGCTGTTGATAGGATTAATATTCGATATAATATCTCAAATTGGGTTAATTACCAAAATTCAAATGGGCATTGGGATCGATGGAGTCCGTCATATGTGGCTAGCGGGATTTGTATCATTATTGATTATGGGTATGGCAGTACGGATGATACCAGGTATGACCGGTGCAATGAAATTACAAAAACCAAGTCGTGTTGCATTTCTTGCCATTATTATGAATTTATCAGTGTTATTTCGTACTATATCTATTGTGTTTCCGGAATTAGTTTTAAATAGTGTGCCATACGGAGGGATTATTGCCACTAGAATGTTTGGTGCGTCAGGTATGTTGTTTCTTACTGGGTTAGTTGTGTTTTATACTATATTAAAACCAGTATTAATAAGAAAAGATGAAATACAAGAATCAATATAGTTTGTGAAAAATCAAAATTTCAACTATAAAACGTTAATCTCGTCATTCTCTTTAAAATATTGAAACTTAGCATCTGAAATAAATTGTATTATTTTTCCTCTTTTTTCTATGAGATCAAATACCATATTTCGCTCTTTATAAAACAATGAAATAAATCTTAAGTGCTGTCGATACCCATTTATTCCATTTATATATGACAGTACAAAATTTCCGGAAGCTATGAGTGTTAACCCCCAGATTATAGTAAGCATTGGGCTTTCAAAATACCAATATACAAACCCAAGAATCCCAGAATAATAAAGAACGAAAACAAGGATACCTGCCAATAATTTGAATGGAGCAATTTGAGATTTAACGACACGCGACTTATTTACAAACCAACGAGGGAACTTATATGGTAAGTAATTATGAAGTAAGCCCCAAACAAATATAGGAAACCCTATTATCAAAAATGTAAAAGCCTTAATTCTGTTTAATAACGTTAGATCACGCCCACCAGGACCTAAAAATGATTCTTGTATATTTAAATCTTCTAATTGATCCAAATATTTAACAATCATAAGTCTAAAATCTTCAACTTTTTTTGGATATTTTTTTTGGTACCACTCTACTGCATTTACGAGACCCTTAGTTACGGAAAAATCATCCTGTTTATTATCAAGTTTGTATCCCATTTCAAGCATGAGTTCTTTTTTGTAAATCAACTCTAAGCAATCCACTAAATCGACTAATTCTAACTCATTTACATTAGTAGTTAATTTATTCAGTGCAGTTTCAATCGTTTGTGTCACAGCTTTAACTGTCTTAATCTCGTTGTTTAGATAGCTTTGTTTAAAGTTTTTTAATACTATAGGTTTACCAAATCTAACAAAGACATTACTCCTGAAACGTACGGCGTCAGAATAACTTAATCCGACTGGAATTAAAGTTACATTTAAGTTGAAATTATTTTTTAATTCTGCACCCAATCCAATTCTAACAGCGCCTGTTTTGATTTTTTTTAATGTCCTATCACCAGTAGAAATGCCTTCTGGAAAAATTAGAAAGGCGCCTTTATTCTCAAGTATTTCATATCCTTTGTCAAATGTTTTTTTGTTTTTTTCGCCTAAAGATGGATTCTCTTGTCTCCGGTACACTGGGATTAGTTTTAGTTTCTTTAAAAAGAATCTCTTTATCCAATGATTGAAAAGAGTGCTTTTTGCGAAAAAATGAAGATTCCGATTACATGAAATACCAACCACCATCGGATCAATCATTGTATTGGGGTGATTAGAGACAAAAATAACTGGTCTATCTTTAGGGATTCTTTCATCGTGCCAAACAGTCACGCGATTAAAAAATGTTCGGACACTTATATATGTGAGTATTTTTGTTAACGTGTATAACATTATTCAGAACAGATTTGTTTTATGTCGAATTGTATGGGATTTGGTATTTTATCAATCAAAATAAGAGAATCAAGATAGATTTTAGAATCGGATGCAGTGTAGATAGAATCATAATAGGTAAATAATTTTTTTACATAATCCGTTTCATATTGAGCGCAATAAAACGGAAGATTTTTAAGAACTGTTGTTGATTTTGGTTTCAACATAAGATTGGGTCCATCAAAATAAAATGATGGATTATACGACTCATCCCAGTTTGGATTTACATAATCCAATAAATCTAACTTCTTTGAAAAAATCCAACGATTTTTTGCAAATTTAAGATAAGGCGTATCTCCATTACACATATCTAAAGCAAATCTAAATCCTTGAAAATTAGCTTCAAGATCACCATAAGAAAAAACACCTGTTGCCATTCGCCCAATAATTGTCTTTTCTCCTGCAATACCTACTTTTATTGCAGAACTAAATGGAGATGGAAATCCCATTTTTTTTGAAGTAATATAGGCTTTATAATATAAAAATCCAGAACCAGTAAAATGAGTTAATTTGTCAAGTCCAACATAAATTCCACCAATATTAATTATTTCATCAACTTGGATTGAAAAAAATGCTCGATCTAATTGTGGATGGTTAGATTGATGATCACTGAAAATGCTTTCTCTTAAAGCGAGATCAATATTTGGCATAAATTTATCAATTTTATCTGTATTCTTAATCCATTGTTCTAATATGGAGTTTAAGTTTATACCAAATCCACTTAATACTTTACCAGCAGCCATTTCGCATGAACAATCATTTGGAATAGTGTGAAGAGTTGAGTCAATTATTTCATTTACTTTCGTATTAAGGATAGAAGATGCATCTTCAAGAGAATGTCCCCAAGATAGATAATGATCAACTTCACCAGAATTGACCACGGAGGTAAACAAAACAAACAAAATAAATTTATGTGCCATATATACTCCTGTAGTAAAGCTAAAAGTACTAATAGAATATTCGAATTACAATTAAACAAAAAAGCATGTATATCAGATTTAAAATATTTTAAAAATTCAAAGGATTCGTGTTCTAATTAATTGGTTTATATTAATCATTATAAAGAATAAAATAATTAGCTTAAGTCGTTAATATATAATAATAAGATAAAATGGTCTTATTATCTTGCGACTTAAAAATATAGTCATTAATTTCCTGTAGGTTGAAATACAGGTTTACTAAATGATATCCTACAATTCACGCAATTATGAGTTCAGTTCCTTGGAGCCTACGTATGCTATTGGCCTTGTTTCAAAAAAGATTGGGGTATCTCCCGAAACATTACGTCTCTATGAAAGAAAGGGACTATTACTTCCATATAGAACAAAAACTGGCCGTCGATTATTCTCCCAAACCGACGTAGAATGGCTCAGTTGTATTCGAAAATTAATTTTACATGATAAACTAAACTTAGCTGGTATTAGTCGGTTATTAGCTTTAATACCTTGTTGGGATATTAAGCCTTGTACTGAAGAAGAACGAAGGAATTGTCCCGCGTACCTTTCAAAAGATCAGGTCTGTTGGCAGATACTTGAAACATCACAAGATTGTAAAGATGCAACGTGCCGGGATTGTGATGTTTATTTGTCTTCAAAAAATATTGCTGATTTAAAACTACATTATAAGTTGAAGCAAAAATGAATTATCTAAATCAAATAAAATTGGGGTTAATTAGTATTACTTTGTTGATTTTAAGCGCAGCTTGTGATCCTGGTACAGTCGTAACTCATGCAACAAATCCAGCCACATGCGAAGGATGTCACACAAATGAAATCGCATTAAAAAGATTAATTCAAGATGAAGATGTTGCACCACCATCAGGTGGTGGTTGAGGAGGATCTGTGACTCCGTTGGAGACTTGGGAAAAAGTGTTGATTGAATTGAAAGGTGGAAATAAATCTTTTAAAGATATTGATCCAGTTCACGGATTAATTGGATGTATAAATTGTCATGGAGGGGTAGAACCATCATCTGACCTAGAAATAGCGCATTCTACAGATCATGGATTTACTCGAGATCCATCTAGTAACCCAGAAGAGTCTTGTAATCCGTGCCATAATCAACTTGTTGAATCAAATAAAAATAGTATGCACACAATGGCTTGGGGAGAAAAAACGACTATCGCTCAAAGAGAATTGGGAGAAGGGAATGACCATACCACATTTGATGAATGCCCTGAATCATTGACGAGCGGATTTGATGGCGAATGTACTAGTTGTCACACAACATGTGGCCAATGTCATATTAGTCGTCCTAACAGCGCCCATGGTGGCTTAATTGATAATCATAAATTTAATCGTATTCCAGACCAAACCAATAATTGCATGGCTTGCCATGGAAGTCGAATTGGAACTGACTTTAAAGGTGAATTAACAGGGAATGTAGCAGATGTGCATTTTTTAAAACGATTAAAATGTTTTGATTGTCATGTAGAAGATTTTCATGCGGATGCATCACAATATGAATCTCGTTATCACTTGTTGAAAGACGAGGAACAGGTTCAATGTGATTTCTGTCATGGAGATGTAGCAGAAGCTAATGAATATCATCAACAGCACTGGCCTGAATCAGGAGAAGGACTTAGTTGTTTTGTCTGCCATTCTCAGCCTTATAATAATTGTAATACATGTCACTCCGGTGGTGAATGGAAAGAAGGTTATGGTGAAGTTGCTGGAGAAACTGATGTGAAATCAGGTGGAAATGGGTATCTAGAATATCCTGATTTTAAAATTGGGATCAACAATGATTATGAACTTAGAAATGGGAAATGGGCAGTATTAAGGCATATCCCAGTTGCACCCGATTCTTATGAAAAATGGGGACACCCAGAATTAGCAAACTTTGACGCAAGGCCAACATGGGAAGTAACAACACCACATAATATTAAACTTTGGACGAGCCAAACAGATACAACAAATTCAGATTATTGTTCAGATAATTGTCACAACCATGGTGTAAGGTATGATTCGGAAGGGAATTATTCAAATTATACAAGTTTGGATACAAATAGTATTTATTTACTATTGGATGATTTGATAGAAAATGAAATTAATGCAAATCAACCAGTTCTAGGCCAATTTTCAAAAGTGGGTTGTAATCCATGTCACCCAGGTTAAAGATGAAAAATATTTATCAAATGAATTCACGTGAAATCGTGAGTATGCAACAACAAGTAACAATAAAAGGAGTAATGAACCATGAAAAGTAACAAATGGATTATTCTCGTCTTGGGAATTGCCCTGCTTGGGCTCACAGGATGTGAAGATACAAAAGTAGAGAAAGTTAATGAATTTGATGTCTTGGTCGAATATTTAGAAGGTTCGGACGGCGGATACGTTAATAATATGGGTAGTTGGATTTTGGCTTCAGGCGCATTAAATGCTGAATTTGATTATTCCGCATATACTGTATTTGATCTAAGATCATCAGAAGATTTTGCTTCTCTAGGTGTAGAAGGAGCTGTGAATGTAACTCTATCAACGATGTTTGATGAAGCTGACAATGTCACAGGTCCTATTTTAGTCACATGTTATTCAGGACAAACAGCATCATTTGCACATACATTGCTACGACTAAAAGGACATGACGCTTATGTCATGAAATTTGGTATGAGCGCTTATGACGTTAGCTTAGATAAATGGACATCTAATTGTTCTGATCAATATGCAGGCGATTTAGTCACAACTGCTTCTGAAGCATTACCTACATTTGACTATCCGGTTTTAAATACAGGGTTTGAAAATGCAGATGAAATTTTAGATGCACGAATTGATGCGGCTATAACAGCGTGGGGTGAAGGATTACTCATTGCAGCAGGTGATGTTATTACTGATGCTTCTTCTTACAATATGATGAATTATTGGAGTAATGAAGATTATATAGGTCATGGACATATTGACGGCGCCTATCAGTTATCACCTTCAACATTGACTCTCAGTGAAAATCTATCATCTTTTGATCCTTCTGGAAGCAATGTATTCTATTGTTACACGGGACAAACGGCAGCTGCATCCATAGCATATTTGACTGTCATTGGTTACGATGTGAAATCAATCAAATTTGGTTTTAATAATATGAATTGGTCAGAATTGCCAGGACATAAATGGTCAAAACCATTTGGTTTTTAATTAAAGGATAAGTCATGAGAACAACCCTTCTTCATACTTTACTCAATATAAATATTATACAATTATACTTGATGCAGGGTTGTTTTCTATCCTTCTTATGTGGATGCAGAGATTCATGAAAAATCTAGACATCAAATTACCCAAGACCCTTACTCTTCTTGGTTTGGTTCTATTTTTAGTTTTAAATAGCTCGGTTAAAAGTATGTCGTCGGTAATTCAATTTTCTGCATCCGCTCAATATCCTCGTATAAGTTTTTTAGATGAAAATGCATCATTGCAGTGGCGTTCAAATCTTTCATATCGTCAATCATTTGGACGATTTTCAAGCATTTCTTCTCTTTTTGAATATGGAACTAGTACAAACCATCATTTAAACCCATTTAGGCTTCACTCATTTATATCAGAGTTCAAAACAGATTATTTTAGATTTCAATTGGGTCGAATTCCGTATTGGTCTCCAGCACTATTAACGAGGATAGATGGCGTTTCATTTAGATATGAAAATAAAAAGTTGGGGACATTTGATTTATTGGGCGGGTTTCGATCTGTGGTGGATTTCAGTGATACAAGTTATGTGAGTGAGTCCTTTTTCTCCGACAGTGTATATCTTGAAAAGTTACAAGGTGTTTTGTCGTGGTCAAAAGGGTCTTGGAAGAAAAATATATCTTTGTTCTCTTGGATTAATAATGAAAAAGATACTCTACAAGTATTTTCGGGCTTAAATGGATATACACAAATATTTTCCATGAATTTTTATGGAACTTATGTTTGGGATCAATCGAATTCACGAACACATTATTTACGATTAAAACTTTCAAAAAATACAAAACTTGGACGCTTATTTATTGGGTACAGAGAAAAAAGATATTCCGGTTTTGAAAATTGGAGTTGGGTAAGTCAACCATTTTCATTGCCTGCAACTACTATAATTGGACTCCAATCCAAATTTCAATCAAAATATACGATTTCAAATCATTTATCCATTCGATTGGCTGATATATCTAACCTTTATTTTTACACAACACTCAATAGTCCTTGGGGTGCAGGCACATTAATATTCGGAAATTATGGCGAGACTTTTCAGGTAGGTGGATCTGTTGGATCAAAATATACTTTAAATTCAAAATTAGATTTGGGTGGTTCTATTTCACTAAATCTGTTAAGTGATGGAGATATTGTTGAACCTATCACATCGTCTTCTTTATTTACATGGATTAATTGGTCCGTAACTCAATCCATCAAACTTCGGTTTTTCTCACAATTTTATTCGAATCCATATTTTAAAATTGATTATCGAGAAGGAATTTCAATCCATGCGATATTTTAGTCTATTTCTAATTTTATCTTTGGGAATTTCCCAAAAAGCAGATTGGATTATGTTTCCTCATGAATTACATGTATTTGATGAAGAAATCGAATGCAATGAATGTCATGAAAATGTTTTGTCATCCATGTCATTAAATGAGAGATTACTTCCAACAATGGATACGTGCGAATCTTGTCATGAAGATGTGTCCGAAGATGATGAAGGTGATTGTACTCTTTGTCATGCAAATGCAGATGAATTAGATACCTATCCTGAATTAGCTTCAAGACGTGGACCTGATTTCGCTCACAGATCTCATATCAGCAGAACGGAAGATTGTCTTGTTTGTCACACAAATTTATTAGATGATGATAAAGAAGATATTCCAAATAGCTGGGTATTTTCTGATTGTAAATCTTGTCATGAAAATTCTATTCCTGAAAATCACTCATTTGATTGGGTTCAATCTCATGGATTGAATTCTACAGTGATTGGACAAGATAATTGTAATTTATGTCACCAGGAACAAATGTGTGAATCGTGTCATTCGTTTTTGTCTATTGAACCGACAGTTCATCCCGGAAATTATTATATGACACACGGTATTGATGCTAAAATGAATTTGATGGATTGTACATCTTGTCATGAAGGTTTGGAGAATTGTTCTAGTTGTCATCAGCAAACAAAAGTGATGCCGATGAACCATAATTTGTCAAATTGGATAGGTCAATTTCTTAAAGGTGGTGGGCTTCATGGGTATGATGCATTAGATAATCCTGGTTTATGTCAAGTATGTCACCAAGGTTCTGCTGATCCCACTTGTGCTCGGTGTCATCCAGGATAAATCATGAAAAGAATCTCTATAATTGTATTTTTTCTATTAACATTTTTTTCGGCCTGCACTAAAACTGGAGAACCACAGATGCACCCCAATGCTTGGCTTATAACGGGTGAATCTGAATCTCACATGGCAAAAATTTCTGAATCAGGCACAGAAAGTTGTCAAGTGTGTCATGGCGAACCATATTTAAACGATTATTATGGTGGTTCTAGCGGCGTATCTTGTTATGAGTGCCATAAAGGTGGCCCCAGTGGGCATCCGGCTTGGAACGAGTGGATGGAACCTGAATCTGATGAATCCCATGGGACACTATTTCTAGATCGTGGCGTTTTAGATTGCGGTTCATGCCATGGGTTGGACTTGACTGGACGAATTGCTACAGGGTGTGATGCTTGTCATACAAATCAAGAATTACAAACATGGTTAGACTAAAGGAGTTAAAAATGAAATATATAGTATTATTACTTGGATTTTCTATTGGACTTTTATTCTCTCAAGATTACGTTGGAGTAAAAAAATGTAAAACATGTCACAATAGCAAAAAGAAAGGCGCACAATACACTGTTTGGAAAAATGGACCTCATGCAAATGCATTTGAAACATTAAAAACAAATGAAGCAATTTCAGTTGCTAAAGAAGTTGGTCTTAAAGAAAATCCATGGGAAAGCCCCCAATGTCTTCGTTGTCACACAACCGGATATGAAAAAGGTGGTTATGAATTAAAAGGTGATGATTTTTGGAACCATGAACCGGAAGATAAAAAAGCAAAAAAAGCAGTTAAACGTATGGTTGCACTTCAAGATATTGGATGTGAATCATGTCATGGACCTGGAAGTGATTACAAAAAAAAGAAAACTATGGTTGGGATATCTTTAGGTTCAATTACTGGAGAGAGTGTAGGGCTATGGACACCTGATGAAGCTATGTGTGTTGTATGCCACAATCAAGCAAGCCCGACTTATAAAGTCTTTAATTATGAAGAGCGGATAAAGCAAGTAGCTCATCCTTATCCTGAATAATTAAAAAAATGAATATTCGTAAAAATAGAATGTTGAAATTCTATAAATATCTATCATTAATATTAGTCTTGTTAGTCGGTATTATTTATGCTCAAGATATTGAAATTGAAAATATTGATAGTGACGATTGTATTTCTTGCCACGAAGTTGAAAACCATGAACTACTCATTTTAGAATCGATTCACGAAGATAATGAGTGCTTAGATTGCCATATAGATAGAGATTATACACCTCATGATATCCTAATTGTTGATTCTCCTGTAGATGGTTGTTATGATTGTCATGATACATTTAATGACATAAAAATAGCACATTATGATTTTCTTTCTTCTGAAACTATTACGCTTACAAAAACCAATTGTACAACTTGTCATCAGGATATATATCATAATGAAAATCCAGTTGATATACATTCATTATTTCAAATTGATAAAATGATGTCACTCTATCTTCCCGTAGAATTTGATCATGGAAACCACATGGATATTTCGGGAAATAATTGTTCTACATGTCATCATAATGCATTCACAGAGACTCAAAATGAAGACTGCAAGATGTGTCATAAAGGGGAAGTGTCCAATACAAATTTAAGTTGCGATAATTGTCATAATAAAATTCTTGATGGGAAAATTATTAAAGCGAACACAAAACAATTTAATTACCACATTGATATACCTTTATTAAAAAGTGTTTACCATTTGAATTGTATCGGCTGTCATGAGGATAATGATGTACCCACTGGGTGTCAAGATTGCCATAAGAAATCAGATAAAGGTAATCGTCGATTCTATTCTGGCGACAATAAACCTATGTTGAACACAAACAATAAACATTAATACCTATTTGAAAAAACACCTATAAAGAAGGTTAATATGGAAAAATTTAATCGAAGATCATTTTTTAAAACAAGTATTTTTGGTAGTATGGCCTTGACTTCATTTGCTAAAGGAAAATCATTTGAAAATTATCCTGATTCAATGGGAGTTCTAGTAGATATTACAAAATGCATTGGTTGTAGAAGTTGTGAAGCGGCATGTAATGAAGAACAAGGACTTCCTGCACCATCTAAACCTTTTGATGATAAGTCGGTGCTCGATGAATTACATCATGGGCAGAAAAGAAGAACTGACGCAAGTCATTACACCGTTGTTAACAAATACACACCAGACGTTATTGACCACCCATTATTTAAAAAAAGTCAATGTATGCATTGTAAGGAACCAGCATGTCAAGTGTCTTGTTTTGTTAATGCATATACTAAAACTCCAGAAGGTGCTGTTATTTATGACGAAGAAGTGTGTGTTGGATGTAGAACATGTATGGTTGCATGTCCATTCAATATGCCTACATATAAATATTCCAGTGCTTCGAAACCGAAAATTGTAAAATGTAAGCTGTGTTATGATACACGATTGAAAAATGGTTTGGTCCCTGCATGTGTAGAATCGTGTCCAAATGGTGCATTAACATTTGGCAAAAGAGATAAAATATTAAAAATAGCACGAAGAAGGATAAACAAAAACCCAGATAAATACGTTGAACATATTTATGGCGAACTTGAAGCCGGTGGAACATCTTGGCTATATCTTTCTCCTGTCCCTTTTGATGAAGTTGGCTTTGATCTTGATGTTCCAAAAGAACCCATCGTTAATTATGTTAAAAACTTTTTAACCGTAGTTCCAATGGTTTTAACAATTTGGCCGGCACTGTTTGGAGGGTTTAGCATGCTTGCTAGCAAAAAAGATAACACCAAGATATCTAGCTCAAAGGATGGGGATAAATAATGAAGCATATTGTAAATAGTCATTCGTATTTACCCATCATTTCTCATAATAAAACAGATGAAAAAGAATGGACTTTTAAGGAGAAAATGATGCTAGGCTTACTGCCAAAAGAGTATTTTTTATCTGTTTTAAAAAATCGATTCAATTGGATATTTTTACTTATACTGATTATTGGCATTCCATTAATAATTCAACGATATGTGGTTGGCTTAGGTGCCGTAACACACTCTTCAAATGATTACCCGTGGGGATTATTTTTAGCCTTTGGTTTGTTTACCATGGTTCCACTATCAGCATCGGGGTTTTTATTGGGAACGACAGTAGAAATATTTGGTAGACATGATTATCATCCAATTGAGCGTTTAGCACTTTTAGGTGGACTATTAGGTTATCTATTTGCTGTTATTTATCTCCTTCTCGATCTTGGTATACCATGGCATTTACCTTATCCTATGTTTGTATCATTGGGACCAGCTGCGGTCTTATTTTTAGTCGCGTGGCATGTCGCCACTTATTTATCGGTTCAAATTGCAGAAGTTTCACCAGCGTTTTTCGAATGGATTGGATGGTTGAAGGCAAAAGCATTTGTTAGAAAATGGATTTTAGGATTAACAATTTCAGGAATTATTTTATCTACATTACATCAAGGTGCCTTGGGTGCATTATTTACTTATGCACCGGCAAAAATTCACCCATTATGGTATTCCACTTTTCAATGGTGGCACTTTTTTGTTTCTTCAATCGCTGCTGGTTTAGCTATGGTTATTGTTGTCAGCACATTAGTCAAAAAATTTATGGCTTGGAGATGTGATCATGAATTCTTAGATAATTTAGATAGACTCACTATCGGTCTTGCAAGAGGTATTTCATTAACTTTGATCACATATGTTGTTATAAAGTTTATTGGTATTGCTCACGATAACGAATGGGCTTATTTATCAACTGGGTGGGGGCATTATTTTATTCTTGAAATGTCAATATTCGGTTTTATTCCAATGGTTTTATTCGGCATAGGAATAAAAAATACAAATATGACATTAATTAGGTTTACTGCTTTTCTTACAGTAATCGGACTTGCAATGAATCGTATAAATACTACGTTAGTAGCTTTTAATTGGAAGCTATACCAGGAAGTTCCACATTGGAAAGAATTTGTCATTTCAATGACAATCTTCACGATTTACATCATTGTTTATAGATTTATTCTTTACAGGTTTCCTATTTTATATAGTTGGAAAGGAGAAAAATAATGATGGTAAAATATAAAGGTCTTATAATTTCTATTCTTTTAGTTATTATACTTGGATTTATTATTCGAATGTTAACGTCTGCTGAGTCACCCAAAACATTAAATGATTATTACACACATATTAAAGGTGTCGAATACATTATTAGTGTATTTTTCTTTATTATATTCCCGCTATATTATATACATATTACGAAATCAGACTGATATAATATTATTATAGCCATTAATAATTAAGAGCTGCTTAAACTAATAAAAATATTATCTATATTGGATTTATTATGAATAAAAGACAAATTAAAAACAGATGGGTTGTTGTTGCTGGTGCAATTTCAATTCAATTGGCACTTGGTGCAATATATGCTTGGAGTGTTTTTACAAAAATACTCACTGATCCAAATGGTTTATATCAGTTTACAGCAAAAGAAACAGCATTAATATTTTCAGCAGGACTTGCTACATTTGCTTTGGTTATGATATTAGCCGGAAGATTTCAAGCTAAGTATGGTCCCCAAAAAACTGCAATGTTTGGTGGGTTATTATTAGGGCTTGGCTATATTTTGGGAGGATTCTTTGGCAATACGTTTTTAACGCAACTAATCTTCATTGGTATTGGAGGTGGTGGCGGTATTGGTATGGCATATGTCGTTCCAATTGCTGTTGGGGTAAAATGGTTTCCTGATAAAAAAGGAATGATTACAGGGCTAGCAGTTGCAGGGTTTGGCTTTGGTGCAACCATCTGGGTAAAATTAGCTGATTCTTGGTTTGATGGTTTACTCAATACAACTTCACTATTCGGCCTACCCAATGTACAAAGTGTATTCCTGATTTATGGCATTATTTTTATAATTTTAGTCCTTCTTGGAAGCAGAGTCATGGTAAATCCACCTGAAGGTTATATACCTGAAGGCTGGATAGAAAAGTCAACATTAAATCATAGTTCTAAAATTCGTCACTTTTCATCAATTGATATGTTGAAAACGTCTCAATTTTATTTCATTTGGGTGACATTTATTTTTTCAGCATTATCGGGTCTCATGGTTATTTATTGTATTCGTTTATTTGGAGTGGATGCTTTAAAATATCATGGTGTAGAAAATGCCGGTTTGTTAGCGGGGACTGCTATGGCTTGGTATGCGATTTTTAATGGTGCAGGTCGGATTGTATGGGGAATTATTTCAGATCGAATTGGCAGGAGACTTTCTATTATTCTAATGACGCTATTTCAAGGGATTATAATGCTTATGGTTTACCATGTTTTCATGTCGTATGGTTCATCGTTAGGGTTCATTATTTCTGCATCTATAATTGGCTTTAACTTTGGTGGGAATTTTGCACTTTTCCCTGCGATTACGGCTGATTATTTTGGAAATAAAAATTTAGGAACTAACTATGGCTGGATATTTTCTGCTTATGGAATCGCTGGAATTGCAGGACCATTTATAGCCGGGTATTTTAAAGATTCAGCCCAATTAGCTGGTGACCCTTCAATTTGGATGACGCCATTTATTATTGCTGGGGTTTCATGTCTTTTCGGGGCTCTAGTTATGTTCTTTACACATCCACCAGTCTCTATAGAAAACAAAGTATAATACCAACTATATATCTTTTCGAATTCTTCAACAAGCAAAAAACTGCATTTAGAGCAGATAAAAAGTTTGGTACTAATTATGCTATTAACCATTCCGCTTCGTAAATCATTTGGCTGAGATACTTTTTCACAGTAGCCGAATTAGTTCTAACATCAGGTTAATTTAATCTATAAACACCAACAATATTTATTGAGACAAAGAACCCAAAAAGATTAAAAATAAATGAAACAGTCAGTTAATTCTAAGGATTCAATACTTTGAATTGAATTGCATTGCATTCTGTTTTATTTCAAACAAAAATATTTATTTAAGAAGGTGTCCGTTAAACAATTCTACTATTCTTTTCCCCATTTAATCCCTGCTAATTCCTGCAATACATGCCAATTGTCAAGGCGATCTTCTTGCGCTTTGTGTAAAAGTGGATCAGGTGTACCGTCTTTATCGAAATTTCGGGAAAATCGTCCTTCAGTTTTAGCGAAATGTATAAAGTCAAATTGCTCACCAGATTTAGCATTAACGAACCAGTCTTTATTTTTTGCAGGGTTCCCTTGCAACGAAAGTTTATCCGAAATGTATTTCCCTTTTTTTGGATCAAAAGTGAATATCGGAAAAACTCTACAGTCCACTGCGAGTTTTGCTTGATCGTAGGATTTATTATCTGCAATACCATGTTCTGGTTGGCAAGATGTATAAACATTCACTACAGATGGACCAGGATGCTCATTTGCTTCCATAATGGCTTTATAGAAATGATTAGGATGGGCCGCAGTTGTTTGAGCGACAAATACATTTGGATGTGCCATTGCAATATTGGCTATTTCCTTTCTCCTTTCAGATTTTCCGTGACTATCTGATCCAAATGCAGACATTTTTGCTGCCTGGCCAGTAAATGTACCAGACGATGCTTGCCCACCTGTATTTGAATACACTTGAGTATCCAGAATGATAACATTTATATTCATTCCAGACATAAATAATCTTGATAACGCTTGGAAACCAATATCCAACATCGCGCCATCTCCACCAATAGCCCAGAGCTTTTTATCTTGCCATCCTTTTTGGTCCCAACGGGCGCGAACACCCATGGCAAATGTTGATACATTCTCAAAAAGAGAATTGCTCCAAGGGACTAAAAACGGATTATAGGGATAAGTTGCACCATAAACCGTATTACAACCTGTCGCAGCAACTAACCCAATACTTTCTTTGCCATAAACGAATCCAGTAGCAGCAAGCATCATTCTAAGAGCGGTTACTTCACCACATCCCATGCAAGAACCTGCGCCACCAGTAAATAGCATTGCTTCATCTGCCAACATCATGTCAGGTAAAACCCGTTCATTGATATAATCCGCAGGGGTAGGGCCTAATGATCTAAAAAAGTCCATCCCGAAATTATATTTTGGAACAGTATCTTTTTCTTTTACAACCATTTTTAAAGCTAGGTGATCTCCACAAGCATCTATGCATTCTCCACAACCTTTACATTTTTCAGGATCAACAAAAATACCAAATTTTGCGGGTTGCTTATTTTGCTTTAATGGAGCGTCATAAAATTTCTTATTCGTTGCCCATTGTTCTTTTACCCATGGGGTATAAGGTGACCCGTTTAATGATTTAAAATTTTCATCTAAAACATTAGTCGGTATGGCTTTTGCTAAAATTGCAGTATCTGGACATTCGGTTACACACTCCATACATCCAACACAAGCATCTGCATCAAAAACTGGTATGTCGGGAGCTATATAGCTGAAATCTCTAAATGCTCCAGTTCCAGCAGGAACAAGGCTTCGTGAAACTGATATATCTGCATCTAAACCATATTCTGCGGTACCATCATTATAGCTTGCTAGAATTCGGTTGTTAAAATCAGGAATATCTAAAATTGGGATTGTGGATTCTGTTTTCATACTAATACACCTTTTTGAGATTTTAAATTAACGGAGATAACATTTTCATAACCCATTGAAACAGCTTTTAAATTGTCAAGAACAATTTGTTCGCCTTTCTTACCAAAATACTTACGAATAGACTTTTCTACACCTTCCATTAAGGACTTTTTATCCATATTGAACCGTTCTGAAAATGGTGTTACCCTAAGGAAAACACCCAATAAAACAATTCCTTGCATACGTTGAATCAATTCAGGTCGAGTTGAAACCTGTCTTGATATTTCCTTTGTATCTAATGCGAATAATTTCATTTGATTCTTTATAAGTGTATGCTTTGCCCATTTTGGAATCGAATCTAAAATAGCTTCTTCTTCTGTAAGATGAGTTTGAATAAAAAGAGTGCCTTGATCTTTTAGTCCCGTTAAAGGGTTCGATAAATTGAAGGCGTTCACATCATTCAATGCAACAAATTCAACAAATTCTAATTCAGAATGAGTTAAAATAGGTTCAGGACCAGCAGTCATGAAATATGTTGTAGGAAGACCTTTTTTCTCGGATCCGTATTTCGGATACGCTTGTACATGAAGATTAAATAAATCCGCTACAATCGTCGCAATAATTTTATTCGTAGTAACAGAACCATAACCACCAACAGAATGACCACGCATAGAGAACATACCTTGTGGTCTAATATCAGGGTTTTCTTCAGTGTTTACTGATAATGGATGTTGAATCCCTACCGTAAATGTTCGTTTCTGGTCTTCCATCATATTTTCAAATACTGCAATGATATCTGAAGGTCGAACATCGCGAGACCCTAAGCCAGCTGAACCGGAATATATTTTTGGAATATGAATTTCATTATTACTATTGTGAGACGAAAAGTCAGCAAATGCGGCTTTTATTTCCATCGTCAGCGGATTGCTTTCTGCTAATGGATTATCCATCCGTTCTAAAACTGAAAAACCTTTTACATGTTCTAATGCTTCAACAATTTCGGAAGAAGGGAAAGGACGAAATGCTGTAACATGTACGCATCCAACTTTTAGGGAGCGTGTTTCTCTTAAATAATCTACGACAGCTTGTGCCGATTCAATCATTGTCCCCATACCAACAATTGCCCACTCAGCATCATCCATTTTATAGGATGAAACCATTTCATATTTTCGACCAGTTTGATCATAAAAATCATCCATTGCTGATTTTAAATATGCATTTACGTGATCAGTATAATATCGTTGGGAGACTTTACCTTTCATGTATGAATCTTGATTTTGAACTGTTCCAGACTGTATTGGGTGATATGGATCCATTAGATTGACCAATTTATCATTTGGATCACCCACATAAGATTTCATCATTTCGGGTTCAGGTAATAATATGTCTTGAATAGTGTGTGTGGTTAAAAAACCATCTTGAACATTAAAGAATGGTGTATGTGAGTCTTCTGCTGTTTTTCGTGAAATCAGTGCTAAATCACATGCTTCTTGTGCATTTCTAGCAAATAACATTCCCCATCCACAATCAGAAACGGCCATAACATCATCATGACCAGCATGTACATTCAAACTGTGAGATGTGAGTGCTCTGGCGCCGATATGAAAGACTACAGGAAGGCGTTTACCTGATATAGTGTACAAAACCTCCTTCATTAGCACTAAGCCTTGTCCAGAAGTAAAATTAGAAACGCGGCCTCCAGCCAACGCAAATCCTTCGCATGCAGAAGCAGAACTATGCTCTGATTCTAATTCAACAAATGTAAGTTTTTCATCCCAGAGGTTATTTTTACCGTTAGCATAGGCTAACTCATATCCAGTCCCCATTGGTGTAGAAGGAGTGATTGGATAAGCAAATGCACCTTGTGTAATATGGGTATCTACCCAAACGACTGCTTCAGACCCATCAGCTGTAGATGGAATCCCTTCATATTCAAATTTTGGTTTGGTTAAATCATTGTTTTTCATATTTAAGTATCCTAAATAATTTTAAGTCACTGTTATTTTAATCATATATCTTGAAATTGATTGGAATACTCATCCAAACAGCAATTTCTTGATCTCTTTGTTTAGCTGGTTTAAATCTAGATTTTCGAATAGCAGTCATGGCTGCTTCATTTAATCCACTTTCATCTATACCTTTAAGAATGAGAGTTTCACGAACGCGTCCTTTTTCATCAATATATGCTTGTACAATTACAATTCCTTGAATTCCGGCTAGAAGTGCAATCTCAGGATAAATAATTCTCTCTTGAATGGCTTTTATTCCTCCTAATGGAACAGGTGGTTCATCATAAGGAATAAATTTCACTTTTGGACCGGATTTATTAATTGGTGGTGGGGGAAAGGAGTTAAACTCAAAATCATCAAAGGATAAATCTTCAATTGTTAAATCATCCGCAATATCTTCGTTATCAGAAGGAATTACAACTGAAGGACGGCGAAGAGAAGCATACTGAGGCATATCTTGTTGAGTAGGTGGAACTATTATTTGCTCACTTAGATTCATGGTGTAATCAGAATTGTTAAAAGCCCCATTTCGGATGATTTCCGGATAATAATAAAAAATAAATGTGGTCAAAAATATTGAAATAAATAAACTACCTCGGATAACTAGATCATTGTTGAATTTTAAGTTTTCATAACGATACATGGCGAACTCCTCAAGTCGTTGCAATTCCTAATATATCTACATCAAGAAATTAAAAACTTTTATAATGTAAAACAAGACCATATTATCCAGTATAAAAAATTATGGATAATATAGTCAGGTATTTTTGTGAGTTTATTTTGATGAAAATACATTTAGTTAGTAATTAATTATATATTGTAATGCTTTGGTGAAATATCTTCAAATAGTTCAGGATTTTTGTACTTGATTGGAAAAGCCACACTCATTTGAAAGTGCCTTTTTCATAATTAAATACCCTGAATTATTATTTGAAAGTGTCGATTTAAAAATAATAGTGTCATTTTATTTGATAAATACGATTCTTATTGTACCTTTAGTACCCAAATAAATCTTAATAAAAATGGAGTAACATGATGAAATCGTTAAAAGCAATTTTCTTTGGTTTTATTTTAACATCGATTACAATAGGGCAAACTTTATGCCCACCAACATTTGTAGATGCATTGTTTTTTAATGAAGAGGTATATCTTTCCTGGCATCAATCAGGTTCTTACGGAGATCAATTGTTTGACGAATGTTTTCCCATTTGTTCTTTAGCTACAAATGAAATGAACATTGTAAATGATGTTGATAATGGTAATGGAGGTTGGTTTAGAGGAAGTGATAGTACAGCAATTGACTGTGGAGATGGGATGTATCCTTGCGAAGACGGCGGAAATGATGGTTTTTCTGCGATAGCATTATATACTGATACTGTAACGACAGCGATTGATAGTCGATTGATTTCCGACGTTATTGATTTGAGCAACTATTCAACTGCTCATATAGAGTTTATTGAATCTTATGGTTATCCAGAAGATGCAAATGATTCTAATATGGTTGAAGTTTCAACTGATGGTGGAGCAACTTGGACTGTAGTTTATTCTTCACTTCCTTGGGTAATTGAAGATGGAGAATGGTTTGTTACTTTAGATATTTCGGCTTTTGTTGGAAATGAAATTTTGGTTGCATTTAGATATTTGGATTCAGTTGGCTATGGTGAAAGTTGGTATGTAGATGATATACATATTTGGGGAGGTACAGGTGCTGTAAATGAGACCTGTGGTACATTCTCAGGATATAACATTTATAAAGATGGTGAACTTATAGATAATACAACAGATTCATGGTTTTCGGCAACAGGATTAGAGAATGGAACAGAATACTGTTTTGAGATCACAGCAGTTTATAGTGAAGGAGAATCGGAAACAAGTGTTGGCGTTTGTTCAACACCTATGGGACCTTTTCAAGTCAATCCATTGGCACTCAATTTTGATGAAGCTAATTTGGGCGATTTACATGAAATGGCAATAACCATTCAAAATTTTGATACTCTGTCTGCAAACTATAATATTACATCGATAGAACTCTCAAATATTGAGGTTGCCATGGATGTATTGGTAGATGCCATGGAAATTAACTTTTCAACTTTTACAGATCCAAGTGCTTCGGGATTTGATCCGGGTGTGTGGGGTGTAAATGATTCATCGGTTGCATCTTCAGAATATACGCCATATGATACTCCGGAAGATGGAGGTCAATTTGCATTCGTGAATGATGATGCAATCGGAGATGGTGCTGATAGCACAGATGCATGGTTGATTTCGGATGATATTACAGTTTCTGGATATAATCCTTCATTTTTATTATTGGATATATTCTATCCAAATCCTACCGGTCCATGTTGGACGGGTAATGCTTATAGAGAAGATTTTTTAATTCATGTAAGTATTGATGGGGGGACGACTTGGGATGTGTTGGACTCTACTATGTCAACTGGCTGGAATTGGCAGTCCTATATGTATAATCTTGCACCTTATATTGGTGATGCTACTACCTTTAATGTTGCATTTCAATATCATGATTGTGGAGGAGAATGGGGTTATGGAGTAGCAATTGATAATGTTGCGATAAAAGAAGGTGATGATTTTACCTGGTTAACAGTTTCTCCTTATAAAGGTGTAGCTGGCGCACAGGGAGATTCGTGGAGTGACAATGATTCCATTTCTGTATCGATTGGTGTATATGGAGTATATGATGGTTTCACTATTACAGAAGATTTGTTAGTTTCATCGGGAGATTTAGAAATAACAGTTCAAATTGGTGTTGGTGTAGAAGTTTCCATCGATGAACTTGGAATCACGCCACATGCTTTTGCATTGCATCAAAATTATCCAAATCCGTTTAATCCTGAAACTACTATTCAAATAGATTTAGCTAAAAAATCAGATGTATCTGTATCGATTTATAACCTTATGGGTCATAGGGTTGCTACTCTATTGAAGGGAACTTTAGATCAAGGTATTTATAACATTAAATGGAATGGACTTTCAGATAATGGGATTTCATTGCCATCTGGAATGTATTTCTATGAAATGAAAAGTCCTGAATATCATTCTGTTAAAAAATTGGTTCTTGTAAAATAAGATCCAAAATACTGGTTCTTTTACTATTAATTATTTAGCTGGAGTGAAATTAACTCCCAGATATTTGTCTGTCTTTTTTATCTTACTAAGTCTGATAAGCCAACCTTTATATGCTGGAACAACTGGAAAACTTGTGGGGCGAGTAACAGCACAGGGTACAGGAGAACCACTTATCGGTGCAAATGTAATGATTGATGGTACTGTTTTAGGTGCAGCCACAGATATCGATGGGAATTACTATATACTTCAAATCCCCCCAGGAAGCTATTCCGTTCGATTTACAATGATTGGGTATCAATCTCTTATTATTAATCAAGCCAGAATGAAAGTTGATTTAACCACTTCGTTAAATGGTGAATTATTGGAAAGTGCTGTTGGATTAGAAGAGGTAGTGGTTCAAGCTGATCGTGCGATGATTCAAACTGATGTAACATATTCTCAAGCAAATATTAGTAGTGAAGAAGTAGATATGTTACCCGTGGAAGAATTTGAGGATGTTCTGGCATTACAAGCTGGTGTCGTCGTGACAGGTGGTGAGATTCATGTAAGAGGAGGGCGTGGAGGAGAGATTTCTTATATGATTGATGGAATTTCTGTTACTGATCCTTATAATTCAGGCGTTGCAGTTGAAATTGAAAATAACGCAATTCAAGAGCTTCAATTTATTAGTGGTACCTTTAATGCTGAATATGGTCAGGCAATGTCGGGAATCGTTAACATTGTTACGAAAGACGGTGATTATTTAAGGTATTCAGGAAATATTTCGCTTAGTCAAGGAGGGTATAATTCGGGGCATACAGATATTTTTCCTCAATTAAGTCGCCTTAATTTAAATAATATTTCTGATTTCAAAGCAAATTTAGAAGGTCCTATTTTACCTGGGAAAATTTCATTTTTCACTTCAGGCCGGATTAAAAAAGATGATGGTTATTTGTACGGTCAACGAATTTTTCACCCAAATTCTTATATGTGGTCCGATTCTTCAAATTTATTTTTAATTGATCCTGAGATTGGTTTGGGAAATGATCTAGTTCCAAATTCTGAAGATTGGGACTTTGCTAATTATCAAGACAGTTTAAAAACTTTGATAGAAGGATTAAGGAAATCGGATGCTTTTGATTGGGTCCCAATGAATTGGCATTCTCAAACTACGTTACAAGGTAAACTTAGCTGGCGGATTACACCTTATATAAAAATGAGTTTTAATCGTATGTATAGTGATACAAAATCACAATCTTATTCTCAAGCGTATCGTTGGAATCCTGATGGACGACAAAATAAGTTTAAAACTCGACTGGGAGATTTAATCAGAGTAGATTGGTCAATCAGTCAATCAACTTTTGCAAATGTAATGTATTCTAGAACTGAAAATCATACTCGACGGCATTTAAGCGATGATCCTGATTTTTATAAAAAAATTAACAATAATTTAATGGAAGAAGATGAACGATATGGCATATTGGATTCCAATACGTATTATGTGAATCCAAATATATTTGATTATGCCACTGCAAATAATTTTTTTGTTGGCGGTCAATCAATGGATGTTTATAGTAGGAAATCAATTGTGCAAACAGTTAAAGCTGAAATCACTAGCCAAATAAATCAAGAACATCAATTAAAATCGGGAATTGAATTACGAAAAACAAACATAACCTTATCAGACCTTACGGTTCATTTAAGTAGTAATACGGGTTATCAACCAATTTATTATGCTCAATTACTTACCCCTAATCATGATTCATTTGGTCCTGAAGGTCGGAATCCCGTAGAACTTTCAGGATATCTCCAAGATAAGATTGAACAAGAGCAAATGGTTGTAAATCTAGGTATCCGCTTTGATTATTTTAATCCAAAATGGAAGATATTAAATGATTCTGAAGATCCAAATTATCTTTACCCTTTAAAACCAATCAATACATGGTTTGACTTGGATGGTGATTTATCAATTTCTGAAGATGAAATGGTAGATAGCAACCTTAAAGGAGATTCAGACAGATTAGAATCGAATGCTAATGGAGTTCCATGGTTTCAAGATGTAGAAGCTAAAATACAAATAAGTCCACGATTTGCTTTAGCTTTTCCAATTACAGAAAAAGGGTATATGCATTTCTCTTATGGTCACTTTTTCCAAAACCCGAATTTTAGTTATATTTATGACAATCCTGAATTTGAAGTTCCAGCAGCATCAGGAATAAGTAATACTATGGGAAATGCCAATATGGAACCTCAACGTACCACACAATATGAAGTTGGTTTCTCTCAACAAATTGGTCGAGATATTGGAATCGAAGTGACTGGGTATTTCAAGGATATTCGAAATTTAAATGCTACTGAAATTAAAAAAACTTTTATAGCTGGAGATCGCTACGGTTTATATGTGAACAAAGACCATGCGAATTCTCGTGGTATAACCATGGCAATTTCAAAAAGATCTCTTCAAAAGTTTTCTGGAAATTTGGATTATACTTATTCAATTTCAGAAGGGAATTCTTCTGATCCCACTGCTGCTTTTTTTGATGAAGCTTCAGATATTGAACCAGAGAAAATGCTAGTTTCATTAGATTGGGATCAACGCCATACTTTAAATGGAACTATGACCTATCATCACACAAAAACTTCGGGAATAAGTGGTGTATTCAGTTATGGGAGTGGTTTTCCCTATACAACTGAATTTGCTGGGAATAGAACGGCTTTTGAGAATAATGGTATTAAACCTCCCACATATAATTTTGACATTCGTGCATTTTACAAATTCGCATTGTCCTCAAAAATAATCGTATCAGCGCATATGAATATTTATAATGTATTCAATACTTTGAATGAACTTACTGTATATAATGATACGGGAAGAGCCACTTATTCACTCTTACCAAACTATACGCCTGAATACAGTGGTCCTGCATTAAATACATTGGACGAATACTTAGTTCAGCCCAATTATTATTCTTCACCTCGACAATTCAAATTTGGATTGTCTTTTTCATTTAAATAATATGATTAAACATTTTATTCTATTTTTGTTAGTAATTGTTTCTTCAGGGAGATCACAAATTGATCCAACAAAGAAATATGAAAAACGTGGTCGATCCGTTGGAAAAGTTATGTCTAATATTGATAGAAAGTATGGTGACCATTCCGGGAATAGAGTTTTATGTCGATTTTACAATTATGGTGGAATAGGGGATTTAAGTAATAGTTTTTCAGGGGTTTATCCAATTGGGTCTGGGCATGCTTATTTTTATGAATTCACGCCAGTTATTGCGGCAAGTGTGATAGACGAAAATGGAAATAGAAAACATATTGTTTCGGATGGGGCTATTGGATTATCTGATGATAATCCTGAAACGGGCGTTCCGTGGAGTTTTGAACCTTTACCTGGATATGCTGACCCAAACCAAGAAGTAATGGCAATGAGCGATAATGAAGTATCATGGCCGGCTTCATGGCCTAATAGAGCAGAAGATTGGGATGGGTTATGGAATGGCCAGTATGGTAAATATACGCGAGCAGATCAAGAATCGTATTATGTTATGGATGATTTTTATAATAATGAATTTTTATATTTCCCCGACTCTACAGATATAGATCAAATCGAAAGGCGCGGGGGGTTAGGAATCGAATTAGATGTCCGAGGGTATCAATGGAATCATCCTGCTGCTGAAGATATAATTATTGTAACCTATTGGATTACAAATGTAGGGACAAGCACTTTAGATAGTGTTGTTTTTGGCATGTATGGTGATGCAGATATTGGCGGTTCTTCTGACTTTAATGATGATGACGCATGGTTTGATGTTGAAAATGATATGGTATTTCAGTGGGATCATAATGGTTGGAGTAATTCATATGGTGGATTTAAACCGGTTTATTTTGGATGGAGTTTTTTAGAGTCTCCAGGAAATCCTACTGATGGAATTGATAATGATGATGATGGTATGATAGATGAAAGTCAATTTGACGGAATTGACAATGATGGAGATTGGGATTTAAACCGGGATGATATTGGTGCAGATGGGTTGGCAGAATATCATATAAATTATCCAGGGCCAGATGATGATGGAACTGAAGGGAATGGCGTTCCGGATGTAGGTGAACCTAATTTTGAAATTACTGATAATGATGAATCAGATCAGATAGGATTAACTAGTTTTTACTCTGCGGCATATCCAAGTATTCAACCTGATAATGATGAAGTGATGTGGAATCAACTAAAACCCGGAATCTTTCAAGTTCCGGCACAAAACATTGATCAAACTTTTCTTTATGGATCTGCATATATTTCATTAGCACCTGGAGAAAAGAAGAAATTCTCAGTCGCCATGGTATTTGGTGAAAATATGGCTGATATCGTTCGAAATGCCAATACCATGCAACATATTTATGATAATGATTATAGTTTCGCTAAACCACCTTTAAAGCCCACAATGACTGCAGTCCCAGGTAATAATAAAGTGACTCTTTATTGGGACGATTTTTCTGAAATATCTGTTGATCCTATTTATGGCAATGATTTTGAAGGGTATAGAATTTATAGAAGTACAGATCCGGGTTTTATTGACTCTTATACCATTACCGATGCTTATGGAAATATTACGTTTAAAGAACCAATTGCTATTTTTGATATTGAGAATGGATTAAAAGGGCCTCATCCAATTGGTTTTAATGGTGTTCAATTTGATATGGGTGAAGACACTGGTCTCAAATATATCTATACTGATTCAAATCAAGTCATAAATGGACAAACATATTATTATTCTGTTACAGCTTTTGATAAAGGGTATGACTTGGATTTCTTTGAAAAAGGATTTTCAGAGAGAGAGAACCTTAAAGAAATTGCACCTTCCGAATGTTCTGTTTCTCTTGATTTAGATTATAAAGGTAATGTTGTAAGTCTCAGTGAAAATGCTGCCATTGTTGTTCCAAATGGAACTGCGATTGGTTATGTACCGCCCAATACATTAGAGGAAGGCAACTCTTTTTTAAGTCATATATCAGGATATGGGTCAGGGGCAATTAATATTGATGTTGTAGATCCCTACGCAATAAAAGATAACAATGAATACCACCTTGTATTTGATACATTAAACTCGGCAGAAGAAGTTGTTTTTAACATTAGAAATCAAAAAGAAGTTTTAGAAACCTTAGTTATAAAAGATAGTATTGCTAGGGCATCTAATATCAATATTTATTCTATGATTATAACAGAAATTTCGACGGTAGATACGTCTATTACCGGTACTGATTCTATTTTTACGGATACAACGTTATATGATACAACTTTTCCTGTAAAAGTCACAAATCAATCAGGATCAATTGAATATCAATATGGTTTGGATTATACCATTAATGCAGAACTTGGTTTTTTCTTGGTTACTCATTCAGAGTTATTAGAAGATGGCTTATTAACTGCTAGTTATAATTATTTCACATTATTCCATGAAACGAATATGGACGGTGGATATAACAACCCAATTTTTGACGGGATGCGTATAGTATTAGAAGATTCTGAAGTGGGATTAGATGATGATTCATCAAGATGGACAATTGGAAATAGCAATTATAGACATGCAATTACACCCAGTAGACTTTTTCCTGCAGATTTTGAAATTCAATTTGAAGGAAACATTGGAGATTCAATCACGATTGATTCTTACGATACACGAGCACCTTTTAGAATTAAGAATGTAACCCATAACGACTTTCCACCTTTCAGAATATCTGATTATGATCGAGATGATGAATGGGATCCAGATGAACCCATTATGATTCGCCCTTATGATGGAGAGATTTCTCCGCTTATTACAATACGGTTTTATCAGGATTCATTATCAATTATGGAAACCACTCTTTTCGACACAATTATAACTGGAACAGACACTATTTATACAGATACAACTTTGTTTGATACTACTATATTAGAAGTAATTGATCCAGTACAAGGCGATATATTTAAAATAGCTATCAATCGACCTTTTTCTGTAGAAGATATTTTCAGTTTCACATCTACAGCTTCATCAATCAATCCCGATAGCGCTAAAAATAATCTTGATGCTATTGCGGTTGTACCAAATCCCTATGTTGTTGCAGCATCTTGGGAACCGCGTCATATATATCAATCGGGTCGCGGTCCAAGAAAAATAGATTTTATTAATCTTCCGAGTCAGTGTACAATTAAAATCTTTACACTTGCAGGTTATTTAGTTAATACCATTGAACATAATGACGTAAATGAAAATGGGACAGAATCATGGAACCTATTATCAAAGGATGGACTCGAAATTTCTTTTGGAGTTTATCTTTATCATGTTGATGCGTTTAATCTCGGTATCGAAACTACAGGGAAGTTTGCTGTCATCAAGTAATGAAACGAATCTTCTCAATATTTGTATTTTCTATAACCGCGATTGTTGGACAGTCAAACGTAGCAACCACTGCTGGTTCATTTCTTGAAATTGGAGCTGGAGCTAGGGCAATAGCTATGGGAAGTGCCTTTGTAGCTGTATCAGATGATGTAAGTGCCCTATATTGGAATCCTGCTGGAATTGTAGAAATGGATAGACCTACTACTCATGTTTACCATTCTCCTTGGTTAGTTGAAACAAATTATTATCATGGTGGCGCAGTCATACCCATGGGATATTACGGATCTTTGGGGCTATCTTACTCTGGAGTAACAATGGATGAAATGATGGTTCGAACAGTTGAAAATCCTGAGGGAACCGGTGAAAAATTCAGTGTTAGTAATGTAGCTCTAGGTATTTCGTATGCGAAAAGATTAACGGATAGATTTTCGTTTGGGATTAATGCTAAAATGATCCAGGAAAAAATTTGGCAAATGCACGCTAAAGGTATTTCAATTGATATTGGATCTATTTTTGTTACTTCAAGCGGACTTAAAATCGGAATGAGTGTATCAAATTTTGGTGGTAAGCTTCAAATGGAGGGAACCAATACACTTGTTGATTTTGATTTGGATGAAACAATTTATGGAAATAATGATAGAATTGATGCCCATTTAGATGCAGGCAAATGGCCATTGCCCATCTTTTTCAGGTTTGGGTTAGCAAAAGAATATTCAGTGCTACCTGGACAAAAGATATTATTAGCTCTAGATGGAATTCACCCGAACAATAATGTGGAATATGTGAATGCTGGAATGGAATACAATTTAAATGATATTTTATTTGTCAGAATTGGACAATCTCACATATTTATGAATGAAGCAGATTCGGGTGATAAAGCAGAGCAAGGACTTTCATTTGGTGTTGGACTAAATTATCAAATACCACGTGGACCTAAAATTAGAGTAGATTATGTTCAAACAGATTTCGGAGTATTTAATTCAGTATCGGGATATTCTATAAATTTTAGTTTTTAAAAAGTCGTTATTATATTCATTTTAATCTTGTGTTAAATATATCTGTTTAACCAGACTACAACAAGCGAACTTCAGCGGTATTTTTTATGTCAATTTCAATAAATTGATAAACCAATTAATAAGATCCAATTTTACTTATGAGTACATTTACCCAATTTGATTTAAAACCTGAAATTCTAAAAGCAATCCAAGAAATAGGATTTGTTACCCCTACACCAATACAAGCCGAAACAATTCCAAAATTAATGTCTTCCAATCAAGATATCATTGGAACAGCACAAACTGGAACAGGAAAAACCGCAGCGTTTGGTTTACCAGCAATTCATTCTGTAGATATAACTAAAAAAGCCACCCAAACATTAATCTTATGCCCAACTCGTGAGCTTTGTGTTCAGATTACAAAAGATTTAATGGCTTATTCCAAATATCTTCGAGGTATTAATATTCTAGCCGTTTATGGCGGAACTCGAATTGATGCTCAGATTCGATCTTTAAGAAAAGGATCTCATATAGTTGTAGGTACTCCAGGCCGTACAAAAGACTTAATCCAACGTAAAAAACTATTTGTAGAGCATATTGATAGAGTCATTTTAGATGAAGCAGATGAAATGCTCACGATGGGGTTTAAAGAAGATTTAGATGCTATCTTAGAAAACACACCTAAGGGCAAGCAAACATTACTTTTTTCTGCGACAATGTCAAAGAAAGTCATGGCCATAACTCGAAAAAATATGAATAACCCGATTGAAATTGCTGTTGCTAGAGTTAATATGGGGGCTGAAAATGTAAAACACGTTTTATATATGGTGAATGCCAAAGATCGATATGAAGTTTTAAAACGAATCGCAGATATTAATACAAGCATTTATGGTATTGTCTTTTGTAGAACGCGCAGAGAAACGAAAGAAGTGGCGAATAAGTTAATGCACGATGGCTATAATGCTGATGCAATCCATGGCGATTTATCTCAATCTCAACGCGATGAAGTTATGGGAAAATTTAGACGTGGAACTTTACAAGTATTGGTTGCGACGGACGTGGCAGCTCGAGGGTTGGATGTCGATGCTCTTACGCATGTTATTAATTACAATTTGCCCGATGACCCCGAAATATATGTTCATCGAAGCGGTCGTACTGGACGAGCTGGCAAAAGTGGCATCTCTATAGCAATTGTACATTCTAGAGATATGAGAAAGATTAAAGAGATTGAAAGAATCTCTAAAATATCATTTAAGCGGGAACTTGTTCCTAGTGGACAAGATATTTGTGGAAAAAGATTATATGCACTTATAGATAAAATTGGAAAAGTAGAAGTAAATGAAGAGCAAATTGGACCTTTCTTAGAAGATATTTACAAAAAGTTAGAATATCTTGATCGTGAAAATTTAATTAAACATTTTGTGTCTGCTGAGTTCAATCGATATTTATCTTATTATAAGAATGCTCGAGATGTAAATATTTCTGGTGGTAAGAATAAAAAGAATTCTCGTGATTCTCGAGATTCCCGTGAACCTCGAGAACGAAAGAGCAGATCAGTGAGAAGAGAATCAAACTTTTCCACAATTTATATCAATGTAGGTGAACGAAATAGATTAACACCGAATCGGCTTATGGGGTTAATTAATGAAGCTCTTGATTCAAGTGATGCTGTCATTGGTAGCATCGATATCATGAAAAAATTCTCTTTTTTTGAAATTGAAGATTCTAAAAAAGATGCTGTCATTAAAGCCTTAAATAACAAATCTTTTGAAGACGTGGAATTATCTGTTGAAATATCAAAAGAATTGCCAAATCGAGCTAAGACTTCCAAGGAAGATTTTTACAAAGGGAAGAAAAAGAAACGATACGGAAAAGATCAAAAATTCCGTGGAAGAAAAAATCGAAAGGGAAATTCAGGAAACAAAAATCGTTAATAATGTGATTATTAACATATAAAGAAACTTTTTTTAAAAGTTTCTTTATATTATCGTTTATATACTTTATTTAACCTTTCACCCAAATTTTTATCAATAACTTTAAATTAATTTGAGAATTATGTATGAGAAAAAATACCTTTAGAAATATTGCAATTATTGCCCACGTTGATCACGGGAAAACCACCCTTGTTGATGGAATGTTAAAGCAAAGTGGTACATTTTCTGCCCATCAAGAAATTGAAGATCGGGTTATGGATTCAATGGATCTAGAAAAAGAACGTGGAATAACTATTACAGCTAAAAATACTGCTATATATTATAATAACGTCAAAATCAACATTATGGATACACCTGGTCACGCTGATTTTGGCGGTGAAGTAGAACGGAGTTTGAATCTAGTTGATGGTGCATTATTGTTGGTTGATTCTAGCGAAGGACCTTTACCACAGACTAGATTTGTTTTGAAAAAAGCATTGGAAAAAAATCTCCCAATTATATTAATTATTAATAAAATTGATCGTGGAGATGCAAGAATTAGTGAAGTTGTTGATGAAGTTTATGACTTGTTTATTGATTTAGATGCGACGGATGATCAAATAGAATTTCCAATTCTTTATACTAATGCAAAGGAAGGCATTGCTCATCTTAACTTAGATGATGGGTCTGATAATTTAGATCCTTTGTTCGCGACCATATTATCGAAAATTCAAGGTCCGATTGCAAATGATGATCATATTCCCCAATTTTTAATTACAAATTTAGATTATGATCCTTATGTTGGGCAGGTTGCAATTGGTCGATTAAATAATGGTATTCTAGAGTCAAATATATCTTATTCGCTTTGTGGTGAAAATGGAATTACACATCATCATAAACTTTCTGCTTTATATACATTTAAAGGGTTGCAGAAAATTCAAGTTGAAAAATTAGAAGCCGGGGATATAATTGCAATTGCGGGTATAGATGGAATTTCAATTGGAGATACTATTTCCGATAATGAAAATCCCGACCCTTTACCCCGAATTGAAGTTGATGAACCTACCGTTTCAATGTTATTCTATGTAAATAATGGTCCATTTGCTGGAAAAGAAGGAAAATATCTAACAACCAGACATATACACGAACGACTTCAAAAAGAAATATTAAGTAATGTGTCTTTACAAGTTTTGCCAACAGAACAGACGAATGTTTTTGAAGTGCGGGGTCGAGGTGAATTACAAATGGCGGTTTTAATTGAAACGATGAGACGTGAAGGATATGAATTCATGGTGTCAAAACCACAAGTTATAACCCATGAAGCAAATGGAAAAACTATGGAACCCATGGAAAAAGTATTTTTAGATATTCCAGAAGATAAAGTTGGTATTATGTCCGAAAAATTATCTGCACGAAAGGGAAGAATGACCAACCTACAAAACCATGGTAGCGGCAGAGTGAACATGGAATTCTCTATACCTTCTCGTGGATTAATTGGCTTTCGAAGTCAATTTATGACTGATACTCAAGGTGCTGGGATTATGAATAAGTTATTTGACGGATATGCACCATGGTTTGGCCCAATTCCTCAACGAAATACAGGTGCATTGGTAGCCGATAGGCAAGGAAAAGTAACTGGATATGCATGTATGGGAATGGTAGATCGCGGTGAACTTTTTGTTAGTGTAGGAACTGAAGTCTATGATGGCATGCTCATTGGTGAAAGGAATCGTACTGAAGATTTAAATGTAAATATCGTTCGGGAAAAAAAATTAACTAATATGCGTGCTTCAGGTTCAGATGCAACAATTTCACTTCGACCACCGAAACAATTTTCGTTAGATCAATCTATTGAATTTATTGCTGAAGATGAATTGGTTGAAGTTACCCCACTGACTATTCGTTTGCGTAAAATGGAATTAAACCAGAATAAACGTGCATCTCAAAAGAAAAAAGCAAAGTACGGTAGCAATTAAATAAACTTTAAACCTGCTCATCAATTTTAAGTCTTGTATTGTTATAGACATTAATGGGTTATTAGTAAAGTATGGAAAACTCCCATCGTAAATACAAAAATGATGTTACTTCAATCAATCACATTATACATGCTTTATATGATGTAATATCAGGTGAAAAAGGAAATAAACGTGATTGGGATAGAGAAAAATATATTTTTCATCCAAATGCTCAATTGACAAAAATAGAATATGATAAAGATGGAAATCGCATCATACGTTTTATGACATTAGAAGATTTTATTGAGTATGCAAAACCATTTTTAGACGGTGAAGGATTTTTTGAATATGAGATATTTAACAAAGTTGATGAATTTGCTCATATTGCTCATGTTTGGTCTACATATGCCTGTAAAAAGGACTTAGATGATCCTGTGCCTTATTCTCGTGGAATTAATAGTATTCAGCTATTAAATGATCAAAATCGATGGTGGATACTTAGTGTTTATTGGAATTCTGAATCTAATAAATATTCAATTCCTACAAAATATTTGTAAGATATTTTTTAAAAGTAATTAGTAACCGTGTATAACAGGATTTTCTAATGTGCCATCAACTTTCAAAGAAATAGTACTGCCTTTACGATTTAAAGTTTTACCCGTTTTCTTCTCCCAGTTCCGTATCCATTTCCTTACTCCCATTGAAATAGGGTTGATATTTATTTCCATTTGATGGAGCAGAATTTCGGGGTGAGTTTCATCTTGTTGTAAAGAAAAATCTCCATTGATGTTTATTTTTAAAAATGGTGTATGTAATATCAGTTTCAAGTCTCCCATGTAATCTTTAGTTAAATTCATTTCTAGTTGAATATGTCTTATGACAAATAAATTATTCCAAATTCCCAGTGATTCTAAGATAGCCTGAATTTCGGGTTCTTCTTCTAGATCTTGGGGTAGTTTAATTTCAAAATTTCGAATTGAAAATGAAAAATGACCTTCATGAATAATTGGTTTATCGCCTAAACTTCCGGATAGTGCAATATTATTTGCAGTGATGATAAATGAAGGGAGATTAATTTCGGTACGATTGTTGAGCTGTTGTCCTGGAATAGCAGTCAAATTTAGTTCTTGAATTTGGAATTGACCTTCTTTCAGTAAGAAATCAAATGACTTACTTTTTTTCGCATAATTTAATTGAATTTCAGAAGAAAATATTTGAAATAACGATTTAATATTTATGCTATAATTCCAATCTACGAATGGGATTTTAATTAATGAGTCCTGTTTGTGATCAAAGATGAATTCTTTACTTTTCCAATTCAATATTATTGGCTTGATTTTGGGTGTCGAATTAATTCGTGTTGGACTGGCAACTATCTGATTTGGTAATTCTAGATCATAAGTCCAGGTTGAATTATTAAATGGGAAATCATCTAAATTGATATATTGTTTTACATGAAGATCATTTAAACTTCTTGGCGATTCTCCATAATCTAAGTAATAAAGATTCACGGAGTTGGCAATTATTTCAATTGCTTCTATTGGTATGGATTGTCTTTTATTTAAACGGCGAATTCTTTCCGCTATCAGCCAATTTTTAGAATTCAATTTCGCCGTCAAATTCAACTGTTTAATAGATAATTCTGGTCCAATAAAATTTGTTTCCAAATTTTGTAGATCGCCTATTTTATTGTGAATCATTATAAAATTAGAAAAACCAAAATCAAATTCATTTAAATCTATTGAATACGAAGTTTTAGTTTGTCCTAATGAATGATTCCAATCAAAATGCAACTCTTTTAAAAAAATACCAGTTTCAGAAAAACGGCCATTAATTGTTTCACTATTTTGAGAAAAAAGAATTGAAGTCAGGAAAAAGCTTAACCGAAATAGATGTTTCATTTATTCATTTGTTTAATTTGTTTCATATCTTGTGAATTGTCTCTGTTATTTACCTTTAAAAAATTAGTATGTTTTCCTATCTGAAATTGGAACAATATTTAGTTTAATTTGTTTTGATACCAATGATAATGAAAAATTCAAAATTAATATATTCGACAAATGATTCTTTTTCATTAGAAAAAGAGAAAAAACATGTCCAAATTGTGAATCCATCTCAGCAACAAATACGTATTCATTTGGATAGAAAGGGTGGTGGCAAGATTGTTTCTGTTATAAAAGGGTTCCAAGAATCAATTGATGTTTTAAACCGAATTGCAAAATTCCTAAAAAAAGGATGCGGGGTTGGAGGTTCTATAAAAAATGGAAATATTTTGATTCAAGGGAATCATAGAGAAAAAATACAAAACTTATTATTAACAAAAGGATATTCTGCCAAACTCAGCGGTGGATAAGATAAAAATGAAATTAAACTTAAAATATTCAATTACATCTTTAATGATTATGATGATGCTTTGGTCATGTTCCAAAGCTTCAGGGCATGGTACGGTCACTATGGTTTTATCAGGAAGTGTTCATGGCCAACTGGATCCTTGTGGTTGAAAAAAGAATCCAATGGGCGGTCTGTCCAGAAGATTTGTAAAAATCAATGAAATGCGTGAAAATGGTATTGATCCTTTAATTGTAGATGCGGGTGATTTATTTTTCAGTACAAAACGATTGACTGTTTCAAATAAAAAATCAGAAATTTTTCGTGCAGGAGCCATATTAGAAGGATATGGGAAAATCGGGTGTGATGCTATTAATGTTGGGCACTACGAAATGTTGAATGGATTGTCATTCCTAAAAGAAATGGAAGACAAAACAGACATTCCATTTTTATCTGCTAATTTGCGTGATGCTACATCTAATTCACTTTTATTTGAACCATTTCGTATTGTTGAAAAAGGATCATTAAAAATCGGAATCATTGGTGTTACCGATAAGTTACCTGACACAAGTAGAACAATGATAGCAGATGATTATATCTTAGCTGGAAACGAATATATTAATCAATTGTCAAAGCAAACTGATATTATAGTTATGTTGGTAAATGCTGATCAAAGTACTTATTCCGATTTACCAACCCATTTTGAAAACGCAGATTTTATTGTCACAAGTGGAAGTACAAACTTGACTCGTAATAATAATCAACAAAAGAAAAATGGCCCCTATTTATATTCATGTGGAAAGCAGGGGAAATTCTTGTCTGTTTTAACTGTGAGCATGAATGATTCTGATGAAGCAGTGGTTGACGTTAGTTCTCATGAAACAAAAATAAAATCCATTCACAAAAGATTTGAACGGTTACAAAAAAAAGATGTCAATAAATCGTTGGAAGATATATACGCAAACCAAGAAAATGTATTAAAGTTGATTCGACAATATAGAGAAGATTTAATTATATCGGAATCCGCTATTGCAGAAGCCGTTAACACAATTAAATATGAAACAATTTCTCTTAATAAAAAGATTAAAGATAATCCTGAATTATTATCATTTGTTAATAAATCATTGGCTACTTGCAACTCTTTATCACCTAAAATAAAAGCACCTTCGAAAAGCGTAAAAACGCCTTCAATAAAGATGAATAAGAGAATTAAATAGTAGAATAACTATTAAAAAAACAATTTGCCTACACTTTAATTGGATTATAAAAAACAAATAGTTGTAATAATTAGCTTTTCAATTTTTATTGGAGTTCTTTCTAATTTAATTCGTACAAAATCAATTCCTTGGGTTGCTCAAGACATTGAGATTGTATCGAACAATGATGAATTATTAAGGGTTGTATTTGATCCCCAAATACGGGAAGTCGATCTCAAAACGGCCAAACAACTTCATAAAACAGGTGTATTATTTGTTGATGCAAGGGCTGAAGAATATTTGGTTAATGGAATGATTCCTGGGGCAATTGCCAATGATGATTTTGAAATGTTATTAGAACAAATTGATTTTCTTATTGGCTATGAAAAAGGATTTGTTGTTTATTGTAGTGACGATGATTGCGGATCGAGTGAAGAATTAGCTTATGAGTTGCAAGAAAATGGTTTTATGAATATTCTAGTATTTAAAGGTGGTTGGAAATCGTGGACTGAAGCAGGATTGGAAATAGAAATTCATGAATAAAATTCAACCAGGGATAATTTTATTAATTAGAGTTATTATTGGTATTACTTTTATTTATGCCAGTTTTGATAAAATATTAGATCCAGGAAAATTTGCACGAAGTATTACCAATTATCATATTATTCCTTTTGGCTTAGAGAATATAATTGCATTAATAGTTCCTTGGTTAGAATTGTTAATTGGATTTGGACTTGTATTCGGAATACTTATACATGGTTCGATTTTTATTAGTGGCGGTCTTTTTACATTTTTCATCTTATTAATTTTACAAGCAATACTACGTGGTTTCGATATTGAATGTGGGTGTGGATTAAAAGAAGGTGATATGGTAGGATGGAGTAAAATAGGAGAGAACCTGCTATTTTTAGGCGGATGCATCATGATTTGGTATCGTAATGACTCAATGTTTGAATTATTCCCAAATTCTTTAAAAACACCGTTGTCAGACTAAAATCAAAAACTTAATTTTTGCCGCTAAATTTTTAGTAATTAGATTCATTATAAATGCGAGAGTAGCTCAGCTGGTAGAGCATCACGTTGCCAACGTGGGGGTCGCGAGTTCGAATCTCGTCTCTCGCTCATTGTAAAGCCCGTCGTAAGACGGGCTTTTATATTATGTATTATACTTACATTTTATTCAATCTTGAAAAGCTGGTCTTTTATATTAATAAATTTTCCTATAACCTTTAGGATGAATCGACTTTCATTTTTAATGATTATATTCATTCTATTTTCTTGTGATGTAGATGAAGACCCACCTGAATTTCCGACAGGGCTTCGTAGCCATTTTACCATGAGTGAAGGCAACCCTCGCGTTAATTTAACATGGGATAAATCAATATCTGACGATGTTAAAGAATATCATATTTTTAAAAAAAACACTAAAGAAGATGAATTTGATTCTCTTACTGTTATTTCAGGTTCAATTAATTCTTACGTCGATAATAAAATCGAATGGCAGGAAATATTTGCATACATAGTTCGTGCAAAAGATGTATCTACAAATGTTGGTGAATTCTCGGATACAACTTTTGTAGAATGTTATAAAGCTTCGGGAACATGGACTGTTCCAGAATATGATTCGGTGGAAATATGTATTGTCCCTGAAGTTTATTCTATTTCATCGTCCTTTCAACTTGTGATTGCTGATTCATTTGTTACCCAAGATGACACTATCGGGGTATTTATTTTTTCAGACTGTATTTTAGATTCAAATGAGTGGACTGGAAGTGGTTGGATGACTTACACTTATTCTACCTTAAATATTAATTCTCTTAATGGGGAAGTTGATACAATTCAGACAACAGGAATTCCAGAATATTATTTATTGGATATGAGCAAACCTGATTCTGGTTATATTTCATTTTTATCAGGAAATTATAATTCTATCAATTTTATACATACTTTAAAAAGTTGCGATGGAGATAGTTTGTTTCCTTAAAATCCAGTTCCGCATTCTTGATTAGATGCGTTACTTTCTGTTCCATAATTATTGACAGCTGAAATCTTGAAACATTCTTGAACTCCAGTTCCAATATTTAGGCTATAATTTGTATTTGTTGTTTCTATAAGAAATGTATCGTTCTGATATATTTTATAATTAATCGCTGAAAGAATAGTATTCCAATTTAATGCAGCAGTTGAATCTGTTACTGTGAGCGATAAGGTTGGCGGAGTTAATTCGCCTGTACCACACTCAGAATTTGAAAGTTCACTTAATGTTCCATATTCATTAAGAGCAAGAACAGTAAAGCAGGTTTCCACAGCATGTGTTAATTCTATCTCATATTGGGTAACATCAATTTCGGCAATAAAATTACTGTCTTTATAAAGTCTATATGCAACAGCAGATGAAACCGATGTCCAAGTCAAATTTCCATCTGTTCCTGAAACAGTTAATGATAATACTGGGCTGATTAACGCAGCATGTGTAGTAACTGTAATTGGCTCACTTGTTGTACCATTTGTTGAATTCATGTCAAATGCGGTTACAGTATAAATATAGGTTGAATTATGTTCAAGTTCTGAATCAGTGAAAGTCAATGGTGACCCATTCATGATTTCCACATTATCACGATTAAGGCTATAGCCCGATGCATTTTCAATTGAGTTCCATACAAGTGTTACTGTAGTATCATCTACGGATGCTGTGAAGGAAATAGGTGCAGCCAATATAGCTATTCCACATTGCTCTGCAGAAATAGGGCCTTCAATTTCTACTGAGTTAACAGCCGAAATTGTATAGCAATATTCTATGCCGCCAATGACAGCATCATCAAATGTTTGATTTGTTGTTTCAATAACGAATACATTATCTCTATAAACCTTAAATGATGTAGCATTGTTGGGTGAATCCCAACTTAATGAGATATTATTTTCGGAGACAGAAAGAGAAAGAGATTGTATTTGCTCATTATATTCATTTTGAACTGTTACAATAATAGGTTGGGCATTGGTTTCATTTCCAGCAATATCACGGGCAACCATTTGAATTATATGATCTGAATAATTTGCCAGTTCATAGGTATTCCAATTATAGGTGTAAGGTGAGTCTGAATCTGTTGAAATCAATGCATCATCGATTAAAAATTGTACATAGTCTATACCGACATTATCTGCTGCAAATCCTGAGATAAAAACTGTATCTTCGACAGTTTGACCCGAAACTGGAGTTAAAATAGCAACAACAGGTGGGGTTATATCATCTTCGGGTGTTACAATATTATTAACAAATACCGCTATGGGGGAAAGGTTTATATAATTCCCACTTAAATCTGTAATTGTTATAGAGATTATATGATCATTATCTTCCGAAAAAGATTCTGTATTCCAGAAGAAATTGTAGGACTCATCATTGTCTGTTCCCACCGAATTACCATCAATAAAAAACTCAACTTGAGCTATACCAACATTATCAGATGCTGAAATCTGAATTTCGATTGTTCCACTAACAGTTTGTCCAGCATATGGGTAAAGTATAAATCCCGTGGGAGTAATATTATCATCATTGTTTACGAATACTGAGATTGGTTGTGTTTGCGTAAAATTCTCACTGGTATCAAAAGCCTTTACATAGAGTGAATATTCTGTATCATCATCTAATAAAGTTGTATTCCAATCAAAGGAGTAAGGAGAATTGCTTGATGTATTACTTAATTCATGGTTAATGTAAAATTCTACTCGATTGATTCCTGCGTTATCGGTCGCAATAGTGGAGACTGTAACTATGCCTGAAACGGTCTGATTTGCCGCAGGATCATAGATAACGATTGCGGGTGGGGTAATGTCCAATTCGGCTACATTATCAATGTAAACTGTCACGGGGAAAAGGGATGTGGAATTTCCTGCTGCGTCTGTGAGATTAATATTTATGATATGATCAGCATCTTCTATTTCTTCAGTTGTATCCCAAGAATATTCATAAGGGAAACTAGATACTTGAGCAACGGCAGAACCATCTATGATGAAATCGACATATCCCATTTCAATATTATCATAAGCAGAAATTTGAATGTTTACTGTGCCGGACACCGTTGATGCTGATGGTGGATTTGTAATTATACCTGTTGGGGCAATATTGTCAGCAGTTTCATAATTATCAATTAAAACATTTATGGGACCCAATGTAATCCGATTTCCTGTAACATCTTGAATGTGACTGTGAATTGTATAAAGTATGTCATCAATTTCTACAGATGTATCCCATAGAAAAGTATAGGGCGATTCAGTTAAGTTTGCAACGGTATCTCCATTAATATAAATATTTACAAAGTCAATCCCTTCGTTGTCATCTGCTTCTATAATTATTGTTATTTCGCCATTTAAAGTTTGTCCGGTAAAGGGAAATATAAGTGCACCTGTGGGATTAACATTATCATGATTATCGACTAGAACTTGAATCGGACTAATTTGATTAATATTTCCAGCAACATCTATTGCCTTTGCATAAATAGTATGATATTCATCTTCTGAGTAATCTAGAGTATTCCAATCAAACTCGAATGGAGCTTCTTTGGCATTTATGATTGCTGAATCATTTAGATAAACTGTTACCAATTCTAATTCAATATTATCAAAGGCATATGCAGTAATTTTTACAGTGTCTGAAACTGTAGATTGGCTTGCAGGGAAAGTAAGTGTTAATATCGGCGCAATGGAATCGGAATTATCAGGAACTTCAATATAAGGTCCTTCGCAGCTTAAAACCAAAATAGTAATAAATAAACTATATAGATTAATTTTTTTCATTAATTAGTTACCGTAACAAGAATTGGCTGAACAATCGTTGAATTATTTGCATTATCTATAACTGTTGCTGAGAGAGTATGTTGCGAATCATTACTTAGAGTTGTTGTGTCCCACGCAAATTGGTATGGAGTTGAAGAAGCTGAACCAACAGTTTCCCCATCGATAAAAAATTCTACATTATTAATTCCAAAATCATCCTGAGCTAGAACGGTAAATGTAACGCTGCCACTTACAATTTGCCCTGAAAGTGGATTAGAAATTGAAGCGACTGGAGGTGTTATATCATTAATAACATTATTCACAAACACACTAATGGGCGCTACATACGCAATGTTTTCAGATGCGTCGGAGACTATAATACTAATTACGTGATCTTCATCTTCGGTTTCTAAAAGTGTATCCCAATTATATGTGTAGGGAGTTTCTGTTAATATAACTCTTGGAATTCCATCTATTGATAAGTCTATTTGAGAAACAGCAATATTATCCGATGCTGAAATTTCGATAGAAACAGTTCCTGAAACTGATTGACCGGCGGCCGGATTTTGAATTTGCCCTACGGGCAGAATATTATCATAATTATCTATATAAACTGAAACAGGTGATGCAAGGGTAGAATTACCTTCAAGATCGAACCCAACAACAGCAATAATATGATCCATATCTTCTGAAACGGTTTCAGTATCCCAGGAATATGAATAGGGTGCAGTTGAATCGTTTGCTACAGATTCTCCATCGATATAAAACTCAATGTAGTCAATTCCAGTATCATCTGATGCTAAAACATCAATAGAAACTACTCCAGAAAGCGTTTGGCCTGCAGCAGGTTCAGTTTGAACTATAATGGGTGGTGATATATCTCCAGGAGGATTATTATCAACAAATACGGAAATAGGACTCAAGGGTGATTCATTACCCGAAAGGTCAACTAATACAACACTAATAGTGTGCTCAATATCTTCTTCTTCAAGTGTTGTGTCCCAACTGTAATTATAGGGTGCTTCTTCATCTGTTATAATATATGTTCCATCGATTGAGAAAAGTACTTCACCCATGGCTCGATTATCCGAAGCACTGATGATAATTTCTACTATTCCGCTTACGGTAAGTCCAGCTGGTGGGCTAGTGATTGAACCCGTAGGTGGAATGACATCAGCTTGAACATCATTGTCTACGATTACATTTATTGGTGAAATGGTGGTGAGGTTATTGCTCATGTCACGAACTCTGACAAAAATTGAGTAATATTCATCATCTTGGACTAAGTTAGTATTCCATGGAAAAATAAAAGGAGGTTCTTGAACATATCCTTGAAGCATATTATTTATATAATAGCTTACATATTGGATACTATCATTATCAGAAGCTTCAACTGTAATATCTACAACCCCATTGACATATTGACCTGAAAAGGGGTTTAATATAAATGCAACTGGTAACTCATTGTCTTGATTGTCAGCTTTTACTCTAATAGGGAAGGATGCATAATCATTCTCTTTCCTATCATAAGCAATAATAGATATGTAATGAAACTCATCTTCAGTATAATTAAGGGTTTTCCACTCAAATTCGAAGATATCATTTTCATCAGTTTCGTCAGTGCCAACCCATTCCTGGTTAATATAAAACTGAACGGAATCCACAATTTCATTATCGGTTGCCCGTGCTTTTATTTTAATATCACCCTGAACAGATTCTCCATCAACAGGGAAAATAATTACACCCTGTGGAGGCGTTCTATCCGCCGTGGGAAGTTGAATCGGGTCTTCTGAACAAGATAATCCCAAAAAGGTTAAGAATACAATTGTTAGAATATTTTTTTGATTATTAAAGTGTAGCATTAGGATAACTTACGAATTTTTTCCCCTAATCCATCCGATGAATTTTACCCCTAATTTAGTTTTTTCTAACTTAAAAATAGTGTTTTCAAGATAGACTTTACTAATATGTTTCAGGGAAAACACATACATATTTCTGCCAAATAAATTTTCTTCATAGGCAGACGTAAAATAAAAAACATTTTTCTTTTTCCACAAATCATATAGCATAGATGAACCAACCGAAATTGGAATACTTAGTATTAATGATTCATATTTGCTTCCAGTATCATTTAATCCTATCATTGTTGCTTTTGGAAGTAAATCATTATAACGATCCCAAATTTGTGGTGAAGCTCTTCGAGAGTTATCCCATTTAAAAGGTATATCTAAAGTTGCTGAAACCAAAAAGGCATAAAAAGAGTAGAAAAACCCACGCTCAATAGAATATTGCATTATTGAATTGTCAGTTACGATTTTTTGAATTTCAAATAATGAAATAAATTCGGATTGATTTAATCCTGTTTTTATAAAAATTTCTGGATGAATCATATCCGCAATAAAATTGATACTATAAAATGGAATTGTATCCCCATTTAATGTGAAAATAAATCCAGACCGATTTTTCATACGATTCAAATTTTGTTCGAAACTCCAACTTTTGTAGAAAATTCGATCATAATCATTATAAATGTAATAAACGTCTTTTAGGAGTAATGAATCGTACTCAGCAGAATCTTTTTGAATAAAATAGACATTTTTTCGATTAATTGAATCAATGGAACCGATTAAAGTCTCCCCATCAAACTTTACAATCATATGATTTACATCAGTATGTGTTGTATCTGATGCTACAAGAGAAAATGTTAAAAGGAATATGCTCGCAATTAGTTTCATGGGTCGTAAATTAAGAACCTTATATGAAGAGTCAAATTCCTGTATTAATTCTTTCTGTCCTTTTTTTATTGAGTTCGCCGACAGCTGCTCAGCCAAAATTGAGTGTTGATTTTGGGCTTGGTTTATATGAGCCTACCTTGTCTGGTTTTGATGAAAACACAGATGTACCTTTTCCAACTGCAAATATTTTCAATAGAAATCTGCTCTTAGATTGGGGTGTGTATTATGAATTTTTCAGCAATGCACGTGTTGGATATACTTCAATGTCATCTTATGAAATCGGAGATATCGAACTCGTAAATGCTACTTCTGTGTTTTACAGAACAATTCGGTATCGTTTTTTCCCGATACAAACATTTTTCAGATGGAAACAAAAAATAGAATTGAATTTTACTTTGGCGCCTATTTGGGGGATAGCTAAAATATCAGTAGATACATCTCCAGGAGATAAATCGGATGATTGGAATCAAATACTAAACAGTTTTGGCGATGAAAGTCCAATGACTAAAATGACTTCAACGGATGCGATGAGAAAAAATTGGATAGGGTATTCGGGACTGATTGGTGTGAGATATTATTTATCATCTCGATTGGGTATTGATGTAAAGGCTGGCTTTATGAATAATGGATATAAGCAAGATAAATGGCGACTTTCGGGAGAAAAAGTAAAAGGACCAGCAATGACAATTGATGATCTACCAGTATTCTCATTTAAACTTGTTTATGGTATAAAGTGAAAAACTGGTTTATTTTAATAGTATTATTTTCGATTTTATTAGGACAAAATTCTATCGCAAATGATAGTAACCCTTGTAATGATCCTTTAATACAAATTGCATTGAATAGTGGGATAAAAGCCATCCCAATTAAAGACATTCCAAAATTTCAACAATTAGTGAAAAAATGTGAGAAGCAGGGAGGCAGTAAAATTACTGAACAAATTTATTTAAAAGATTGGAACCGTGACTTTAATAGTTCACATTATATGAAACGATGGACTTCAACTTTTTCTGTTTGTGTGTTTCTAACAATGGTTTATTATTTCGCGGGCTTGGGATTGGCGACTAAATAGAATATAAATGACTTCAGGATTTCAGTGAATTAAAATATTTTCTGGGACAGCAAAACATTAAATTTCGAGCCCTTTTTAACAATATAAATAGGTACTTATAAATCATCATGAAAAACAAACAATTCAAAATATTAATTTTTATTTTTTCTATATTAATTGTGAGCTGTGGAGGCGATGAGAAAAAAAATAAACAAATAAGTTTTGCAAAAAATATTGACCCTACATCTATAGACAATTCAACTTCAGCCCAAAATGGCGGATATGGGTTTGAGAAAATGGCTGAAGAACTCGGCTATGAAACATATATTTGGTCAGAAAAAGACGGAACTTTTTTTGGAGACCCGAATGCAGTTAAGGGTGGAACACTTCAATATATACATTCAAATTTTCCCCGAACGCTTAGAACTATCGGTCAAAATTCTAGTCAAATGATAAACTCTAGAATTATTGAACGATTATGTTATGAATCATTATTAGGCCAGCATCCAGCCACTTTAGATTTTATCCCAAGTTTAGCGACACATTGGTACATATCTGAAGATAAAAAAGTATTCAAATATCGTATTAATCCTGATGCACGGTGGTCAGATGGAAAGCCTATAATAGCAGATGATATTGTGGCAACTTGGGATTTACGTATGGATGAAACCATATTGATGCCAAGTGAACAATTATCATTTGGGAAATTTGAACGCCCTGTTGCTGAAAGTAAATATATCGTTTCCGTAAAAGCGAAGACAGTTAATTGGCGAAATTTCCTTTATTTTAGCGCCATGTCTATTTTACCAAACCATATACTTAAAGATTTAGATGGAACAGCATATTTAGAAGAATATGCTTTTTCTATGTTCACGAGTAGTGGACCATATTTTATCCCTGAAAATAAAATTAGAAATCAAGAATCTTTTATTTTAGAAAGACGGTTGGATTACTGGGCAAAAAACGATCCTTTTTCAAAACACATGTTTAATTTTGATAAAATCAAAGTATCTGTGGTAAAGGACAATACAGCTCTTGAATATGAAAAGTTCAAAAAAGGTGAACAAGATTTCTATACAGTGAGCCAAGCAAGAATTTGGGTAGAAGAAACTGAATATGAATCTATTGAAATGGGGTGGGTAAAAAAACAGCGTGTCTTTTCTGAGCGTCCCGCTGGAACGTCCGGATATTTCTTCAATATGCGGAAATGGCCTTTCGATGATAAACGAATTCGATATGCATTTACCTATTTGTATGATCGTGTAAAATTGAATCGTGAAATGTATTATAATGAATATGGATATATGAATTCCATGTATGCAGGAACCATTTATGAAAATCTGAAAAATAATCCCTTTTTACCAGATGCGGAAAAAGCTGTATCTCTTTTAAAAGAAGCCGGCTTTACCAATAGGAATATAGACGGATGGTTGACTCATGAAGAGTCAGGGCGCGTTTTATCTTTCGAATTAAGTTTGCCAAAAACCTATGAATATATGGCCACACCAGTTCAGCAAATGCTCAAAGAATATGGATTGGATATGCAAATTAAATTTGTGGATTATAACACCATGATTAAAAATGTAAATGAACGGAATTATCAAGTTGCAATGTTGGGTTATGGTGGGCTGATTTATCCTAATCCAGAAACTTCATTAAAATCTGAATTAGCAGATCAAAATGATAATAATAATGTGTGGGGTTTTAAAAGCGATCGTGTAGATGAATTGCTTCAAGAATATGATACATGTTTTGATCAAAAACGGCGCATTGAAATTATTCAAGAAATTGATGGAATCTTTTCAGACGTTCACCCAACTGCTTGGAGTATTGTTCGTAATTATCAACGTATTCTCTATTGGGATAAATTTGGGTTTCCCGATTGGATGTTTACACGATACCAGGGCGATTTCTGGGATGTCTTTCGATATTGGTGGATGGATGAAAATAAAATTGAACAATTAGTGAAGGCCAAATCGTCTGGTGAAAAACTTCCAAAAGCAGAAATGGATATGAAATTCTGGCCGGAATACTTGGAACGCCATAACTAGGCAAACGAATGTTAACCTATTTCATTCGAAGATTATTACTAATGATTCCAACATTCTTGGGATCAACAATACTCGTATTTACCATTCTTCAACTAGCGCCTGGTGGTCCCTTAGAACAAACCATTATGCAATTGCAAATGGGTGGCATGACAGGTGGAGCAGAAGGGGGCGGAAGTTCGGTGAGTGCCATGGGTGGAAGCGTCTTACCAGAATCTGCTATGAAAGAGTTAAAACGATTTTATGGATTTGACAAACCTATCTATCAACGATATTTAATTTGGTTAGGTATTTGGCCACGAGAAATAAAACATAGAGATTTCACGATTCCATCTGACCAGAATCAAGTGGAAAAACGCGTAGGAAAAAGAGATGGTCAGATATGGCGTGTGGATGTGTCTGCAGATGAGAATGGCAACTTAAGTGTTTTTGAAAAAGATGGTTCCGCTAGTCCTGTTTGGTATGCATCTATAGATGAAACGGATGATAATGGCTCGAGAAAAGCCGTTATTTTTCAGCAGGAATATTCGGGCATCCTTACAGGCAACTTGGGGAAATCTTATACTTATGCCAAACCAGTGACAGAAGTAATGGCTCCCCGCTTTAAAGTTTCCTTATTTTTTGGACTTATTGGATATTTTTTATCTTATATCGTATGTATTCCGTTGGGAATTAAAAAAGCTTTAAAACATGGTTCGACATTTGATTTTGTTTCCAGCGTCATTATTTTTGTAGCATATTCCATTCCAGGTTGGGCTTTAGGTGGTGTATTATTGGTATTATTTGGTGGTGGAACATTTTGGGAT